>NZ_JAHKQX010000015.1:0-160791 GCF_019345515.1 Shewanella sp. NKUCC06_TVS | reverse complement strand
AAGCAGTTTCGATTAACTCAACACCTGTGAGTGTCCACACAGATTTGCTTGATAAATTGTTAAAGAGCGTTGACCACACACTGAGTTTTCAGCGGGTCAGGGCTGCGTATTTTACGCATTCCCGTTAGTGCGTCAAGTAGTTTTTTCAACTTTCTCAACACTCATCGTTTAGCTTGCTAACCGATGAACTGCTTGGCTTTCTTTGCTTAACTTGCGTTACGCTGTCTGCCGTGTCAGTGGATGCGCATTATAGGGAGATTGAGAAAGTCCGCAAGGGCTTTTTATCGATCATTGAATCGCACGTCGATATTTTAAACGTTATGTCCATTTTTTAGCTTATAAGCTCTATTTATCGGAGATAAGTAAGGTTTTTTATCTAATAATTGATAATTCACGCTCAATATTTCAGCAATGGTCTAGTGTAAAAGTAAATAATTCATTACCATATACTTGCTGTTAACAGTTATTTATCAATTTCCCATTCATCAGAGAGCATTCTTATGCAAAAGTCATTTCTTATTGTCTTGATTGTCGCCATTATTGGCGCAGTAGCACTATCTCAGTTCGCAACGCCATTATCAGCTATTGCTTTTGTCGCTGGCGCTATCATTGCAAGTCTTGTTTTTAAATTTGTTCCAGAGACTTCATCATCTCATGCTTCAGAAGAACAATATGTTGGCCCTACAATGACCTTATATGTAGGTAACCTGCCTTATCGTGTTCATGAGGGTGAAGTAAAAGTACTATTTGGCGAATTTGGCCCAGTAAACTCTGTACGTTTAGTCAGAGATCGTAAAACGGGTCGTCGTAAAGGTTTTGGTTTTGTGGAGATGTCAGAATCAGGCGCTCAGAAAGCCATGGTTAAACTGAATGACTATAGTTTCCAAGAAAGAACCTTAAAAGTAAGAGAAGCAAAAACACAAGATTCGGAAGCTGCCGACCGTACAGGGACAGACGAGTAGCATTACCGCTTAAACTGTTTTGCTTTATTTTGTAATTTAGTTGGTTGTGGTGATTCGTTCGATAGTTGAAAAGCCACAATCAATTAATGTTGTTGTTAACCCTTCGCTGATTCCCATCTTAGTATAGAAAGCTTGCATCACTGACTCCCTTACTGCTTCTCTCTCATCTGTTACTCTGTGCTCTTCCAAAATAAGATTCTGTTGCGTTAAAAGAGTGACAACTCGCTTAGCAATAGCAGCGCCAGAATCCATTAGTTTTACGCCCGCACCGAGCACTTGTTGTAATTCAGCTTTGATCATAGGGAAATGAGTGCAACCTAGTACGAGAACATCCAATTGTGCGGCAACGACTGGTGCCAGTAACTGTGCCAATCTATGCATATCCAACATTCCAGTCGCCACTTTTTGTTCTGCCATCATCACTAATTCAGAACAACCAAAGAGTTCGACATGGCAATCATCAGCAAATTGGCTGATGAGTTCATGGGTATAATGACGCTTAACTGTGCCAGGTGTAGCCAAGAGTCCAATACGTTTACTCTTAGACATTAGAGCGGCGGGTTTAATGGCGGGGACAACACCTACGACAGGGACAGTAAGATGTGCACGTAATGCCGGTAACACAACAGTACTTGCGGTATTGCAGGCAACGACCACTATCATTGCATTGGTACGAGCCACGAGATCGCATACTAATTCGACACAGCCAGAAATTAATACCTGCTCTTCCAACTCTCCATAGGGCAACCTAGCGTTGTCGAAAAGATAGCAATAGTCGCTATGGGGTAAACTCTTACGGATTTCAGCCAGAACAGATAGGCCACCAATCCCAGAATCAAACACTAATATAGGTCGCGACAAGCGAATCTCCAGTTTCGGATATATAAATAAACTATATAGATTGGACGCATTAACGATTCGATGGCTGCTTTACTGGCGGAATCCAGCCAAATACCATAGAACCACATTCAAGTGCGCGGATTTTCCCATAGCTTTGCGAAAACAGCAAAAGCAAGATACTGGACATTCGTGTCACCTAGTATAATATTTGCGCCCCAATTTACAGCAACGGTGAATCAAACAATGAACTTAGCAGCAATGGACCCTCAGACTTATGATGCGCAGTTAGAACACAAGCGTATCAAGCTAGAACAAGCCTTTGCCCAATTTGAAACACCGAGTGTTGAAGTTTTTGCCTCAGAGCCAGCTAATTACCGTATGCGCGCCGAATTCCGCATGTGGCATGATGGTGACGACTTATACTATTACATGTTCGATAAAGTATTGAATGAGAAAGTACGTTGCGATCAATACTTACCAGCTAGCGTACTCATCAATCAAATGATGTCGGCCTTAATCGCCGAACTGAAACCGAATCCGAGTCTAAGGCACAAACTGTTCCAAGTGGATTTTTTGTCGACTTTAAGCGGCGAGATCTTAGTGTCTTTGCTTTATCACAAGCAGCTTGATGACCAATGGCGCGCCGATGCGACTGCACTGAAAGCCAAGTTAAGTAGCCAGTTTAACGTCAATATCATCGGCCGTGCCCGTAAGCAAAAAATCGATTTAGATAAAGACTTTGTGGTTGAGTCATTACAAGTAAATGATAAAACCTTCTTATATAAGCAAATCGAAAACAGCTTTACTCAACCCAATGCCAAAGTTTCCGTAAAAATGCTGGAGTGGGCTATCAATGCGACTCAAAACAGTAAGGGGGATTTACTCGAGCTCTACTGTGGTAATGGCAACTTCTCTATCGCACTGGCGCAAAACTTTAATCGCGTATTGGCCACCGAACTCGCTAAGCCTTCAGTCGATGCGGCGCAATACAATATCGAAGTGAATGGTATTGATAATCTGCAGATTATTCGTATGTCAGCCGAAGACTTTAGCGATGCCATGGCGAAGAAACGCAGCTTTAGACGTTTAGAAGGTATCGATCTTGACAGCTATGTTTGCAACACCATTTTTGTCGACCCACCACGCGCGGGGATTGATCCTGATACGCTGGCGCTAGTCCAAGGTTATGAGCGGATTTTGTATATATCCTGCAACCCAGAAACCTTAAAAGATAACCTGCAACAACTGAACGAAACCCATAAGGTGACCCGCTTTGCCTTGTTTGATCAGTTCCCTTATACAGATCACATGGAAACGGGTGTACTACTCGAGCGTCGTTAATCACTTCAGATAAACTGAGCTCGACTGCATAACACTTCAACGTAAATTCGCTAAAAATAATGGAGCCTTAGGCTCCATTATTTTAGTAAATCTGCATCTCACTCAGATTAGCGGTGTTCAACCTTATGCTGCAAAGCCTCGGCGCCTTTGGCGACCATGCGCAATTGCATGACTAATTGATCGGCAAGAATTTTGCGGTCAGCCCGTTTCATATCTAATGCGGAAGCGCCAGCATTAAACACCAGTGTCACTAACGCTTCAGCCTGTGCACGGGCTAGCAAGGGGGTTCGACCCGCTTTGGCTTCGGTATAATGAGCCAATTCAGAAATAAAATGTTCAATTTCGCGGGCAACTGCCGCACGGAATGCTGCCGAGGTTCCAGAGCGTTCATGCAATAAAATACGGAATACGTTTGGATTCGAATCAAGCACTTCCATAAAGGTATCAACGGAAATACGGATCACACTGCCACCCACTTCAGCTCGCTGACGGCCTTTACGCATCATCTGCCTTAGGGTTAACCCGCCCTCATCCACCATAGTAAGGCCAAGTTCGTTCATATCTTTAAAATGGCGATAAAAAGATGTCGGCGCGATATTAGCTTCCCGAGCAACCTCTCGCAAACTCAGACTTGAGAAACTGCGCTCAGCACTTAGCTGATTAAAGGCCGCATCGACTAAAGCTCTGCGAGTTTTCTCTTTTTGCTGTGCTCGAATACCCATTCTTAAATCCGCTAACTGAATGTAATAACGCGATAATACCGCTTTTAGGCATTAAACACAGCCCCATCGTCCTTGACCAAACAATATAGCTAAGCTAAATTAGCTTACAGATGTACGCTCAAAAGCGAATTTTGGAAACCTATAATGAAAAAACCCCCTATCATCTGGCTTAATGTCAGTCTGTTTGCCATCACTTTCCTCAGTGCGGTAATTTTAGTTCCATGGCGCGGTATTGTTCATGGCTATGGTGCCAGTGAATGGATCGCTTTTATTGTTTTAGCCTTTGCCAGTGGCCTGTCAATCACCGCAGGTTATCACAGACTCTGGTCACACAAGGCCTATAAAGCCCATCCGGCGGTGCGTTTTATATATGCCCTTGGTGGTGCTTTAGCATTACAAAACAGTGCATTGCACTGGGCATCTGATCACAGAGTTCACCACAAACACGTAGATGATAACGACAAGGACCCGTACTCAGCCAAAATGGGATTCTGGTACAGCCATATCGGTTGGATGCTGCGTGAGTATCAGTCGCAACGCTATCATGATTATCAAAATGTGCGTGATCTGCAAAATGACCGTATTGTCATGTGGCAACACAAACATTACCTCGCACTCGTTTTGCTGATGAACATTGGACTGCCAGCACTGCTTGGCTGGCTCAATGGTGACGTGCTGTCTATGTTATTGATGGCGGGTTTATTGCGTTTAGTGGTGGTGCATCACTGCACTTTCTTTATCAACTCTTTAGCCCACGTGTGGGGCAGTCAGCCTTATACCGATAAGAATACCGCCCGCGATAATGGCTTCTTGGCCATGTTGACCTACGGTGAGGGTTATCATAATTTCCATCATATTTTCGAAAATGACTATCGTAATGGCATTAAATGGTGGCACTACGATCCAACCAAATGGTTGATTAAGTCATTATCTTGGTTGGGATTAGCTAAGGATTTGCGTACGAGTCCACAGGAACGTATCGAGAGCGCACGCTTACAGATGCAGTTATTACGTACCAAGCGGAAGGTTAATAACCTGCCTAATGCCGATGAAATTATTGAAAAAATCCAAGCAGAGTATGAGTTATTAAAGCTGCACTTAATGGATTACTATCAAGCACAGAAAACCTTGCTTGAGGCCAAGCGTAAACAACTTGTCGATCAGCAACTATTGCAACAAGTTGAAGAGCTAAAGGCGCGTTTCTTAGTCCAGCAAAAACATTGGCGCAGCCTGACCGCAACTTATAGCTAAGCCACAATTCTGCCCGAAAGTCATACGGCCACCTTGCATGGTGGCCGTATCTGATTATGATGATGCCTTAATCACTTAAATAGGCTGTTGAGATCATGTCAGATTCCCCAGTTACACTCCCAGAATCAATCAAGCTAACAGAATATAGTCATGGCGCAGGTTGTGGCTGCAAAATATCCCCTAAAGTGCTCAGCACTATCTTAGCCTCGCAATTACCTGTATTTACCGATCCAAATCTGCTGGTTGGCAATCAGAGCCGCGACGATGCTGCAGTGTACAAACTCAATGATGACATAGGCATCATTAGCACTACCGATTTTTTTATGCCAATTGTTGACGATCCATTCACCTTCGGTCGTATCGCAGCGACCAATGCGATCAGCGATATTTATGCCATGGGCGGCACGCCTATTATGGCGATTGCAATTTTAGGTTGGCCAATCAATAAACTACCCGCAGAAATCGCACAGCAAGTGGTCGATGGCGGCAGACAAGCCTGCATGGAAGCGGGGATCATGCTAGCCGGTGGTCATAGCATAGACGCACCCGAACCTATTTTTGGTCTCGCGGTTACCGGGCAAATTGCCTTAAGTGATTTAAAACAGAATGATACCGCTAAAGCCGGCGATCGTTTATATCTCACTAAACCTATCGGCATTGGTATTTTAACCACAGCGCAAAAACAGAAAAAACTCCGCGATGAAGATAGTCTCATTGCGGTCAATGCCATGTGCCAACTCAATACTATAGGCGCGACCATAGCAAAAATTAGCGGTGTAAATGCCCTGACCGATGTCACAGGTTTTGGACTGGCGGGACACTTACTCGAAATGTGCCAAGGCGCCAACCTCACTGCGAAGCTTAAATTTGATGCAGTGCCATTGTTACCACGCGCCTTAGATTATTTAGCTTTAGGTTGTGTTCCTGGTGGGACTCACCGTAATTACGACAGTTATGGCGAGCATCTCCCTGAACTCAGCGAGCATCAAAAAGCGATACTGTGCGATCCGCAAACCAGTGGTGGCCTGTTAGTTGCCGTCTCTGCCGCAGCTGAAGCGGAATTAATCGCCCTACTCGATGCGAACCACATAACCCCAATCTGCATTGGGTCACTGGAAACACCGACCACAGCAGCGAATGTGGTGTTGTGCTGATGCCAAGCGCTATTATAGCCGCAGAGCAATATCGGGAAATTCTCCTCAACCAACATCCCATAATGGATGTGCGAGCGCCCATAGAGTTTACTCGAGGTGCGTTTCCCAACTCGACCAACTTGCCCTTGATGCTGGATAGTGAAAGGGAAAAAGTCGGTACTTGTTATAAGCAATTTGGTCAGCAAGCCGCGATTGCATTAGGTCATTCACTAGTGAATGGTCCCATCAAGCAACAGAGAATCGAGGCTTGGGCTAGCTATGTTAAAGCCAATCCTAATGCTTACATTTATTGCTTTCGCGGCGGCCTGCGCTCGCAACTCACGCAACAATGGCTCAAAGAAGCGGGGATCGAAGTCCCTTATATTCAGGGTGGCTATAAGGCCATGCGCCAATATCTGATTGGCGTGATTGAAGCGGCACCGACTCAACAACCGTTATTGAGTTTGAGCGGGATGACGGGCTGCGGTAAAACCGATTTTCTACTACAGCGTAAAGAAGCGGTTGATCTTGAAGGGATAGCCAATCACAGAGGCTCTAGTTTTGGAAAGAATATCGACCCACAGCCAACGCAGATTAACTTTGAAAATCAACTCGCCATTGCCTTGCTACAGCACCAAACAAGTGGCGCGGCGTGTTTACTGCTCGAGGATGAAAGCTTCCTGATTGGGCGTTCGGCGCTGCCGCAGACATTTTACAATGCCATGCAAGCCGCTAATGTTTTAGTGCTAGAAGAGTCGGACGATGCGAGGCTCGAACGCTTACGCTATGAATATGTGCATAAAATGTATAGCGGCTTCTGTGAGCGCCTAGGGCCGGAAGCAGGTTTTGCGGCTTTCAGTGAATATCTATTACAGAGTTTAGTGAGCATTCGCAAACGTCTAGGCGGAAAACAACATCAAGAACTGCAAGATTTGATGCAACAAGCCCTCGATCAACAAATCAACCAGAATGACACTTCGCTGCACTTAGTCTGGATAAACCTGTTATTGCACAAGTATTACGATCCTATGTATCAATACCAATTACAGAAAAAGTCCGAACGTGTTCTTTTTAAAGGCTCACATCAAGCGATGCACGAATGGTTGGATAGTTATCAAACTCGATAAATTACCCACGCATAAATGAGATAACCGCGAACATTAGATCCGCGGCTATCACTTTATTTCATGCCTTAACGAATTTAAGACTTGCCCAGCAGGCTCGCCACTTGGACTCTCAAAGATTCCTTATTCGCAAGCTTACCATCGACGGCATCCGTTAAATCCACCGACACCCTTGACCAAAAACGCTTGGGCATTTTAGCCAAGGCATGTCCGCCCTTGTGGCTAAAGTAAGATCCCCATAATCCGTGTAGCGCCATAGGAATGACTGGCACTGGATCTCTGGCCAAAATCTTATCAATTCCAGGACGAAAATCGCCAAGTTCACCGTCAGGTGTGAGTCGACCCTCAGGGAAAATACATACCAACTCGTCATTGGCGAGCGCTTCATGAATCGCCTCGAAGGCACGATTATAGGTCTCTTCACTTTGCTTAGGTGAACAGATAGGGATCACTCCAGCGTGGCGGAACAAATACTTCAACAGAGGAATTTCGCTGATGGATTTATCCATCACAAAGCGGATTGGCCGTGTCGACGCTCCCATAATAATCAATGCATCCACATAACTCACATGGTTACAGACTATGATGCCAGCCCCTTCCTTTGGAATTTTCTCTCGGCCTGTGACTGTCACTCGATACATAACATGACTGAGTAAGTAACTGATAAATCGTTGTGTAAATTCTGGTACTTGTGAATAAACATAGAGCGCGACTACAGCATTCATCACGGCGAGTAGCAGAAATAACTGTGGAATAGTCCAACCTACAACGCCCAGCAACAGCATAGATAACAGTGCCGAAACCACCATAAACAATGAGTTCATAATGTTATTGGCAGCAATCGCCTGAGCACATTCGCCCTTAGGCGAACGAGATTGAATAAACGCATACAGGGGGACGATAAACAAACCGCCACTAACGCCAATCATAAAGAAATCTAGCATCACGCGATAATGTTGGGACTCGCCAATAAAGGCCTTTAATCCATAGACAAAACCAGCATCCACTGGCACTGGTGGAATAGCCCAAAGCAAATCGACACCAAAGATAGTTAATCCCAATACCCCAAATGGCAGCAAACCGAGTTCCACATGGCCGTAGGAGAAACGTTCACAAACGAAGGAGCCAACAGCAATCCCGATGGAAAACATGCCTAATAATAATGACACCACAGTCGCACCAGAATGCAAATGCAGCTTAGCAAAGTTAGGAAACTGAGTCAGATAGGTCGCACCTAAAAACCAAAACCAACTGATCGCGAGGATAGCCATCCAGATTGAAGGCGTTTGACGGGCTTTTTTGATGCTACGCCAAGTGCCCGATAACGGCCTGAAACGTATTTTTTCGATGACGCCCTGCGGGGGTAATGCAGGAATCGCTCGGCTCGATAAATATCCTGCAAAGGCTAATACAGCAACAGTAATCGCCGACCAAAGCGTACCGTTTTCATCAGAAACCAAGATCCCCGCACTCAAAGTGCCCACCAGAATAGAGAGAAAAGTGCCCATTTCAACCCAAGCGTTGCCTGTGACTAACTCGTCCTCTTTCAACGCTTGGGGCAACAAGGAATATTTAACCGGACCGAAATATGCAGACTGGCTACCTGTTAAAAATAACAGTAATAACATCATCATGTAGCTCTCGCTCAGAATCGCAATCGCAGCGCTAAACATGATGATGACTTCGAGTAATTTCAATCGGCGAATGAGTTTAGCCTTATCCATATTATCGGCGACCACACCCGCATGGGCCGAAAAGAGGAAAAATGGCAAAATAAACACCCCAGCCGCCAAGTTCACAAACATATCGACGCTTATGGGTAGGTCTTTCACTTGGCTAAAGGTCACTAATAACAGCAACACATTTTTATAGATGTTGTCATTCAATGCGCCTAAGCACTGAGTCGCAAAATAGGGTAAAAAACGTTTTGTTAGCAGCATGATAGTTCCTTCTGGTAACCCATTCCTTGTAAATAAGCTTGTACGTGACTCTCGAGTAAATCCCGCAGTGATAACGACTCAGCGAAGAGCTTATTATCGAGTGACAGAGAGGTCAGCCCATGAATCCCCCCCCATAATACCCGGCTCATACTGAGATGCTGCACCGGCGTAACCTCGGGAAATAGTTGCGCCAATTCACGCTCAATCAGAGTAAATAACCCCGCAATCAATTGCCCTTGCGATTCAGGCAAGGGTTCAGAATCGAGTAATTGCAGCTCAAAAACCAGCTTGAAAGCTTGGCGCTGCTCATGGGCGAATTGACTATACTCCCAAGCCATTGCAATAATTTTACCTAAACTGTCGGCCGCACGAACACCCGTCAATCGGTCGTGCAAAGTCCTAAGCGTTGACTCAGAAACCGCCAGTAATAAATAGTTGTAGCTGCCGAAAATATTGATCAAGGTACTAGGGACATAACCAATTTGGCTGGCCACTTTGCGTAAGCTGAGCCCTATGGCACCTTGATCTATCAGTAACTCAGTTGCCGCTTGTATTGCCATCGCGCGAATTTCATCATGGCTGTGTTCTTTTCGTCTGGCCATAGGTCTCATCCCCTGTTGAATAGCAAGAGACTAACAGTAGTTAAAATAAAAAACAACGTTCAAAATAAGTTTGTTTTACGTACAGAAGAGGGTAAATAATGAAGGATATTATTGAAGATGATGGATAAAGATAGGCACTCGAATTAGATTCCCTCAGCAAGCCAAACTGGATCCGTGGGATGACATCACCTAAAAGAGCATAAAAAACGGCGCGCTCAGTCAGCACACCGTCCATTATCTTGATTTAAAAATCATTCTTAATTCAAAGGTGATTTTTATTTGAGGATAATCTTTGGTTCAAAGATAAGCACGCGATTTAAAGCCTGCGATAAGTCATCACAACCCTATCTGCGCCAGCGCCAAAATAATCGGCTTCAAAAGTTGAATCAATGAAACCTAAATGCTGATATAAGCCATGGGCAGGGTTACTCGGATCAACGGTTAAACACACCCGCTCAACTGACACGGGCAACTCGGCTAAACATTGTTGCATCAAACGCTTGCCGAATCCCTTCCCGCGAGCATTTTCACTCACTGCGACAGATAATATCCACATGCAGTTAGGATCACTACTCTGGGCACTGAGCAAATAGCCTTGTAGCTGATTATCTGCATCCACGGCCACTAAAAATTGCTCTGGCCAACAATCAAATCCCTGACGGAAGAAGAAATCAGGATAGCTGTGCTCACCAAAAATGGCCTGTTCGAGCTGATAAACCGCGAATAACTCTGACTTTAATACCGGACGTATAGACTGCATTTGAAAATCATTCACCTATTAAAATCTTATCCCACTCTAAGTTGGGTGCGCCAACTACGATGAAATTAGGGTTCTCTAAGCTCTCGCGCTCATTGTAGGTTAACGGTTGCAGCTCAGTATCCATCAGCTGTCCACCCGCTTCCTCGACGATAATTTGCGCAGCTCCCGTGTCCCACTCACCCGTTGGTCCGACTCGTACATAACAATCAGCACGACCTTCGGCGACAAGACAGCTCTTCAACGCTGCCCCCCCCATCACGACTAACTCGCAGTGTTTGGGATGGTTGAATAGGGTCAACACAGATTGAGGGTCCTGACGGCGACTTACGGCTAATCTTAGGGATACCTTTTCACGGTGCTCAATTTGGCGACTGCTAATACGCACTTCTTGTTTATCCGTGCGCTTGTACGCCCCTAAACCAGCAATAGCGTAATAACACACTTGCGTCATCGGCACATAAACTACACCCATCACGGGACGATTGTGTTCCACCAGCGCAATAATGACTGAAAAATCACCACTGCCGGCGATAAACTCCCCCGTACCATCGAGCGGATCCACCAACCAATAGCGCTTCCAAGATTCACGCACACTCAACGGAATGTCAGCGGCTTCTTCAGATAACACAGGAATATCAGGCGTTAAGGCGGTTAATCGGTCACAAATGATCTTGTTCGCCGCTAAATCTGCGGAAGTGACAGGGGTATTGTCAGACTTCATTTCTCGCTCAAAATTACCTTTGAGATAAATGTCACGGATAGTTATCCCTGCATCGGTCGCAATCGCAATAACTTCGTCGATCAACTCTTCTGGCTTCATAACAACTCCAATCGCCTGCTGAGCGAATGTTTTGCAAGCGTGCAAACTCTGAACGCTTAAAAGGAAAAAGATTATTTAAGTTGTAAATATTTTTGCGCCAAAAACAACGCGCTCACACTACGGGATTCAGAAAAATCGACATCATCGAGCAAGGCTTCCCAATCGGCGAGCGCCCAAGGCACCACATCAATTGGCTCTGGCTCATCACCTTCAAGACGACTCTCATACAGATCTTCTGCAAGAAAAATTTGCATCTTACTAGAGAAATAACCCGGAGCTAGGCTGAGTTCTTTCAGTAAAGTGAGCTTATTCGATCCAAAGCCAATTTCTTCCTGTAATTCACGGTTAGCAGCTTCTATTGCTGTCTCACCGGGATCGATCAAACCTTTTGGAAAACCGAGTTCGTAATTATCAGTTCCTGCAGCATATTCGCGTGCCAGTAGCATTTTCCCTTGATGAATAGGCACTATCATCACAGCGCCACGGCTACCGCCTTTCATGCGCTCATATTGGCGCTCTACACCATTGGAGAACTTAAGATGCACTTGCTCAATTTGAAATAATCGGCTTCTCGCGACAACTTCGGTATGCAATATTTCCGGCTTATTCTGCCGTTGCGACATAACTGCCTCTGGATAAAAAAGCGATAAATTAAATAAGGTAAGTGACAATCTTACTATCCTGTCTTTAATCTACAACCTGAATTTATTACATGCTCCTAATGGTAAGCCACAAATCCTTTGCGATATGCATCACAAACCAAGCCCAGCCTTAAGTGAACACCTTCAAAATATTCTCAAATATGATGTTTTTATTGGATAGTAAAAAGGGGCGAATGCCCCTTTTGATATGCTAACGCTTAAAATTGATATCGTAGATTGAGCTGGTAACTGAGGAAATCATTAGGCTCGATATCCACATATTGATATCCCAAACCTACAGACCATGACTCAGTAAATTGATAGCTAAAACGCACGCCCGCATACCAATCTGTACCATCAAGCTCTGTAGTTAAACGGCTATTGCCCATAGTGCTACTGATATCCGCTTGCCACCTAAACAATCCGATGGGTACTTCGAACCGCCAAGCTTCATGTTGGAGTAAAGTGAAGCGTAATCCCAGCATGACACCATCGGCCAGAACTGGCGTCACGGCTTTGACCTGCCCATGATATTGCTCAGGAGTGAGACTTGCGCCCTCAATCCTCGCAGTCCCATTACCAAAGTCGGCATAGCCTAATTCGATGGCAACATAGGGAGTCCATTGATAACCGATACTCACACCCAAAGCAGTATCTTTATCATCAACCGATGTTACAAAGCCTGCCCCCGCTTGTGGCTGTAGATCTCGCCTGCTGCTATCAACCTGAGCTTGCCCGACAAATCCCTCGACATACCAGTTATCAGCCGCATTTGCTTGATTAACGGAGCCTACGAGCAACACAGTGCCCAAGACTAATTTATGTAATTCCTTACGGCGAATTAAACCCATTGTAAGAATCAAACCTAATGCCCATAAGGACATACTGCCTCCACCCGACTTGTTATCTATCACCACATCTTGGTATGCCTTAACTGTGATTAACGCTTGCCCAGTTGCTTCGCCGCCCAATCCATCACTAATCTGATAACTCACAGTATCTACTCCATCAAATCCAGTTTTAGGGATATAACGTAGTTTATTAGACTCAACAGAAACCGTTCCTTGCTGCGCGGTTGCGCTGACTAAGGTTAAAACGTTTCCATCGGGATCACTGTCATTACTCAACACATCGAGTAACAAGCTCGTTCTGTCATCTATGGCAGCACTATCGTTCACCGTCGTAGGTGCCGTATTGCCATTAACAATCACAGTCAACTCACTACTCGCAGTACCACCTTTACCATCGGTAATGCTATACACCAGCACATCTGTACCGATGAAATCGGTTGCTGGCGTGTAACTTAACTGCTGATTAGCCAAGATAACTACAGTTCCGAACTCGCTGGTGACTTGTGTTACCGTCAAGGCATCACCATCGCTATCCGTATCATTGGCGAGCACATCGACATCGAGACTCTGATTCCAAGGTAAAGATGCCGTATCTGGGTTCGCCACAGGTAAATGGTTACCATTGAGTATCACTGACACGCCACTTGGGTCGACAATGGTTCGGTTAGCGACGCCATCGTCATCGTTTGGCCCACCATCTTCTATGGTTAACTGCACACACCAATGGCCTTCAGTTAATCCAGAAGTCCAACGATTATCTCCAGGAGGAGGGCAGAAACCACGCTCACCTTCACTACTCGCGACACTATTGCGCGCATCAATCACAAAATCCTTCCAACCATTTTGGGCTTGATACTTACGATATACTGCATTGGCAGGAACTGGCGAACGTTGTGGTATCACCAGACTGTAACTCTGCCCTTGTTGCGGTAGTCCTGTAGCAATGAAGTCAAAAATCCCCCCCACATTAGCCGCGATACTGTCTTCAGGAACCAGATTAGGTAATAGTTGAATACCACTTTGCTCTTGCATCAGTGCAATATTACCTAAGCGTAAGCACACGCCCGCTTGCCCCTCTGCCAGAAAGTACACAGGCTGCAACTCACCTTCAGGCATCACGTTACAATCATTGATTGCATCCAAGTAATCTGGAATGCCATCGCGGTCTGTATCGGTAAATCCCTCTTGCTTATCAGGGATCAAATCACCGTCGGTATCAGTCCCCGTCAGAGGTGGCAAAGATGGGCGCACAACAATATAAACTTTCTCCGTGGTAGACAGCGCGGGTAAGCCGCTATCCGTCACAGTCAGGCTCACAGGATAAATGCCCGGCAAGACCTCTGTCGGCAAGAAGAACATCCCCGCATCATCGGACTGCAAGTTCAGCGCGCCACTCGACCATACAGATGTCAAAGTATCGTTCATGTTGGCATCGCTAATCTGCGCATGAATATGAACCTCGCCACCATTTTGTGCCACGATCAACTGACGTTCACCCGCTTGAGTCACCTCAAGAGTCACACTCGGGGCAATGTTAGCCTCAGTGATCGACACTTGTGTTTGCTTCTTACTGCCTAAATTCAAACTTGGATCTAGGCTGATCAACACATCTTCTTCAGCCTCAACTTCCCCATCCTCTATGGTTCTAAAGTGAATATGGGCCAATGTACCTGAAGTAATCTCCAATACCGCATCGACTAAGTCATGATCATTGCTGTCCGCGGAACCTGCAACCGTATAAGGAACTGATATTGGATACTCAGGCGCGACACCGTTTAAGTGAATACTAACAACAACCTCATTACCCTCACCCACGACTTGATCTTTACTCAAGGAAATTAATGGATGCACTTTTACTTTCTGAGCCTTAGTCGCTTTGTTGCCATCACGATCTACGGCTTGCCAGTAAGCAAGATAACTACCAGGGGCAAAGAATAAACGCTTATCGACCAAAGAAACGGGCAGTGGATGACCATTACGATCGACGGCCTTCGCAAACCCTAGATCCACTCGAGTGAACAAGCCTGTTGCATTAACTTCAACATCACTAGGTACAGTAATAACAGGTAAATTGTCAGCCTCCCCACCTTCTACCAGTAAGTTGACTTTTGCACTTGCGCGCCCTTTCTGACCATCACTAATGGTATAACGAAGTGCGACCGGACCAACATAAGCTGCAGGGGCAGTAAATATGAGTCCATCAGCAGTAATCTGCACACTACCTATGTCTGCTGCCGCGCCATCGATAGTCAAAGTATCACCGTCCACATCAACATCATTCTCTAGCGCAGGTAGTATGTATTTATCATCCGCGGTGCTGGCTAGAGTGTAATTATCATCTACAGCTTGTGGGTCATCATTCACTGGTGTGACATTCATGGTGATAGTTGCAGGCTCAGAACTCAGTTCAGCATCCTTAGCAATAAAGCTTATCTGATCTGCACCGTTGAAATCTTTCCCCGGTGTGTATAACCACACAGTTCCATGCTGCTCCAAAGTGCCCGACTCAGGTTGGCTCACCACTTCATAGGTAAGAGGATCACTATCTGCATCCTCCCCAGTAAGCGTGATCATCACAGAGCTATCTTCCTCTAAGGTCAAACTTGCACTCGTCGCAACAGGCGCATCGTTAACGTTAGTCACTGTAATGCTAAAGGACTGCTCAGCCGTTAAGCCATCCGTGTCCGTCACACGTAAGGTTACCGGGTGACTGCCCACATCAGCATTGCCAGGCGTGCCACTGAGTAAACCCGTCGCCGCGTTGAAGCTCAACCAGCTTGGTATCGTCACCGCACTCAATGTCAGTACGTCGTCCACATCGACATCTGTAGCGGCAAAGGTATAGCTGTAAACAGCGTCTTGCACAGCGGCCGTAGTTGCTGTTGAAGTGATGGTTGGTGCGTCGTTGCTATTAGTGACTGTAATACTAAACGATTGATCTGCTGTTAATCCGTCAGCGTCCGTCACTCGCAGTAACACAGCATGACTGCCCACATCCGCATTGCTCGGCGTACCACTGAGTAAACCCGTCACCGAGTTGAAACTCAACCAGCTCGGTTTGGTCACTGCGCTCAGCGTTAATACATCACCCACATCAGAATCAATTGCAGTCAAGCTGTAGCTGTACGCCGCATCTTGAGTTGCTGCCGTCACCGCCGTCGAACTAATCGTCGGTGCATCGTTGACGTTCGTCACCGTGATACTAAAGCTTTGCTCAGCCGTTAAGCCATCCGTGTCCGTCACTCTTAAGGTGACCGCATGACTGCCCACATCCGCATTGCCTGGCGTGCCACTGAGTAAACCTGTAGTCGCGTTGAAACTTAACCAACTCGGTTTATTGATGGCACTCAGCGTTAATACATCACCCACATCAGAATCAATTGCAGTCAAGGTGTAGCTGTACGCCGCATCTTGAGTTGCTGCCGTCATCGCCGTCGAACTAATCGTCGGTGCATCGTTGACGTTCGTCACTGTGAGATTGAAAGCGGGCAGGCTCGCACTGAGCACCCCATCACTCACACTGATCACAATTGCCGTCGTCATACCAACATCTGCATTGCTCGGCGTACCGCTCAATGCCCCCGTAACTGTATTAAAGCCAGCCCACGAAGGTCGATTCGTAATATCAAAGACTAAACTATTACCGTCCGCGTCTGCTGCGATGGGCATAAAGTTGTAAAGTGTACCTTGAGCCACATTGGTCGCAGGTGTCCCTAAAATAGTGGGTACACTATTCACCACAACATCGAAGGTCCGAGTGCTAGTATTACCCGCAATATCAACTAGCGTCAGGGTGATGGTGCTCGTGCCAGATCCCAGCGCAGTCACAGTCACACCTCTATCAGCTTCGCTTCCTGCCAATACAACACCCGCAAGTGGAACCACAGTGGTATCAGAACTCGCTGGCGTCACTAGGATATCCGTTGCAGCGGTTACATCATCTGCAATAGTAAATGCGAGCATAGATGAGCTCTCGCCAGGTTGAATATTTTGATGAGTAATTGCCGAGGAAGTGGGTGCACTCGTATCAATAGTTACAGAAAGGGCGCTCGATGCAACACTGCTATTTCCTGCAATATCTGTCGCAACCGCTGTGATGCTATGGGTTCCAGGGCTCACGCTCGTTGCGTTGACACTCCAGTCACCACTACCATCCGCATTGACTGTACCAAGCACTCCATCAAGATGGCTGCTAAGGACAACGCTGGCGCCGGCCTCTGCCGTGCCAGTCAGTATGAGAGTCGTATTCTTGGTGATATTATCCGTTGAACTCACACCTGAATCGCTTGCCGCATCGAGATCAGGCGCAGAAGGTGCGACAGGTACAGTGGCGTCTTGAGTAATAGTAGGGACATTCTGAGGCGCAGAAACATTACTCGCAGCATCGCTGGCAACCACGACAAAATTATTGTCACTGTCCGTCGATAATGCAGCGCTCAGGGTCCAAGCGCCCGCCACCACAATAGTATCATCCAACACAGTCGCATTATCGGCAACGCCATCATTGTTCACATCGGCATAGAGGCTGATTGTCACCCCATCTTCAGCGTGCGTACCGCTGACCAATGTCGTTGCCTGATTGGTACTGATGGCGCCAGCAGGTGTAGTAACCACTGGATCGACGGGAGCCGTCGTATCGACAATCACATTGACACTGTTCCACTGACTGTAGCTTAAGTCAGCATCGTTGCTGCCCGCATCTCGCATAGTATCGCCATTAAGGACTATGCCATTGGCATCGACAATTAACCCACTCGCCCCCGTGTTATCACCCGCTTGGACAGTATATCTATAGGTCAGCACACCACTCGCCGCAGACACAAACACAGCCTGACGAGCCACACCATCGATATCGAGCGACAGCGTAGAAAGTGTGCCAGAAACCGTCACATCCTCGGTCAGAGTAAGAGTGATATCAATAGCACTGCCGACCCCATAATGGCCATAGTTAACATTAACCACATTCACTGCGGGAATTACAGCATCCTTCGATATGGTATCGGTCACTGCGGGACTAGAAACATTACCCGCCGCATCGGTCAGGGTAAGGCTCACTGTCAGAGTGCCATCCCCTAAGCCGCTCACGTCTATATTGACGATCTGTTGTGACGCACTTGCGACCGCAATAGATCCTGTAACAGGCGTGCCTGAACTGCCAGTAATAGTGTAATTTGCGCTGGTTCCCACCTCCGCACTCGCTAAGGTCAGGCTAATCGCATTTTGATTTGCCTGAGTCACCGACGTCTGGTCAAAACTGACACCCGAAATAGTTGGTGCATCCGTATCGACAGAGTGTGCAGTGCCAGCACTATAGGTACCGAGTGCATTACCCGCATCATCAACAATATCACTCGTTGTGTGGCCTACCTTCAGACTACCCGTACCCGATATGCCATTAACAGTGACGACAACACCAGTTCCAGAGCTAGCAGAAACGCTCGAAATAGTGCCAGACGCAGTGCCTGTGCTCGCCAGAGCAAAATCATCCGTCGTCAGACTATTCACAGATTCGCTAAAAGCGAGGTTGAATATCACACTGGCATCCGCGGCCGCGGCACCTACTGCAGGAGCCGAGCTGGTTATCGTGGGGATTTGTGTATCGAGCGTAAGCGCAAGTGCCGTCGACACCGCGCCAGTATTGCCCGCAACATCGGTCGCAGTGGCCGTAATGTTGTGCGCGGAATTGCTGGTTAATAGTGGCGTGGTAAACGACCAATTTCCAGAACCATCTGCAGTTGTGGTACCCAATACACCATCGATACTGCTCATGAGCGTCACTGTACTATTCGCCTCAGCGTTGCCTGTGAGTGTCGGAGTGGTATCGCTGGTTAAATTATCTGTGCTGCTGATCCCAGAATCGGAAGCCGTGGCAAGATCGAGTCCCGAAGGTGCTAAAGGCGCATCGCGATCGACTGTGTGATTTGCGCCACCGGTATAAGCGGCAGTATAGCCATTGGTTCCATTACCGTTACCGGAAACATCTTGGATATTGGAATTCGCCTTGACATCGAGTCTCAGGCTACCAGTGCCGCTCACAGTATTCACCGTCACATCAACACTTGTTCCAGATGCCGCAGAAACGCTGGCAATACTGCCACTTGCCGAGCCTGTTGCCGTGAGCACAAAATCATCGGTAGATAGATTGCTCGCTACCTCATCAAAACTCACAGTAAATACTAGACTAGCCCCATTCGCTGCTGGCGATCCCGTCACGACAATCCCAGTAACCACTGGAGGTGTAACATCGGCAACGGTAAAATTCCAATCGGTTTTATTGCTAATTCCGGCGTAAAGATTACCCGCCAAGTCGGTAATAGCCCCATTAGCGATTTGAATGTAATAACTGGTATTTTCAACTAGGTTAGCGGCTGGATTAATAGTCAACACACCCGCCGTTATCGTTAACTGTCCAACAGGTGAACCCACATCAATCGTCGCTACGGCCACATCGTCGGTGTTGTAAATAACGATATTACCGCTACCGAGTTGAATATCTTCATTCATGGTCAGCACAAAATTGGCACCAACTGCCACCCCAATAGCGCCATCTAGGGGGTTAAAACTCTGTACTGTTGGCGTGGCTGTATCCACGAGAATTGCGGTAGTTGAACCAACCGAGTTCAGCGTAAGCGCTAAATTATTACCCGCGCCGTCAAGCAATGCGCCCCCATTGGCATCAATACTAGATGCCAAGCCAATACCATCGGTATCGTTATCACCGGCCTGCACTGTGTAGCTAAAGACTAAATTTGAGGTTCCGGAGCCACTGATATATGAGGCATAACGGGTTGTTCCACCAATAGTCAAGACGATACGCGGCGTACCCCCGCCCGTATTAACAGTCACATTTTCAGTGCTGCTCACCGTAAAAATCAAGGTATCATCAACTGCATAAGTATTATCTGTGGGCACTGTAACGCTACTCACAGTTGGTGGTACCGCATCCACTAATACGGCCGTCGTGCTGCCAATCGAATTTAACACTAAGTTCAGAGTATTACCCGAGCCCTCTTTTAAAGTGCCGCCATTGGCTTCTATCGATCCCGCGATCGCTATTCCATCGGTATCGAGATCGCCACTCTGCACTGTATAGCGGAAAGTCAATGCGCTGCTGCCAGTACCTGAAAGATAGCTTGCATACACAGTGGATGCACCGAGCGTCAATGCAATACGCGGCGTGCCACCAACAGTAATAGCTTCGCTAGTATTGACGGTAAAATCGATGGATTGCCCGGTAATATAAGTCGCATTGGCCGGAACGCTAACACTCGTTACCGCTGGCACCACATTATCCACAGTGGCGTTACTGCTATCTGCCTGAGTTCTGGTATTACCTGCATTATCCGTTGCAGTGACTGACACATTACGATTAGTGGTATTAATAGCGCCCGCAACTAAGGTATAAATCGCCGTCCAAGTACCGCTGTTATTGGTTGCCGCGACAGCGCCACCACCAAACTGGCTGAAGTCAGCCGTCGCAGCACTGATGGTATCGCTGTTATCGTCCCCAATGGCGCTATTGTCCCAGCTGGCAGTGACTGTATCACCAGCGATAAAAGTGCCAGCAGTACCAGTACCGCCGGAAATGCCGATATAAACATCGGACACAAATGGCGCAACGTTATCGAGTGTCGCGTTGCTGGTGTCTGCCGTTGTCGTATTGTTGCCCGCGTTATCGGTTGCGCTGAAGGAAATATTCCGGTTGGTGGTGTCAATCGCACCAGCCACTATCGTGTAGGTTGCAGTCCAAGTACCACTGCTGTTAGTTGCTGCAACGGCGGCACCGCCACCAAATTGTGAAAAGTTGACGGTAGCTGAACTAATCGTATCACTGTTGTTATCACCACCGGCCGTGTTGTTCCAGGTCGCGGTGACGGTATCGCCAATTTTATAGGCACCTCCGGTACCAGTGGCTCCGCTGAGGCCAAGACGGTTATCCGTGACAACTGGCGCAACGTTATCCACAACAGCATTAGTAGTGTCAGCAGTAGTAGTTCCCCCCTGGGCATTGGTTGCGGTCACACTGACATTACGACTGGACGCATCAATCGCACCTGAGGTGATAACATAAGTTGCCGTCCAAGTTCCGCTGCTATCCGTTGCGGCCACTGCAGCGCCGCCGCCAAACTGAGAGAAATCAACAGTCACCCCCGTCACACCTGAGTTATTGTCGCCTCCAGCTGTATTATTCCAAGTTGCGGTAACTATATCGCCAATTTTATATGCCCCGCTCGTACCTGACGCGCCGGAGATACCGATACGGGCATCACTTACTGTAGGTAGAGGAGGAGTATCTATTGCATTCGCGACTGTGAAGCTACGAAACTCAAAGTTCTCCGGCCCATCATTTGGCAAAGTACAAGCACTTGCACAATCAAAAAATAATTTGAACCCTTTTAGCTTAACGCCAGAAAAAGATCCTAACTGCCCAGCACCAAAGGCGAAGTTTTGAGCACCTGAGACTCCGTTAACAACAGATGACGTAACCGTTCCGCCACTCTGCAAGTAACCGACAATACGCAGATTAGTAAATTCACTAGAGTAGCCAGCGTACTCGCCTCCCGTTAATCCCGTTAACTCAAATGCAGTAGTATTGGTACCATCGGCGCGCAAATAAAAATAATGGTTAGTGCTAGTCGCACCACCATGCATGTAAGCAAAATTGCCAAGGCCATTACCTAGATTTTGAGTGACTCCATCCCCCCCCTTAGCGGTTAATCTGAAATGGGTTGTGCTGAGCTGTGCAGTTCCCTGTCCACTCCAACCTGCAAAATCATAAGTGCCATCTACAATTGGCGCTAACACCTCTGAAAAATCCCTTAATGCTTTTTCAGAAAACACCACAGTAGATTCAATATTTCCGCGGGTAACTTCTAAATCCCAGTCGCCCTGCAACTCGGCATTACCGGTTAAATTATTGGAGGCGGCAACATCCAAACCCGTGTTATTGCTAATGATATCCAGCAGCGCTTCACCGCTTTCATTCGCGGCCAAATCACAACCATAAAATAATAAATCGCCACCTTCACGCACCGCGCCTTTTAGCGCAGCAAATGCCTGCACTTCTTGCTGGATTATCTCTGGGGTAATACGTGAATTGCCTAGCAGTATCACACCAGCTTGTGCGTGGGAAACCACATGAATAGCTGCGAGATTTTTGTGACCATCAAGTACATTAATTAATTGCGGTAATCCAGCGATAGAAGAATCTAACTCTACCAATTGAACACTAGGTTTAAGGGCGCGACGCAATACCGATTTATCAGCTTCAGCCACTGCGCCATCAACAATCACCAGCTCACGCACCGGATGTGCACTCTGGATATCCAGTTGATCGCCAGATAAATCAATTAGATCCTGTGGTAGAGAGGTGTCTGAACGCAATAATAGATCGGTCGATGCACTTATCGATGAACTCAAATAGGATCGCTGATAACTCGGCGCTGCAATAGCACCAGCACCATAGAGTCCGAATGGTAATAACAGCGAGGAAAGCCCACTAAGCAGTGCGTGTCTCATGATAAGTGATTCCCTTCATTTTTTGCGTTAGGTGCTACAGGTTTTTTACTTGCAATAATATTGGCTGCAGTGCCAGTACTATCTAGCCAGAAGTCCATTTCTTGATACTTCATAAATAAGTCAGGCGGTAAAATACTGCGCCTACTTTTGTATTCCACTTTCCGCTTAACGCTATGCAAACCTTTGACCCCAAGATTGTGGTCAAACTCATTTTCAGCATAGTCGACATTATTAAAATCGTGATCGAATTGCGGTTCGCCAATAAAACGATAGATTAACTCCAGCGTGCGTGCCGGATGCTGGGTAAGCAGATCATAATCCACTAATAGCAAGCGATCAGAAAACTCGCCGTAATAGGCTTCCTTGAGTGCGGTCCATGCACTTCCAACCGCACCACCAGCATTGATTAATGACTCGCAGCGGCTATACACCGTCTGACGCGAGGCCGCATTGAACATACGGCTGTAATCAAATGGGTTTTTACGGTAAATCACTTCAAAACTATCCATAATCCAAGCCGGATTGCGCACACAACAAATCACTTTAAAATCATCAACCAACTCTACCAATTGATGTAGACGGGCAGTCCAGTGACGGTTGGTGTCGAAAATAACCGGATGATTTTTATCTTGGTAATAAGCATCAATTAATGCCCGACAAATGACCTTACGTTTATGTTCATCGAAAAATGAATAGGACTCACTACCTGCCCCCATTTGTTCGAGGGCACCATTCACAAGCCCCGCTACAGGGCTACTGATAGCCGCATGAAAGCGTGGATTTTGCCGAAGTATACCTGCGAGCAGCGTCGAGCCAGCACGCGGTAAACCTGAAATAAAATGTAATTTGTTTGGCATTAATGTGACTTACTAATTAAAAATATTTATTAAAAACTTCCCGACAAACATGCCGGGATCATTCATCAATTAATTGCGTGCCGGAAATACACCATAAAGGGCAATACAATAATTCAATGCGATAAATGGCTGACGGTTTTCATGGGGTAGACCACCACCATTTAGACCTAAAGTCTGTGGTGCCATAGTGGTATTTAATGTACCTGGTGCTGCCTGCATATAGTTGACTATGCCACCACCACGTCCATCCTTCGCAAGATAGGTATTCGCTGCCGGAGAAGGCAAAGTCCCCTGATTATTCAAACCGGTCAGCGTGTGGTTGTGTGCTGGCATTTCAGTGGAGATCAGCGTCACCCCATTTTCACCAAACTGTTCGCCCCAATCCCAGGTTCTCAGCCCGGGGCCCTGACCTACACCAACTACGGTCTGCCCCTGCAAATTAGGCAATTGGAACGTGGTTGTACCATTGCCACCATAAGTAATTCCGATAATTGAAAACAACGCGGTATTACTTGCGATTGACAATATTTGGCCATTACACAGCGCCCAATTGTGGGGAGCGAAGCTGAATGGCAACAAACGGATTTCACCTATAAATGGATCCATAATTTCGCTCCTTAATTACGCGATGGGAAAATGCCTTCAATACATATGATGTAATTTATCGCTGTAGTAGGCATGATGTTATTGTGTGGTTGTGTTCCCCCTGAGGCTTGCACACTGAGTGCATTCATAACTTGGGGATCGGCACCGCTAGATGGCAAAGGAGCATAAATATTATCGGTATTACTGTGGGCAAAGACATTACCCATAGGGCTAGGTGATGTGGAGGGACTTGCAGTACTCGCCGACAAACTATGGCTGTGTGAAGGTATTTGCGGCGTTAATAAGGTAATGGATTCAACACCAAACTGCTGACCGATAACACGGGGAGTCAGACCAGGGCCATTACCCTGCCCAACCGGAAGGCGACCGCGCAAATCCGGCAATTGAAATGTTGTTACCCCATCACCACCATAAGTGGTTCCGATAATTGCGAAAAGAGTGCTTTGCTCACTAATACTTAATAGCTGACCAGCGCACAACATCCAACCTCTAGGTGCAAAACTACCCGCAAAAAGACGGATATCACCGATATAAGGATCCATAGTGATTCTCCTCTAGTTACGTGAAGGGTAAATGCCTTGAGTGGCAATGCAATAATTCATTACCAGTGAAGGCTGACAATTTTCATGGGCTTGATTGCCACCAGTACTGGATACCGTTGCAGGGTCCAACGCTTGTAAACTTGCAGCGGACCCATACAAATTGACCTCACCAGCTGCATTTTTGGCGGCGGCAATATTATTGCCTGCAAACAACGTGGTATCGCCGGCAGTAGAACTGGCCATCACAAGGTGATTGTGTACTGGCAGGTTGTTAGGTACTAGGGTTACATTTTCAACACCCGCCTTACTGCCCTGAGGCAAACCTGCACTAACATTAGGGTGAACTGGTACGCGACCACGTAAATCCGGCAACGCAAAAGTATTGATACCGTCGCCACCGTAGGTCGTACCCAAGAGTGAAAAAAGTGCTTGGTTGGTGTTGATTGGCAATAATTGCCCTGCACACAAAGTCCAATACTTAGGTGCCCAGTTGTATGGGAGAAGCTTAATTTCTCCGAGAAAAAAATCAGACATCCATGACTCCTTAATAAAAATAAACCTATCTATACATCATCAGTTTGATTACACACGCTTTCCTCTTCCCTCAAACAACACTACCTATGATGATGGCCACGATAGCCACTCTTGGGTAGGTGATATTTCAAAAGGTAAGAAACCCAAGCGAAGATATAACTGTTTCGCACGCATATTTTGTCGATCAACACTCAGACTCACACTCGCCTCTTTTGCTTGGGCATAGGCTTTTACCGAGTCCAAAATGACTGAACCATAACCATAGCCACGAAATTGCGGTGCGATGACAAAATCGACGATATGGACACCGTTAACAGAGGGATTAAGTATGATTTTGCCAATAGAAATTGATTGATATTCAATGATTAGAGTCACCGCTTGAGGGTATTGGGCAGCGTAACTCGCTTGCTGTAAGCGGTATTGTTGTTGCACTAACAGCTCTCGTTGCTGTGGGGGAAGCGGTAATAGAGACAGTTCCGTCCTTGCAGAACAAAATAGTACAAATACAAAAGCATCGTCATTTTTATACGCATAACGCAATGAATAGGCCTTAGGTAATACTATGTCTTCTACCATCAAATACATTCCCTGTAATAAGTAACTCTAACAGCGCGTTAATAGTTCTTTAATTCGTCGTGGCAGCTCGGGGTTAACGGGCAAAAAACTCAACAAATCGAATGACAGGTTTAAAGAGTGGCTCAGGGGAATGCGTTGGCAGAATAAAACGGCTAACGACTTGAAATGACATGATTGCATTTTCCATCCCTAGAATAAAAACGTTAACTTGCTGATATTTTTTAATATAGATAGTTGGCTAAAGCTAGTTCACATCACACAAAAATACAAGATTTATGTTAACCTTTAGTTTCAAAAAGGTGAAGATTAGACCAGTTACAATAACGGTGGATCTGTTCTTTTTGCTTAGCCGAAAAAAAACTTTGTTTAGATTGTGAATCTGCTACAAAGGGCTGCGTGGCTGTTTTAGCATGTATTAACTGACATTGTTCGACTTGGCTGCACTCTTCTTTAGAGAGAGCCAACGAAAACCAGTTTGCGATTTTATTCGCTATCGCGGGTAACAACTCCTGATAATCCACGACCATCACTTGGTTACGCTGACTCATCTCTAACCCATAACCCAATAACAAGCGCAATACCTTACATTGATAATCCAGTATCGACTCCCCCTCCTCTGGTACTGATAATTCACGGAATAAAGGTCGAGACGGTTGTCGCACCATATGATATCCAGCAGACTTTTGCTGTGATGCTAAGATCTCGACGGGGTCCCTAAGTAGTAATAACACGGGAACTTGAGGATAAAGTGATAGGATCAATGGCCAAAACTGCAAATCCCACGCATTCCATTTAATCAACAAATGCTGTTCAGGATGAAACAACTGACCTTGGGTATTAATGCAAAATATTAAAGCCGCACGTCTTTCAGTATCTGATAGGCTCCTGTCCAATAGCACTTGAGTCAGTAAAGGCGATTCAGATAACACCCTGCATTTAGATAACCCCGCAAAACTGCGCGACACTAAGGTAGATCCACAGCGAGAGAGGTGAAATATAAATCCGGCAGGCTGCACTTGTTCTACTAGCCCAGAAAGATTTGGCGCAGGTAACAGAGCAGTTTGGGGTTTAATCAAGGCGGACAATAACTGACCCCGCACGGCAGAAATATGCTCCGAGTAGAAAGGATGAATCGGTTTTTCTGCGGCGGACATCCACTCTAATACTCTGCGTTTAGGGTCATAGTCAGTTGGCGCCCAAAACTGGCAGAAGAGTGAATAATCCGGCTCTATCCTTTGTCGATTACCAGTATGCAAGATAGCCAGTAACGTATCATCGCCACAGTCTGGTAAGTGCCAAAAAAGCCGCAAATATTGGCAAAAGTTGGTGAGAGTCATAACCTTGCCAAGCTCCCTCAGGGCGGTTGGATTATGAACTAACAACCAATAGCGTTGCTGTTGTTCTTTAAAATCAACCATTAGGAAGCCATAGGGTAAAAGTTAATGTATTGCACCATACGCGGTAACGTCCCACGATTAGGACTGGCGCCATGGGGCAAGGCATGGTGCCAAATGATTAAATCGCCCGCTTTAGCCGCTATAGGTTTTACTTGCCAGCGATGCCAATCCTGTTGCTGAAGCTCTATATCAGACTTGTTCTGTTCGAGAAGCCACTCCTCTATCTTGAGATGAAATCCGGGGACACAACAGAATGCGCCTTGTTCCGCACTGGTATCGGTTAAATAAATTAACCCTTGCGTCGCAAACTTAACGGGGAGCTGTAGCGGCATATCCCAGTGCATATCCGGACCGGGGAAATGCCAAGTTGGCGTTTCAGGTGGATTAAAGCTGACTCTATCGGTTGTCATAACTAAATCCGTTCGCTGCCACAAAAGTTCAAACACTTGACGAATTTTGGGGACTTGTCGATTCGCGTCCAGTTGCGGATGGCGAAACAGTTGCAGCATGATTTTCTGCATAAACTCATGAGGTTGATACCAAGTGGTGGGATCTTGTTCATTGGATCCTAACTGCTGCCAAATAAAATCTCGAGTTGCGGCGCATTGCTCTGCCGTGAGTACTTGCGGGATCACTAAATAACCTTCACTTTGCCAAAAATTGAGTTGTGACTCACTGAGTACTGCCGCCAGATTTGAGTCTTCAACCTCCGCTGAATTGAAGTCTTCGACTTCTGATACTGTGACCGATGGCGTTAATCCATGGAAAATAGCGCCTAATTGCTGATTAATCCCAGCAATATCCGCGGCTGTCAGCTTGGCGATTTGCTGAATGTAAGCAACAAAAGCTGACTGATGATCGTTTTGATATAAAGCTCTTAGACCCGGCTCTAGCCCTATTCCACAAAGATCCAGCAAGGTTTTATCTAAGTGCCATTCATTAGCCAGTTCAGTGAATGGCACTTCCCATTTGCGTAGCTGTATCTTTTGCCAAAGCCGCTGCAAATGATAAATGCCTAAGCAGCTCAGATCGTCACTCGACACAAGCACTGGTTTTTGCTCTATAACATCAAACACAAAATCGGGATGAGTACCCTGCTCATATCGAAAAGCAAGGCATGAGAGCGGCTTAAGCCAATGTTCACGTCGATATCGAGGTAACGTGAGTTGAGATTGGTTTTCGCTCAACTTCGATTCACCATAAACTTGAATGCTGGTAGTAAACTTAAGCGTTACTGCACTCAGACTGAAATCGGGCAATAGTAATGTACCAGCCAAGAAACTGCGGTCTCCACTGGCAAGCAAGCGTGCTGTTTGTAGGTTGAGCGCGAATAACGGCCCTAAATAATGCGTCTCCACAAAATCCTGCACAGTACGACACTCAAGCCAAGCGTCTAACTCAATATTTTGCGGGATGAGCACACCATCATCTGCAAGATACGCCTGTAAATGGGTAAAAATTTGCACTTGCGGCTCCTGTTGCAACAAGTGCTTCATGGTTTCGGAAAGAATCACATCAAACTTTACGACTGTATTTGGCTGCCAAAACGTGGCATCCGCACAGACACTCTCCACCACACGATCAGCTAAATCAAAGTGTTCAATAAGCTTGGTAACTTTATCTAACGAGGCTTGATGAATGTCGAGCAAGGTCACTTGAATTTGACTCGCAGAAAATAACGGCAGCAGAGGTAATAATAACCAAGCAAAAGGCCCAGTCCCCGCATATAAGATGTTCACAATCTGCCCGGGATGAGCCTTTAGACGATCTTGTATTGCTTGATAAATCCCTTGTATAAAGACTCGGCCCCGCTCAGGATCTTCGGCACACTGCGCCGCGGTAGTGAGTGACACCGCCTTACCAAAAGGCGTATGGCTCGCCTCAGTATCCAAAAAAGACTCGGGGTGTAACTCCACTGCCGCTATTTGGCACAACTGCTTCAGCATGGGATCGATGAGCCGTTTAGACTCCCCTGCTGAGGTTGACAGCAGTAGCGCATTAGCAAACTGAGTTAATACAGCTACATCCAAACTATGCCCTAATTCAAGCTCTGATCTTTGCAGCATCGATTAACTCCCTTAACCAAGTATTGACCTCGCAATCAATCACTAAATTGATCCGCGCATCCTGCCCTTTATTTTCAACCCAATGGACTTGGTCGGCATTGATATACCAAAGCTCTCCGGCCTGCATGGGTACACGTTTATCGTCCACGTAAAAATTGAGTTGCTCATTCGTTTGCAGTGGCAAATGTAATCTTGCCTCGCCTTGTTCTAGGCAGAGTCCTTGATCTCTATGGGGTTTGATTTCTGCCCCCGCATGTAAGCGCATCAAACGCACGGATTTCACTGGGCAGGCTAAGGATTGCAGAAAATGGCATAACGCAGGGCTCGATTCGAGTTGAGGCAAATCTTGCCAGTGCTGACCGGTAGAAATTGAGAAGGCTTGCAAGATAGGATGAGCACCGCGATACTCTGCTGCACAGCGTAAGACGAGAACATCCCAACCACCCATATAATCACGCGGATTTACATGGGGTAACCAGTCTTGTTGCAGCAAAGCATTCAACTCTTGCTGTAAACTAAGGGGGTTTGAAACTTGAGCTAATAGGGCAAAAGAACAGATATCCATATCCAACCGCTTAATTTTCAGACTAAAAATAATTAATCATCCAAGACTAGCACAAAGATTTGAGCATACAAGTGACTCGAATCATCGTCATCACTGAGTATTACGCAGTGCAACAATCAATGCTAAGCGTGATTCAGTTTTGCAAAAATAGGAAATACCCATGTTTAACTGGAAGACTATCGATACGGTTCTGCTCGATATGGATGGCACCCTATTGGATTTGCACTTCGACAATCATTTTTGGCTAAATTTAGTACCGCAGGAATTGAGTCGACAGCAAGGTGTGAGCCACAACGAAGCGCAGCAATTAGTTGTAAACGCCTATGAGAAAGTCGTCGGCACGCTCGATTGGTACTGTCTCGATTATTGGCAGGAGCAACTGCAGCTCGACATTATGGGCTTGCACCGCACTTTAGTGGATCGCATTCAACTGCGCCAAGACAGCATGCCATTTTTAGCGGCCTTGGCCTCTGCGGGTAAACGGCGCATCTTAGTGACCAATGCGCATCCCAAGAGTCTTGCCCTAAAGCTTGAACATACTGAGCTAGCAGCAGGGCTCGATGACATGATTTCTAGCCACGAGACGGGTTACCCTAAGGAACACCCACAATTCTGGCTCACCTTGTTTAAACAATTCAACCTTGAGCCAAGTCGCTGTCTCTTTATCGACGATAGCGAACCCATACTCAAAGCCGCTAAACTTGCTGGCGTGGGCCATCAATTGGGGATTGCTAACCCAGACAGTAAAAAACCAATCAAAGTCTTTCACGATTTCCCCGCGATTACCGACTATCACTCACTACTGACTGATCTAACGCGATAAAAAGGCCATAAAAAAGGCACCTAAGGTGCCTTCGTTTCTATTCATCGCATTGTTTTATGATCGGACATTTAATCGCAACTCTCGCATTACGGCCTTCACATCTGAGCACTCACATTAAGTTTAAGTGCTCATCTAAAACAGCGCTATAACCCAGGGATCCGCCCCTGATATACCACAGGGAAATAGCCATCCGCACCACGCTTACCTAAAATATTCAGCGACTCACGCATATCTTCTGGTTGCTCTGCCGTTTCTTTAATCTTAGCCTCAACCTTCACCATATTACCTTCATCTAACTGTAAGGTACCAACAATACCAAGCTGGTTCTTGGCTTCATCTGTGGCTAATTGCGCTTTGCCATCAACGCAACTAAGGCCGAGTTCGATATTGCCTAGTGGATAGTTGCCAAACTGGTTTTTAACATTGGTTTGATTCAAAAACAGCTTACCAGACAGCTGCTCGCACCAAGGCTTACCTTGCTCTAACGTCTCGACTAATAGGCTAACTTCACCGGATATTTCGGTTTTAAAAGGCAGTTTTGCATTGCCGAGTAAAAAGCTATCTGGCGCTTCGAAACGTAAACCCTGCGCACTTAAGCCTCCCATAGACCAAGAAATTAATCCCTTAGCACTGACAGGTGTTGCGCGGCTGCCCACTTGAAAATCAACTTTCACTTTACCTAAAAATAGCGCCCAAGGACTCAGATCCCAACGCACTTGCTCTACCTGACGCTGCGGCATACTTAAGGTTTCTATGCTGCCAGACCAAATACTGCCACTCACACCCGAAACACTGATATTCGCGGGCAATGGGGCTAACGCTATCGCAATCTTAGCGGGGAATAGAACGACTAAAAATATTAAATAAATCAGTACGCCTATGATGACTTTTTTTATCAAACTCACAGCTACACCTTAATTTATTGCGCTAATTGGATACGTCTCACTTTGACATAGCCAGGTACATCGGCCTCAGCCAAATCAACACTTTCGAGCGAAAGTCCTTTCTTCTGCACTAACTCACTCAAATAACCTAACAAGGCATCAAAAGGAACATCGTCCATCCACACTTGGATTTTATCGCCTTGGGGCTGCATGCGAGTAATCACTAACCCATAATTGCCTGCAGTTTGGTTAACCACTGAGCTTAAACTGCCCGACGTCGTTGGCTTAGCACCGTTCTGCTTAAGACTCGCTATTTTATTCGCCGTTTGTTTTACATAGTTCAACGTCTGTTGTTGTGCATTGAGGTTACGTAATGCATCGGCTTCAGCATTGGCAATCGGCGTCCAAACACCCCAATAAAAAATACCAATGACTAAAAATACCGAGCAAAAGCCCACTAACTGCTGCTCGCGCGATGCGAGCCCTTGCCACCAAGTCCGCAAATTATCCATCTTATTTGCTCCTCAAGGTTAAGGTACTGGTGACTTGCTCTTCACCGCTATTCATAGTGCCGCCGTCGAGTTGAAAACGACGACCGACAATCTCTTTAAACTTCTCGATCTGCGCGTAATTTTTCGCACTCACTTGCATGCGGATCTCGTTACGAGCACTTTCGAATCTTAAGCTATTAGGTTTAAGTTCAGGCACTTGCTTAAAGGCATCCTGTAAACCATCGAGCATGGCAAAAAACTCGGCACCACTGCCCTGTCCCAGCAATGCACGTAATTGACTTTCCATCTGCGAACGTAGGTTAACAATACGCGAATTTCCCGGGATCACTTGCTGATAAATGGATTCACTCTGGGCTTTAAGATCGGCAACCTGACCATTGACTTGATGTATAGTCAGCCCTTTATTCACTAAGGCCAGCACGCACGCGATGGCAATAACGATGGCCGCACTTTTCCACATCATCAACTGTTTGCTGTATTCACGCTTCGGTGTGTAAACGCCGCTCAGTAAATTCACTGGTGCATGCAAAATACCGCGGGCTAACACTAACATAGGTAGCTCGAGTGACTGCGGCTTAAGCTCGACCCCCTCGAGTTGCATCTCGGTATAACTGGCGACAGAGACTTCGCCCTGTGCAGGCTTAAGTTGTTCTAACGCAATTGGCAACCAAGGCAGAGGTAAGCTCTGGCCCGAAGCTAATCCGGTACGCAGCAATAGCTCATTGCCAAAATTCATTGCCGCCCATTGGCACTCTTGCAATGGCAAGGCTAAACAATCAGGCACAATGCGCTTCACTTTTAAACCCGCTTCGGTCAAACAACTCAGCCAAGTCTGCATTTGCTCATGTGCCACTGCGACCACACTTAAGGCGTCACCGTCACGTGGACCAACAGTAAAATGCATAGCATCGACATCATCGGCTAAGGCTTCTTCGAGCATAAAAGGCAAGGCTTTCAAGGCTTGGCGTTGACCTTTTTCGGGCAAATGCACACTAGTGAGCGTCATTGCCGCGGCGGGCACTAACACATCGACGGGACGATTGCCCGCACGCTCAGTTAAGGTCGACAAACCTTGGGCATTGGCGAGCTCGCCAGAGGCGATAATTTCCTGTTCTTGCTCCGACCAAACGAGCCAAGAGCACGCTTGCTCTGCTGTTCTGCCTAAGCGAATAAATAGCCGTTCACTCACAGTTTTTCTCCACCAGTCCCAGTCAAGAAAGCGTGACTGAGCTCGTTGCTATTATTTTTGTCCACCAGATTCTGCCGGGTGAGCACTTCCATTATTTTGGCCACCAACATCAAACCCTGACGGGTGAGCACTGCCATTATTTTTGTCCACCAACATCAAACCCTGCCGGGTGAGCACTTCCATTATTTTTGGCCACCAAACTGACGGGTGAGCACTTCCATTTTATTGCCGCCGCTCTTTTTGAGCACACTTTCCATTCTAAATACGGCGTTATCAACCTTCGCCCCTGAGGCCAATAAAAAATATTGGCTATCGATGACAAAGCTCGACTTCATGGCACCCTCCCACTTGATCGATCCCATGGATGAGCTTTCATAAAAATCATCTATCTTGGCAAAGCCATCACCGGGGCGTTGGTTGATGATACTTTCTGCTTCGCCTACCGAAATCTGATTTTCGAGCATGCCAGCTAACAGTGCCGCTTGCTCTACTTCCAAGGTATTCACATTCAGTAATTGCCTGTCATTGCCAGGGATAACGCATACATAGGGCAAGAGTTTCAAATAGATATCTTGGGTGTATCCCATCACTGCCCGTAATTCACTGCGATGATTCATCAGCGTATTGGCCGCACGGTAAGGCACATTTCGCGCTTCGTATTCCGCATCTTCGGCACCATAAGGGCTAGCAGTGGTGTCTTCGTCGATATAATCTTTTAAGGTCTGGGTCAGACGGTCCGCACTAAAGTCGTCCATCCCTAAACTCACCAACAAGGCCTTATATTGCTTCGCCGCCAGCGGCAGCTTAGGTTGACTGTTTTCCACCTCTTTCGTAGTCACAGACAAGGCATTTAAGTTAAAACAGGCGCGCATATCAGTGATCTTGCCAGCAATTTCACCGTATTCCGCCGGAAACACAACATCGGCCATGGCCCAATATTGTTGCCTGTGGACTCGACCTTCCGAGTCGTCTAAATCTTGTTTTAAAATCTTCTTCGCCAGTTCTTCGGCAGAAATCGCGTACCAATAGGCTTGATCGTACTGGGCCAAGTTCAACGTTCGACGCATGGATAACTGATTACGGCCTGTGATATTTGTCGCGATGATCACCACCATGGCAACTATCAAGAGCACAACTATCAGTGCGACACCACGCTGTTTAGACCGAGATTGGGTTCTCATTCGCGGCCCTCATCTTCAGGGTCGCCATCACCTGGATCACCAGAACCGTCACCTGGATCGTTCCCCGAGCCATCATCGACTCCATCTTTGTCTTTATCTTTGTTCGTATCGTCCGGATTTTCGTCTTTATTATCGTCATCCTTAGACTTTTCTGGTGCAACAGCACCCAGCGGCAACAAGAACTTACGTTGGATCTTGCCTAAACCTTCAATCTCAATCTCCATGGCGATCGCTTTAGGCAACTTAGTCGCCTCGACTTTACGCTCCCACTTGTCTTCCATGAAGAAGGAATATTCCACCGACAGCACTTTGTCGATAATCACTGTCTTAATCGGCTCGGCGCCAAATTCAGGCTCAGGATAAGGAAAATACCAACGTTCCAGCCGCCCTTCATGCACCACATACGCCACCGACTGTAAGCTGCCTCGCGGTAATAAACCGTCGGGATTTAACCAGCCTAAGCGGTAAAACACTAAGGCTTCTGATTCCGAATCTAAGATATCATTGCCCGTTTGGAAGACGGTCGAACCTCGACCACCTTCGAGTAATCTTGGCGTGCGCGCCACCATTTGCGCGAGATCACGCTCAATCGCACCAAAGCCTTGTTGTAGAGCTTTAAGCCGAGTTGAAAAAGCGCGCGTCACTTCATCGTTAGTCAGCACTGTGCTGAGTACCGCATTAGAAGCCAAACCTATCATGGCGAAAATCGCGATGGCGATCAGCATTTCCAACAGGGTGAATCCCCGCTGCGCACTAGTTAGTTTTAAGGACATAACTGCTCACTTGTGCGGCAATACGCTGATATCGTTCGTCTTCACTCACACTAATGCGGATCATACGAAAATTATCGTCCGTCGTTTTCACCACTTCTTTACGCCAATACCAATCCTTTCCTGCGAGCTCAACTTGACCTTCTTTTTTACCGATTTCAGGAAACTGTGGATCAAGTCTGGCATCGACCATCTGATTATCAGCCACCCACTGTGCCAAAGTGCGCGATTCCAGAATCGGCATGTTTGCCATCTGCTCGCCCAAACTTTTAGTGATAGACACGGCCGCAATCGAAAATACGGCAAGGGCCACAATCACTTCGAGTAGGGTCATGCCCTTAACGCGTTTCATCGGGGCGCCCTATGGTTAATCTGCCCAGCGCATCACCGACCACTAACGTTTCGGCCTGCTGGCCTTTGTTAGTTTTAGCGATAAACGTCAGCTCAAAAGCGCTCATTTCACCGCTCGGGAATAGCATGACCTGTGGCTCAGGGTGTTTCTTCTTATCATCGGCAGAGGGTTCAATCAGCGGTTCTTCAAACCAAGAATCGTCTTTCTCATCCTCTTGTACCAAAGGTAAACCATCGAGCACTAAGTTCAGCTCAACCCCTTGCTCCATTTGCTTTTCAGATAAGAGTCTGTCTTTATCCAAAGGCTCCCACTTACCTTCTTTATAAAAAACAAACTGATAACTAGTTTTCTCAATCACAATACCAATAAACTGGCCACTTAAAACAGTTTCATCAAGCACCATTTCAGTGGCCGCAATAAACTGCCGCGCCGTTCTATCTAAGGCCTGTTGCGGCCCAGAATTGCCGATAGACATAGTCACGGCCGCAGCCGTGAGCCCCATCAACAAAATCACTAGCATCACCTCCATTAAGGTGAAACCAGCGTGACGCAGCTTTAGCATCTTATTGGAAATTCTGTAAATTCCAGTTACCGATGTCATCTTCGGTACCTGGTTGACCATCTGGGCCTGCACTGAAAATATCTAACTTGCCGTTTTCGCCAGGGCTTAACAACAGGTAGTTATTGCGCCATGGATCTTCTGGCAAACGTTTTACATAACCATCTTCACGGTAGTTACGTGGCTCAGGCGAAATCGTAGGCTTTTGCACTAATGCTTCTAAGCCTTGTTCGGTCGATGGATAGACACCGTTATCTAACTTATACATATCTAAGGCATTTTCGAGTGCAACTATGTCAGACACGGCTTTTTGTTGGTCAGCCTTATCTTTGTTACCCATCAAGTTAGGCACAACCATAGAGGCTAAAATCCCTAAAATCACGATAACAACCATCACTTCGAGTAAGGTAAAACCTTGATGTTTCTTGTTCATTTGCATCGACTACTTCTCCTAAAAAATCCTATGCCAATCGACTTGGTCATAATCCATAAATTCAAAAATTAACCGCTAATCAAGTTATTCAAGGCTAAAATTGGCTGCAAAATTGCCATCACGATAAAGAGCACAACACACGCCATACTGACCACCAGCATAGGCTCGAATACACCCAATGCTATGTTGACGTTACCTTCGAATTCCCTGTCTTGGTTATCGGCGGCCCGCTCTAACATCTGCTCAAGTTGACCACTCTTCTCGCCCGACGCAATCATGTATAACATCATAGCCGGAAACAACTTAGTATTAGTCAACGCTGCACCTAAGCTAGTTCCTTCCCGCACGCGTGCAGTCGCATCGTCAACTGCGGCCCGCACTCGCATATTCTGCAACACTTCACTCGCGATACGCATCCCATCGAGCAAAGGTACTGAACTGGCGGATAAAATACTTAACGTCCGCGCAAAACGCGCCGTATTTAATCCCTTACTCACGCGGCCAACAACCGGCATGCTCAATAAAAAATTATCGTACTTCATCCTAAACGCAGGTGACTTTAACATGCGCCGAAAGAGTGCGAACAGCAGCACTAAGGCGATGACCACAAACACACCATAGTTTTGAACAAAGTCAGAGGCAGAAATCAAGAAGCGGGTCGAAGCGGGTAACTCGGCGCCCATGTGCTCAAACTGTCCGACCACTTTAGGCACAACCGCAGCTAGCAGGATTGAAATCACCCCTATCGCCACTGTGGTCAAAACCGCGGGATAAATCATGGCTTGGGTCAGCTTAGATTTAAGCTGTTGGCGTCGCTCGGTATAATCCGCCAGACGATTAAGCACCACTTCTAAGTGACCGGATTTTTCACCCGAGGCCACCATGGCACGGTATAAATCATCGAAAATATGCGGAAATTCAGCCAAGGAATCGGCCAGACTATAACCTTCCACCACCCGAGAACGTACCGCCATAATCATGCTCGCGAGACGATCTTTCTCGCACTGCTGACCAACGGCTTTAAGGGATTCTTCAATCGGTAAACCCGCGGCCACTAAGGTCGCAATTTGGCGGGTGATCAAAGCTAATTCAGCAACTGAAATACCACGTTTGAAAAACGAAAAACTGCTGCTCTTAGCTTTGGCTTCTTTTTCAGTAACAGGCAGTATTTCCAAGGGCATCATGCGCTGATCGCGCAGTTGGCTGCGGGCATGTCTGGCGGTATCCGCCTCAATCACGCCCTTAAGCTGCTTTCCCTTGGCATCCAGTGCCTTATATTCAAATGCTGGCATAAATTACTCCTCGCGAGTCACACGTAGCACTTCTTCGAGAGTGGTGATGCCCGCGAGCACTTTGCTCATGCCATCGTGACGAATGCTCGGTACAAACTGACGAATATACTTTTCGATGGCTAACTCTCCGCGGCCGCCATGGATCAATTCACGCACATTATCGTCAACCAGTAATAGCTCATGAATACCGGTTCGACCACGGTAGCCATTGTTACCACAGGATTTACAACCATTGGCACGGAAAATACGCCTGTCATCATCAGCGGCTATGCCCAGCAACTCACGCTCACGCGCATCGGGCACATGCTCGATTTTACATTTAGGACAAAGGGTTCGGATCAAACGTTGAGCCAACACGCCGAGTAAACTTGAAGACACGAGGAAAGGCTCTACGCCCATGTCTTGCAAACGTGTAATCGCGCCAGACGCTGTGTTGGTATGCAGGGTTGAAATCACCATGTGGCCAGTGAGTGACGCTTGTACCGCAATTTGCGCGGTTTCGAGGTCGCGGATCTCGCCTATCATCACGACATCGGGGTCTTGACGCAAAATAGCGCGCAGACCACGGGCGAAGGTCATGTCGGCCTTAGTGTTAACTTGGGTCTGACCGATACCGTCTAACTCGTATTCGATAGGGTCTTCTACTGTGAGTATGTTGGTGTCTTTGGAGTTGATCTCCGTCAAACCCGCATACAAAGTGGTACTTTTACCCGAGCCCGTTGGGCCAGTCACCAAAATGATCCCGTGAGGGCGACGAATAAGATCTTCAAACTTAACCCGAATACTGTCGGTCATCCCCAATTGCTCTAAATCGAGGTTGCCAGTATTTTTATCCAGCAGACGCAGTACAACACGTTCACCGTGGCTCGATGGCATGGTCGATACCCGCACATCCACCGCACGACCTGCGATACGCAGAGAAATACGGCCATCCTGTGGCACACGTTTTTCGGCGATATCGAGGCGAGCCATAACCTTAATCCGCGAGACTAACAGCGACGACAGTTTACGGTTTGGCTTAAGGACCTCTTTGAGCACACCATCGATACGGAACCGCACTACAAGCTGTTTCTCGTAGGTTTCGATATGGATATCCGACGCTTCTTCTTTAATCGCTTCAGATAACAAGGCATTAATCAATTTGATGATAGGCGCATCATCATCACCTTCAAGTAAGTCTTCGGTCTGCGGCAGCTCTTCGGCAAGGGTGAATAAATCCATCTCGTTGCCTATGTCTTCCATCAACTGCTGCGCTTCAGACGAGTTCGCCTGATATGCTTGAGTGAGTTTGGCCTCAAACTTTGCGACTTCGAGCTTAACCAAAGGCAAATCAACACCCGAATAACGCCGCGCTTCGAGCATAGCCGTTAACGGTGTTTTACTCGTATAGAACAAGCTTAACTCGCCCGTTTCACCCAGCGCGAGCACCACATCGTGGCGGTGTGCAAAGGCAAAAGGTAAACGCTCTTTACTGCTCGAACGAAATACCTCATCACCTTCAGCTTCAAGGCCTAGCTCATTAGAGACTTGGCTGAGGTCATCGACTTGGGATAGTTGAATTTCACTCATTGGTTTTATCTTTGTTTTTGTTTTCATCGAGCGTTTTGAGCGTCGGATCCGTTTTACGCATCTGAGTCTCTAAGCCTTTACCTTCTTTATAACGCTCTAAAATCTCGTTAACTTCAGGTGGTAAATACTCAGACTGATTCCATTCATCTAGTACAGGCACTTTAGTATCAGGCATTAAGTTAACGCCACGCTCTTGCTGTTCAAGCTGTAATGCTCTGAAATAATTATATTTACGCCCAGCAATCCCTTCCATCGTGATGCCATCACGTATAATCGTTGGCTTGATGAAAATCATTAGGTTTTTCTTCGTTTTTTTGCTCGAAGAAGATTTAAACAAATGTCCTAGAATAGGGATATCACCCAAGAACGGTACTTTTTGTATACTTTCTTGTACTTCTTCGTTGATCAAACCACCGAGTACCACAATTTGACCAGAATCCGCCATAACGGTAGTGGTTAACCGACGAGTCGCGAAGGAAATATCCACGCCTGTATTACCGTTAACCCCAGAAACTTCCTGTTCAATCGTCAGCTTAACAGAGCTGCCTTCGTTGATCTGCGGCACCACTTTCAGTTTAACCCCAACCTCTTTACGCTCAACGGTTTGGAATGGGTTGCTGTTGCTCGAGCTGGCGGTAGAACCTGTCAGAATAGGCACTTCGTCACCCACAATAAATGAGGCTTCTTGGTTATCTAAGGTCGTAATAGAAGGCGTTGCCAGTACGTTTGAGTTAGTGTCACTCGACACTGCTTGAATTAAAGCACCAAAGTCGCCCATGGCCACGCCCCAAGCCATACCGTTAACTTTGCCTAAGGCTTGTGCGAGTAGCGTCACATCTCCCTTAGTACTCGGGTTTTGACCTATCACCTGACCAGTGCTCGGGTTAGTGATGAATGTCCCTTCTTGATCTTGCGCCTGCCATACACCTGCACCAATTTCACCTATGGTTGGGCCTAAGTTATTAAACTGAGTACCACCACCCGCTTTCGCGGCCCATTGGACCCCAAAGCCGACGCTATCGCCTTCGGCGACTTCCACGATAATGGCTTCTACGAGTACCTGAGCACGGCGGATGTCGAGTTGATTAATCACGCTCTCGATAGTACGCATCTGATCGGGTTCAGCACTGATCACTAAGGCGTTGGTTTCAGTATGCGCCATGATATTGATTTCATTACGGCGTTTACCACCTGCAGCCTGAGCGCTCGGATCTTTCTCGCCTTCCAACTTTTGGGCAAAACCGGTCAGCACTTCAACTAAATCTTCTGCTTTGGCATAACGTAGATAACGAACTTTTGTGTTACCTGTGCTGGCTTGTTCGGCATCGAGACGACGGATAAGCTCGACCACACGTTGGCGGCTCTTCTCATCACCGCTCACGACTACGGCATTGATACGTTCGTCAGCAACCACTTTTGGCGCTTGGCCTGGCAATTGGGATTGGTTAGCGGTAGCACGATAAAGGGTATCGATAATTCGTACCATTTCACCCGCGGAGGCAAATTCTAACGGCACCACTTGCACCGAGGTATCGCCTTGCTTATCCACTCGACGGATAATTTCGACTAACTTGTTCACGACAGCAGCACGGCCAGACAACATCAAGACATTGGAGGGGTCGTAGTTCACTACGTTGCCGCCACCCGCATTATCATTAAGTTGACGTAATAACGGCGCTAATTGCTTAGCCTCAGTGTTATACAAGGCCACGATACGCGTCACCATTTCATCACCAAGGCCGGGGTCATTATCGTTAGCGACTCGAATTGCAGCGGTTTTGGCATCTTTGTCTTTGATGACTTTAATAACGTTATTTTCCATCTCAACGATGGCATAACCGTAAACTTGTAAGACGTTGAGGAAAAACTGGTAATACTGTTCATCGTTCAACAGATCATAACTGCGAACGTTGATTTTGCCGCGAATTGTCGGGTCAACTATGATGGTCTTATTCAGGTTCTTACCAACGATATTGATAAATTCTTGAATATCCGTGCCTTTAAAGTTGGCCGCATACTGTTCAGACCAAGCGAATTGGGAGGAGAACATGGCTGCACCCGCAACAACCCCAGCAATCAGCTTGCGTCGAATCCTTTTGTTATTCATTCTTTTTCTTTCCTCTAACGCGTGTTATTGCGGCAAACTAAACATGATTTCAACCAATTGTCCTTCCCGCTCAACCATAATAGAAACTTCAGTTAACTCAGGTAATTGGCTCATCATTTCTAACGCTTGACTCATTACGGTCAAGTCGTATCCATTAATCGATTTGGCTAAATCGTTAGCTTTAAAACCCGCCTGCTTAAACAAATTGGCGTCTTTCCCTGGATTCAAGCGATATCCCGCCACAGCGTCACCCTGTCTGACAGGTGAAATGGCAATATAATCGGTGATCTTACTGGGGTCGGCTAACAATTCGGTGCGGGATTCGGCGAGTTCTTGGGAGATTTCGGCATTTTTACGTTGATCGACACGGCTCACTGCCGAGCCAGTCTTATTAGTCTTAGCTTGTTGTAACTGCTGATTGGCTGGGCTTTGGCTAGTATAAACTAAGCCATCGAGCATTAATGTCTCGTAACGGCCAGCGTTAGTGATGATAATACGGTCGGCATAGACTTCTTTCAGTGATGCCGAAGTGCCCTTGATTTTATCGCCTAAGCTGTAGGTCTCTTGGCTGCCGTTTGACTCAATGATCGCTAAGCCTTTCTGATCTGCTGTCGATGCAACAACGCCAGTGAGCTGAATAGAGAGCGTGGTCTTAGGCGCGTCGGTCACAGTCTCAACAACCTCAGTTTTTGGCTTTTCAGATTTAGCATCTGCCTTACCAAAGAGACCAAGCTGCTGTAAACCCGCAAGATCAACCTGCCCAGCACTTTTACCCGTCAGATTAACGGGCGTTGGTGACCAAGCACTGGGTGATGAGCTAGTAGGCACTAATTTCCATGTAATTTGCGCGGCTAACAACATGATCACAATAAAACCCAACCAGAAGACTATCCGGCTTAAGGGCTTATGGGGCATGCCAATGGCTTTTGCGATAACTTTATCTAATAAATCCATATTTTATGTGGACCCTCGATACAGGTCTCTGTTCTGATTATAATAATTAGGCGATTACCGTCTCATGCTAACCTAGGCAGCATTTGGCAACAAGCCCATAACAGCATTCAAATTGGCGAAAATAGGCCAATTATGCTAACTTTGCCCGCCATAAAAGGGTGTGAAGCACGCCACCCTTTAACATAATAGAAATGCTCTTCACGCATTTTCTTGCTCGGCATGTGAACTCATCGATCTTTTAGCTGGAGACACTATGACTCAAGGTCAAAGCGATAAAACAGACATTCGACTCGATAAGTGGCTTTGGGCTGCACGTTTTTATAAAACCCGTGCCATCGCCAAAGAAATGATTAACGGCGGCAAAGTACATTACAACGGCCAGCGTGCCAAATCTAGTAGGAATGCCGAGATAGGCGCCGTCCTTAAGATACGCCAAGGATATGACGATAAAGAGATCGTCATAAAAAAATTATCGCAATTACGCCAAAGTGGTGCGATTGCACAAGAATTGTACGAAGAAACCGCGACAAGTCTGGCTAAACGGGCCATTAATGCTGAGCAACGACGCCTCCACATGCTCAATAACCCGATACCCGATCAGAAACCAGATAAAAAGCAACGACGCCAGCTCATGCGCTTTAAAGACCTTTAACAGTGAGATACACGATGAACCAAGATACTTTACACCGCTACTTGTTCGATAATGCCGATGTGCGCGGTGAACTGGTGCAGTTACAAGACAGCTATCAACAAGTGATCAGCGCCCAAGAATACCCAGCCGTACTGCAAGTGCTACTGGGTGAATTAATGGCAGCCACCTCACTATTAACCGCTACATTGAAATTTAGCGGTGATATCAGCGTACAGTTACAAGGCAACGGCCCTGTTTCTTTAGCGGTGATCAACGGTAACAATTTACAAGAGTTACGCGGTGTGGCTCGCTGGAATTCTGAACTCGCCGATGATGCTAGCCTCACAGAACTCTTCGGCCAAGGCTATATGGTCATCACCTTAACACCCGACGAAGGTGAACGCTACCAAGGTGTCGTTGCACTAGACAAGCCAACGCTTGCGGCCTGTGTTGAAGAATACTTCAATCAATCTGAGCAGTTACCTACGGGAATTTGGTTATTTGCCGACGGCAAGCAAGCGGCGGGCATGTTCCTACAAATTCTGCCAAGCCAGCAAGATCACAACGCCGACTTCGAACACTTGAGCCAACTGACGTCGACCATCAAGGCCGAAGAGCTATTTACTCTTGATGCAGAAAGCGTGTTACATCGCCTCTATCATCAGGAAGAAGTGCGCTTATTTGATCCTATTGATGTGAGCTTTAAATGCACTTGTTCCCATGAGCGCAGTGCCGGCGCGATCAAAACCTTAGATCAAGCAGAAATCGAAGCCATACTGGCCGAAGATGGCAAGATAGAAATGGGTTGCGAATATTGCAACGCTAAATACACCTTTGATGCCATAGACGTAGCAACCTTATTTGCTAACGGTCAGACATCAACAACCCAGCAGTAAAACTACTACAGCTAAAAAATGGGCGCCCTATTTGGCGCCCATTTTTTATTCATACCTATAATCCCCTCACACATTGCACTCGGCTTAGGCTACAATCGCCTCACTTTGTCACCTAGCACGACTCAGGCGATAAATAAAATTAAATCGGCAGACGATCGATATTAAAATAACCTTACAAATCAAATGGAGACCTCACTATGGCGGATGGATTAAACCGCGTTCACTTTAACCCCTCAACAGCACAACTTGTCGAATTTGCCCTGCTACGCGGCGAAGGTGAATTGACAGCCAATGGCGCATTAGTTGCTAAAACAGGCGCTCGCAGCGGTCGCTCACCTGGCGATCGTTTCATTGTAAGAGAACCCAGTTCAGAAGCTGACATCGAATGGGGAACAGTCAATCAGGCTTTCGATCCAGGTGCTTTTGAAGGTTTATGGGCACGGGTTGAAGCTTACCTAGCCGATAAAGAACTGTTTGTATCTGATCTCGAAGTCGGTGCCGACACTGAACATTACCAACCAGTACGAGTCACCACGCAATACGCTTGGCACCAACTGTTCGCCCGCAATCTATTTATCATTCCTGAAGAATTTAATCGTAAAGACAAACCAGTGTGGCAGATCATCAATGCCCCTGACTTTGTTTGCGTACCAGAACGTGATGGCACTAACTCAGATGCGACCGTGATTTTAAACTTCGCCGAACGTAAAGTGCTGCTCGCTGGCCTTAAATACGCCGGCGAAATGAAAAAGTCTATGTTCTCAGTGCAAAACTTCCTACTGCCAGCCCAAGGCGTGCTCCCAATGCACTGCTCAGCCAACGTGGGTAAAGATGGCGACACTACGCTATTTTTCGGTTTATCTGGCACAGGTAAAACCACACTCTCTGCTGATCCAAAACGCTTCCTGATTGGTGACGATGAACACGGCTGGGCACCCGGCGGTGTATTCAACATCGAAGGCGGTTGCTACGCCAAATGTATCGACTTAAGCCAGAAGAATGAGCCCGTGATTTGGGATGCGATTCGTTTCGGCACTGTACTTGAAAACGTCGTTATGGACGAACACCGCGTACCTAACTACAAAGACAGCAGCCTAACGGAAAATACTCGCGCAGCCTATCCGCTGGAGCACATCGCCCAACGTAAAGAAGACAACTGCGGCGCTGAGCCACATGCGGTTGTATTCTTAACCTGCGACGTATCTGGCGTATTACCACCGGTTTCTATCCTGACCAAAGAACAAGCGGCATACCACTTTTTATCTGGCTATACCGCCAAAGTGGGCTCGACTGAAATCGGCTCAACCTCGGCGATTCAATCCACCTTCTCAACGTGCTTCGGCGCACCTTTCTTCCCTCGCCCTGCTGGCGTGTACGCAGAACTGTTGATGAAGCGCATTGAGTCATTCGGTAGCCAAGTGTACTTAGTCAACACAGGCTGGACTGGCGGTCCACACGGTGTAGGTAAACGTTTTGACATCCCAACCACCCGCGCCATCGTCGATGCGATTGTCAGCGGTGAGCTGAAAGATGTGGAAACCGTCCACTTAGACACCTTGAACCTCGCCGTTCCTGTGGCAGTCACAGGCGTAGACAGCAATTTACTCAACCCAATCAACACTTGGGGCGATAAAGCGCTATATGCCGAATACGCCCAGAAACTAGCAGAAGCTTTCACTAAAAACTTCGCTAAGTATCAAGTGTCAGACGCTATCCGTAACGCAGGTCCAAAGGCATAAGCGCGTAGCGGATCCATTCGGATAATGTAATCAAACACATTGTTGAGTAAAAAAGCGCGGGTTCAGTCATGAACCCGCGCTTTTTATTTGCGGCTAAATTGATTTAGTGATGATTAAATCCACCCGCACTAAAGCCACTGCGATAGATTTTTATGTGTTTTATTTCTTATCGATTAGTTAAACCAAGCTTAAATTAATGCTGCGTTTTTATAATCGCCGATAACAATCATCATTTTTAGGAAGCGGCACCCAAATGGAAAATCATAAACCTGTCACTGGATTCCAGCGATTTCTCAATGGCGTCGAAGTCATCGGCAACAAACTTCCCGACCCCGCAGTATTATTTGCGATGTTTCTGGGCTTAGTCTGGTTGATCTCTTGGGGATTATCGGGTGTCAGTTTTGATGAAATCGACCCTCGTACTGGCAACCCGATTCAAGTCGTGAATATGCTCGAAGGCGGCGCACTGACTGCATTTACCTCGAACATAGTCTCCACCTTTGTGACTTTCCCGCCGCTAGGTGTCGTGCTGGTTGCTATGTTGGGTCTAGGCGTTGCTGAACATACCGGCTTTATTAATGCGGGGCTGCGCTCCATTTTATCTGTCACTCCCAAAATGTTACTCACCCCGGTATTGATAGCCGTAGGTATTCTAAGCCATGTCGCGGTTGATGCGGGTTATGTACTCGTTATCCCACTCGGCGCGGTGATCTTCTACGCCGCGGGTCGTCATCCCTTAGCCGGTATTGCCGCCGCTTTCGCTGGCGTATCCGGTGGTTTTTCTGCAACCGTAGGCGTACCATCGAGTCTTGACCCTATGTTAGCGGGCTTAACTCAGGCAGCGGCAAGATTATCAGCCGATCCTGCGGCCGCCACATTAACGATTAACCCATTGAATAACATCTTTTTTACTTCGGCTTCTGCCATTTTAATTATCTTAGTTGGCTGGTTCTTAACGGATAAAGTTATCGAGCCGCGCCTAAAAAACACTGCGGTGAATGGCGATCCCAGCACGCTCCCAACCCTAGATGAACTGCAACCCCATGAGCGCCGCGGACTCAAATTCGCCATGCTATCCATGTTGTTATGTGCCTTAGGACTGGTGTTTACTGCCTATGGGGACAACTCTGCTTGGCGTAGTACCGATGGCGCCCTAACCAGTGCCTCGGCCCCCTTAATGCGATCCATTGTGGCGATTATTTTTGTGTTCTTCCTAGTGCCCAGCATAGTCTATGGTTACGTCGCTGGCACGGCAAACAACCACAGAGCCATTATTCAAGGCATGAGCAAATCCATGAGTGGCATGGGTTATTACATCGTCATGGCTTTTTTCTGTGCCCAGTTTATTTATGCATTTGGTCAATCCAATTTAGGCGCATTAATGGCAATTAAAGGCGCGTTGGCGTTAAAGGAATTGGCCCTTCCTATGGGTGTGACTCTGGTGGGGATTGTGTTTCTCACTGCATTCGTCAATCTATTAGTGGGTTCCGCTTCAGCCAAATGGGCATTAATTGGTGCCATTATGGTGCCCATGTTAATGGAACTAGGTGTGTCACCGGATTTGACTCAAGCCGCTTACCGAGTGGGCGACTCATCCACTAATATCATCACCCCACTGATGCCTTACTTTCCGTTAATTGTGGTGTTTTGCCAAAAATACGTTAAGGAATCAGGCATCGGCACCTTAGTGGCACTGATGTTACCGTTTTCAATCAGTTTTCTTTTACTTTGGAGCGGTTTCTTACTGGCATATTGGGCCTTAGGCTTGCCTCTAGGGATTGGCAGCTCGCTCTCCTTCCCCGCAATGCCTTAGGGCGTTCAAGAGGTATTCAGAGTGCTTGCGAAATTGAATTCATAATAAACAGGCGCTCAATACCTCAATAACCACTAAATGGTGCACAACTTATTACCTCGCCTTAAACGCAAATGCCGACGTTAACCGTCGGTATTTTACCGCTAACAACACGTAATTTTATTTTATATAGAAACAACAAAATAAAAATAAACACTTAAATATCTATAAACGCATCTCGCTCATAGTAAAAGATAATAGCTTCAAGCAGTTCCTGTTCACTTGGCAGGGCTTTTTGCTGCATCAGGTTATCGATCACATCCTCAATCTGATCCGTGTTTAGCAGATAACCATAGTCACTCCGGCCTAAGCTATCCTCAAAGGCATCGATTTCGTCATCCGATAGGTCTCTCATATCATTCACTATCGGGAATAATGGAGTGGCCAGTTGCAGGGATTCACTTTCATCAAGATCTTGATAAACCAGCCAATAACTTAATCCAGGTTGTTCGACGCACTTTCTTATCCAGCACTGTAACGATTCGGGCGGGCCGAAAAATGAGGTGATGTTCATAATGTCCTCGAAATGGAGTTGTCATAGGGAAAACTGAGTGAGTCACAGAGTTGAATGGTCATGGAGGTTTTTTAGCTATTAACCACTCTCATGATTCATACAAGTAAAAGATGGGTGACCAACGACTCAAGCCGCCCAAAGAATACGAGAGGATATCTGCGCCCATCAAAGTAAAAATCACAATTCATTAATTCGGCAGTTAAAATCCCACAATTAAATAAGCTTTATTCATTTTTAAGCACATAAATTTAAGCATTCCTCATTTAACGTTAACGTGATTTAGACTTTGGTTATTTTGAAACCAAGGTTAGTGATGTTTCACAATCCCCTGCTATGCAATTGTGGTACTTTACTCGGTCAAAAATGTCGGGCATTTGCCTTTAACATAGAGTGAACCTTTAGCCTAGAGTAAGCCTTAATCACTAAAGCTTGAGTCATCTAGGTTCAAATCGTCTGTGCATGACACAAAATGCTGCGGCAACTGGGGAGTTTCGCAAGAATGAAGAGCAAGAGTTTATTAGGTAACATTGGTGTGCAAGTGGTTATTGCCATGATTATCGGCGCACTGGTGGGTTTTATCATGGGCGAGAGTGCAAGTGTGTTTGCACCACTCGGAACCATTTTCATCCATTTAATCAAAATGCTAGTGATACCACTGGTATTGGTTTCTATCATCAGCGGCGCGGCGAGCTTAGGTGACAGCCCATCGGCGGGTAAGATTGGCATTGGCACTTTCGGCTTTTTTATTGTCACGTCGGGCTTTGCCGTTGTGCTTGCACTCTTGATGGGTAATCTGTTCCAACCGGGTGCAGGCGTTGATTTTACCGCCCACAGCAGCACAGACTTGATGGAAGTAACCAAGGAACATGGCGCATTACCCGGGGTAATGGATACCTTTATCGGCATGATCCCAACCAATGTATTCGAGTCGCTGAACGGCGGTAACATATTACAAATCTTAGTCTTTAGTATCTTCTTCGGCATCGCACTGACTAAAGTTAAAGGCGATGGCGCTAAGCCTATTTTGGCCGCACTCAACACAGTCGTCGATGCCTTTGTGTGGATGATCAACTGCGTGATGATCATTGCCCCTATCGGTGTATTTGGTTTGATGGCCGATTCTGTCGGCACCTTCGGTTTTGATGCACTAGAAGTCGTGTTTAAGTTATTCGCCGTGTTTGTTGCTGCGATTCTGATCTACGGCTTTATCTTCTTTCCATTAGTGGTACAACTCTTCTCAAGAGTGTCGGCGCGCCAGTTTATTTCGGCAATGAAGAAGCCGCAGGTGATGGCATTATCGACCGCCTCTTCAATGGCGACTCTGCCAGTGAATATGGAAACCTGCGAGGAAGATCTTAAAGTCTCTAAGGCTACCACGGCTTTTGTACTGCCGTTAGGCGCCACCATTAATATGAGCGGCAACGCGATTTATTATGGTTTAGTGGCCATGTTCTTCGCCCAAATGTATAACGTTGATCTGTCGATGACAGCCTATGCGGCCATCATTTTCACCTCAACCTTAGGTGCAATTGGTCAAGCAGGTGTGCCGGGCCCATCCTTCTTAGTAGTGGCAGTGCTGTTAGCTGCGGGAATTCCTATCGATGGTTTACCTTTGCTGTTTGCATTAGACAGGGTTTTTGACATGATCCGTACCGCACTCAATATCACTGGCGATGCGGCTTGTGCCTTGATTATGGATAAATACACAGAAGTTGACGTTAAAGCGGATAGTGAGCGCAGCTTAAGCTAACTCAAACACTTTGAATATAGGCTTGAATAGGCAACGCTTATTCAAGCCTTTTTTATATCTGCAGCACGGTATAATGGCCTGCCTCTACACGCATCAGTTAAGCCTATTTAATCTGAGTGTTAATGTGATCTCTCCCGCGCCATCCACTAAGCTCAATTTGCTAGATTTCGCAATTTACATTTCTTTATGGCGCTATGGCCGCAAGTGACACGGTTTTTCTGCGATACTACCACTAGATTAACAGCGCTAAGTTAGCTCAAAGGAATTTTGCCCTATGTCTGTATTTGCCCCAGCCACACCCTTTGCCGACTTTATCTATCGCCATTTCCGCTCAATTCACGCCCTAAAGCTCGGGCTAGCCTTACTCGTTGCTGTCACTATTAATGCCATTTGGGCGCCACCGCATTTTATTTGGAGCATGGTCACGATAGTGATCATTATGATGAGTTTACCTCAGGTAGGCGGCGCGATTGAAAAGTCGCTACAAAGGGCGATAGGTACTTGTTTAGGCTCAGCTTATGGGGTGATGTTAGTTGCCACAGTGGACAGTTATTGGCTAATCATGAGCCTGCTGATCTTAGCCGTTAGCTTGATTTGTTTTATCTCGGCCGGACGTTACAGCTATGCCTATTTAGTGGCTGGATTTACCATCATAATCGTGGTCGGCGACGCCAACCATGACACCTCTGAGGCACTATGGCGCACGGCCAACATCCTCTCCGGCTGCGTGATTGCTATTTTGGTCTCACTGTTCATTTTTCCGATTAAAGCTAAACAAGATTGGCGCTCCCAACTCACCCATGCCATCGACAATATGGCCGAAGTATTAGCCGAGCATCTTAAAGCGCCCGCCAATCATGAGCTCGATTTTCGCGCTAGACTGGAGGCTGCGATGAAGGCCGTACTCACTCAAAAGAAACTGTTTTTCTCCTTGGAATGGGAAAGTCAAACCCTCAAAAAACACAAAGTGCTACTGTCGCAGTTAGCCAATAAACAAGTGCGCTTAATCACCTTACTCGAACTCTTACCCTTAACCCGCTGGCAGGAAGAAGACAAAGACGCCTATCTGCAGATTAATGCGGTTGCCTCTGAGCTTGCCTTCTATTTGCAACAACTTGCAGAATTTGTAGCGGGTAAAGCTCAACAATTACCGACACTACCAGAATGCTTAGATCAAGAATTACAACACAGACTCCAGCTTGCCCTAGTTGCAGCCACTCAAGCATCAACCGCTGATCCAGTGACAGCCGTAAACGACCAAGTGCCGCGGGGATTTGCGCTCACAGGTTATAGCTGGCTGATTTATCAGCTCGCAATTGCCGTCGAAGCACTTTATAAAGACATTGCCATTATCGACATTGCCTATCACAAGCGGCCAACTTCTCAGATAACGCCCAACAAAACGGCTTAGTCGATTTTCCCATTCCGCTTAGTGCTTAAATCCATGTCAGAAATACCGGATAACCCTTAACCGCCCTTGCGTTAACGGGGCGTTTAATGAAAAGATACCGTCCTAATAAAAATTCGATAGATGGACTCTTTTCATGCGCTTGTTTTCTTTCTCCGTTATCGCTATTGCCTGTCTCTCTACGGGCAATCTCTACCCTGGGAATGCTTTTGCCAATGATGCGAAAACCACAACCCAAACAACTCCGGCAGCCACTATGGCGCAAGCCTCTACCACAGAAACATTGGCAGTTGGCTCCCCAGTAATCACAACGTCACAGGATGCAAGTCCAGCAGCGAATAGCCAAGCAACTGAAACTGCGACTAATGTACTGACCGATACCACAGTTGCAGCGCCAGAAGCACAACCAGCGCCCATTCCTGAACGAGCCAACACCTTTGTCAACGATGCGATTTTACCGCCCAGCATCACTTGGCATGGCGCCAGCGAATCGCTCATGTTAAGTGTTGATAGCGAGTGGGCGACTCCCTTTGAGCAAAGTGGCGGTATTGAAAGTCCAAGCTACGATGCCACTATCGCTTGGCTCGACAAACTCGCGGGCGAGACAGATAAATTACAAAAGGTGAGCTTAGGTAAGAGCCCACAAGGGCGCGATATTTGGATGTATATCGCCAGCAGTGAAGGCATTAATGAATCGGCACGCCTCAAACAAAACACTAAACCGACAGTGCTAGTGCAGGCGGGAATTCATGCGGGAGAAATCGACGGTAAAGATGCCGGCATGATGCTGCTACGTGACATTATCCAAGGCGATAAAAGTGCCCTGCTCGATAAAGCTAACATCTTGTTTGTGCCTATTTTTAGTGTTGATGCCCATGAGCGCAGCGGCGAATTTAATCGTGTAAATCAACGTGGCCCTGTGAATATGGGCTGGCGCACTACGGCTAATAATCTCAACCTTAACCGCGATTATGCTAAGGCCGACAGCTTAGAAATGCAGCACATGCTGCGCGCAATCAACGTATGGCAACCGGATCTGTATATCGATGTCCATGTTACTGACGGCATCGACTATCAATACGATGTTACCTTTGGTTATAACCTTGCCCAAGGCTTAAGCCCTGCGAGCTACCGCTGGCTCGAAAACAGCTACAGACCTGCGGTTGAAGCCGCATTAACGGAACAAGGCCATATTCCCGGCGCACTGATTTTTGCCGTGGATAACGCCGATATTAACAAAGGCATGTCGCTGTGGAATCCGAGCCCGCGCTTCTCTAACGGTTATGGCGATGCTCGCCATTTGCCCACCATTCTGGTTGAAAACCATAGCCTAAAGCCCTTTAAGCAAAGGGTGCTCGGCACTTATGTGATGTTAGCGCAAACCCTCAAAACAGTGGGTGAACAGGCGACAAAACTTAAAAGTGCGATTCAAGAAGATAAATACCGCGCCTCACCGCTAATCACCCTTACTTGGAAATTAGCACCATTAGAAAAAGGCTGGGATTTTAAAGGCATAGATTATCAACTTGAAAAGAGCTCCATCAGTGGCGCTGAAGTTGTGCGCTGGACAGGTGAACCTAAGCTTTACCCTAACTTACCTGTGATGGCTGAAACAGTGCCCGACATTAAGGTCACTCGTCCGAGTGCTTACTATATTCACGCTCAATGGACTCAAGTGATTGATCGTCTTAACGTGCATGGCATTCGCATGACCACGCTCAAAAAGCCAACCGAGTTGAAATTGCAGCAATATACTCTCAGCAATCCCGTGTTTAACACTAAGGATTTTGAGGGCCGCCAAACGGTCAAAGCCGAGTCAGAGTTAACCAAAGTCAGTACTACTCTGCCCGCTGGCACCATTAAAATCAGTACGGATCAACCGCTAGGCGATCTGGCGATTTTACTGCTTGAGCCGCAATCACAAGATTCTTTACTGCAATGGGGTTTCTTCAATCCTATCTTCACTCGTACTGAATACATTGAAGATTATGCGGTAGAGCCACTGGCTGCCAAGATGCTAAAAGATGATCCTAAGCTACAAGCGGAGTTCGACAAAGCACTGACCAATGCAGAGTTTGCCGCCGATCCTGAGGCACGCCTACGCTGGTTCTATGAACGCAGCCCTTACTACGATAACCGTTACCTTAAGTATCCGGTTTACCGTAGTCGTTAATCATCGCGATTACAAAAGGTTGTGATTACGCAGGCTTACGCGCACTAATGCTATACACCAAGGGCACATTCTGCCCTTGGTGTGTTAACACATAACGGCCATCGGTTTGCGCTTCGAGCCCTTCGAAACAGTTGTACGGGCTAAAATCGAATTCGTGGAAAAACTCCAACACTAAGCCCGCCTGCAATAACGCATTGATCACTTCCGATAGACTGTGTGACCAGCACATTAAGGTTTGCTGATCATCACCGGTATTTTCGGTATATGTGCCTTCCTGCTCTATGTCTGGCTCACCCCGATTAAAATAACTATAACCATCGAACAACTGCTGCGCAGGATGGAACTCGGCCATGTAAAACTGTCCGCCGGGTGTTAAACAGGCAGCCACAGTCTGCGCCCACAGAGTTAAATCCGGCAACCAAACAATGGCACCATAGGACGTAAACACAATATCGTGAGGCTCAACCTTGCTCGCCACACTGTAAACATCGCTACAGATAAACTCGGCGGACAACTGTGTCCGTTCTGCCAGTTTTTGCGCTTCAACAATCGCGACCTCTGACAAATCGACGCCAGTGACTCTCGCTCCCATTCGCGCCCACGACAAGGTGTCTAAGCCGAAATGACATTGCAGATGCAGCAAACTTTTACCTGCAACCTCGAGTTCACCTAGCTCAATTTCCCGCAGCGAAGTCTTACCACTAAGAAAGCCCGCCACATCATAAAAATCAGAAGTTAAATGTACCCGAGTGCGCGCATCCCAAGCCGTTTTGTTTGTTGTTAAATAATCCATCAGCATCCCTTCTTGTCTTTTTTGTATTTTTGATTCCGCGTGACTTGCGGAGCTTAAACTAACTTAATAAATGAGTAATTTCACTAATCTATGAGTAAATCACCCATGTAGCGGACATGTCCGCACAGTGAACCTCGGACACTTTTAGCTTAACCAATTGATTATAAATGAAACTTAAAATTGGCATAAGCTGTGCAATATCTTACCCATCGCAAGACTACTCAGCACTCACCCAAAAAATCGAGTGCCAGATAAACAAGGAAGCTAACATGTCACTACGCCCATTTATATTCACCCTCGCTTTTATAGTGTTTTTTACTGCTGGGGTATCGCTCACTGGCTGCATTCTTAATGTGAACGCTGCAGGCATGCCAGACATAGACCACCAGCAACGCGAACTCACCCTCGATAGCAAAGACTTACAAGGCCTGATTGCAGAAACTGGCGCAGGCAGCTTGGAAATTATCGGTGTCGAAGGCCTAACCCAAATTAAACTCGTCGCCGACATCTATAGCAATAAGGACGGCAACGATGACAGCAAAGTCATTCTCACCCTTGAGAAAAAAGCCAATAAAGCCAAGCTCAAGGCCAACTTTGAGCAAACAGATTCTAATAATGACTCGCCCTATATAGACCTAAAACTGCAAGTCCCTGCGAACTTTACACTGGATATTGATGACAGCTCAGGGGCTATTTTGATCAGCAAGATGACGTCAGACATGAACGTCAAAGACGGTTCGGGTGAACTCACTATCAACGGTGGTAACAATATCAACATAGAGGATGGCTCAGGTGATATTGAAATCAGCCAAATCAACGGCAGCCTAACCATTGAAGATGGCTCTGGTGCCATCAAGCTGACCGATATTCGCGGCAATACCGCAATTGATGACGGCTCGGGCAACATAGAGGTCGCCAATGTGCAAAGTGCTGTGACCATCACAGACGGCTCAGGCAATATTAATGTCTTTAACACTAAGGGATTAACGATTCTTGCGGCAGGTTCTGGCGATGTGAAATTTAACAAAATCGACGGCCCAGTAAGCATGGAATAACGCGCCGTTTTACTACCCTACACCCAAAGGTTTTACCCACTTCCCGGCGTAGAGACTGATGTTGCAACGGTTCCCAGCCAAGATGTCAGTCTTCTACCCACCCTTTTAAGCGTGTGCCCGACTTATGCATTTATGCCACTAACCCCTTGTAGTGGCATTTTTTTATACCGAAATTAAGCTTGAGTTTGCAGAAATGATGTTGATTTTATTCAGACCGTTACGCTTTAACCTTGTGGATTTGCTAAGATTGTCAGCCTTCCCACTTCAATAGTCGAAAAGTCACACTGTATTGCCAGTAAGGTCGAGAATATGGATCAGTTTTCGGAATACCAAAAAGAAATTGAAGCGCTTTCTCTATCGGATAACCCTAGACAGATAATGGAAGGACTAGGGGATATTTGTTTTGATGGCGAATCTTTTTATCGCAACGGCAATAAAGCCCTAGCCAAACACATTTTCAAGCATATTTACGCCTTAGATGCGCACTCAGACTATTTATCACACGCCAGGACTGTCGCAAAAGCCTTTCTTATAACCTTGGAAGAAATTCCCCCTATCTCCCTAGAAGATGTTATTTTACAGATAAAGCATGAGCATGCCTCATTAGCTACACATCAATTAAATCTGCTGATTGCAAAGCGTATTTTTAGGGAATTTAGTCACCATCAAGATGCTATCCACATCACTATGCAATATCTCACCCAAGCCGAGGCACTTACCCCTCTGAGCAAGAGTGACCTTCGCTTTAAAGCTTTAGTCAGCTCAAATAAGAGTGAGTAAAGGGATAGCGTGACAGAATAAATCATCAGAATTTAGAGGCGCTTCTCAAAAGAAATGCAAAAATATACCGGAAGAGATCAACGTTCTGAATTCGACAACCCAATTTTAATTAAGTGATAATATGGACATTTCATCTTTTAAGAAATATATAAAGTTAGCACCAGAAAATGTTTCAGAATGGCAGAGATGGGAAAATTCATTACCTACCTTCGATTCTATATTACCAATATTGGATTATGTATATAACGCTGAGTGGCAGCGAGATGATTGGAAAGCCATAATGGCATTCATTCGGAAAGGTTATGTTGAGCAAAATGAATCATCTGAATTGGTTGACGGGATTAAGCATGTAAATATATTCAACTCCAAAGTTATTAATCTAAAAGTTGATGTCGCAATTTCATTAAACTGCTCCATTGTTCGTTCATTAGAGTCAATTAATTTATGCTCAGACTCAGTTGAATCATTAAGTGTATCCCATGCAAGCAAACTCTCTGAAATTACCGGAAACACCCAGAATTTAAGCTACTTATCTTTAAATAAATGTCAAAAGTTAGATTTTGGTTCTATCATTTCAACGCTGGACAACGTAAAAATTTTAGACCTCAGTGGAAACCCACAGTTGTCCAGTATTGACGAGTTGCGTGGAAATAAAAATATTTTTGCGTTGTATCTTGTTGAAACAAATGTAATTAAGACTAAAGAGACAGTAGAAATCTTGGCTTCGATACCAAACTTGAAAAAACTTTGGATTAAAGCAAACAAAAAGGAGTTGGAACTTTTAAGAAAAGCCCTACCAGGGATTGTAAATTAAGCATAGAAAAAGGCCGGACATGTAGTTCGAGAGCGCGAAAAGATCTGTGTAAGTGGCATTATTAAACTGTTGAATGGATTTCAGAATACCAATAGCAGACAAACTTATCGCTCAGCAGAAGAAAAAATCGACTCATCCCAATAATAAATCCGGCAATAAACCGGCCATTGGCATTTTTTAACTTTCAATTCTTACTTCTCTAACCCTAACCCCGATGCAGACCAGTCTTTGGTGGCGAAAAAGCTTAAACACTTGATGTATTATGGAGGTTAATCGTTAAGCTATTAAGCACAGCCATTCTAGTGACTCGCCGCCCTTTCGTTTAACAAGAAGTGTCCCTATAGGCTCGACGGCGGCATCTGCTGCATACGGAAGTGCAAATACCGCAAGCTAAATCATATTCTGTTATCCTGAAACTGCGCCCAAGTGTTACGCCAAGGCCGAGCTAACCATCTCAGCAAACATTTCTCTTTAAGCAAGTTCAACAGTAAAGAATTTGCCTATTCTCTGTATTTTCGTAGCAAAATTTAACAATGGGTGTCTAAATAAACTTTTATTGGTAGCACTTTTTTTGCGCCAGCCATGCCTTGATGCTGACTGGCTCTTCCGTTGCTTTAGTCGGCAATTTCCAACGAGCCGATCATCTGGTTCATCTCGCCATAACTCAAATGACTCACGGCGGGCTGCAAATAACCGGTTTGCTGAAATATGTGCATCTGAGCCAACACATGGCTATATGCGGATTCTGCCATAAAGGACCCTGCGCTATAACGCTTGACTCCCGTGGAGAAGATTTCGTTGGCGCTCGGCGCACCCGATAATGCCATCACGTTCAAAGGTGCATCGATACCAAGGGCCACTTGCTGGCACAGTGCTAAATCGATTAACCCGGGAATAAAAATCCCATCTGCACCAGCCGCAATATAAGCTTGAGCTCGGTTGATTAAGCTGTCGGCATCCTTGTTTCCGCCGCGAAGCAATACATCCATCCTGGCATTAATAAATAACGGGTAGTCCAATGCTTTGCAGGCGTCACGCAATTGTTGAATGCGTTGTGCGCTGCTCACAAGGTCGAGCATACTGCCGTCCTGTGTATCTTCCAGATTCACGCCGACGACCCCTGCAGCCAGTAGATCTTGCGCCAAGTCGTTCATGCTTTCGCCAGCGCTTAGCAAGCCGTTTTCAACGTCGATAGACACCGGCAGTTCGGTACTGGCAACAATTGCGGCCGCATGTTGCATCACGCACTTGCGGGGGATGGTATGGCCATCGGCATATCCCATTGACCATGCAACGCCTGCGCTGGTTGTCGCAATTGCGGTCGCTCCAGCTTTTTCGGCAAGACGCACACTCATCACATCCCATACATTATTGAGTAGTAAACCGCCTTGACTGTGCAACTGGCGGAATGTCGTGATTTTGTTTATTAATTTAGTGCTTAGCATGATTTTCCTATATTTTTTAAGTGCTAGAGCAGTGGGTTGTTTGGGTATATCCATAATCTACTGCTTGGCCATTCAACACGATTCGGGTTTGCGACCATAAATTTATTGTCGGAACATTTGCATGCGCCAATTCACTTCCCAGGTTTTACCTTGATCTGCAGACATAGCTTGCTCCCAGCGCGGGGTTTCGGTAGAGGTGTCAAACCATTTGTAGCGAACCCGAATAGGTTTGCCATCCAGTTCATCATCACATTCGAAGATGCCAATACCATTTTCAAACTTACCTACGACCGGCGGCATTAAACTACCGGTGCCATCAAGACCAGCGTTGATATTGTCGAGCCAATAAATACTCCACAATTGCGTTTGCGGATTAAACAAACGCAGCGACATGCCGACAAAACCCGGGCGCCAGGAGGGTGCGAGGAAATCATCGTAGTTGCCGATGCCACCAGGCAGCAATCGCATCTCTTGGTTCGCTTCGAAATGCTCCCAGTCGTTGGAATGTTGCAAACGATGACGCAGCCGTTGGTTCTCTATCCGCCAGCGGCCAACGAAAAAATCAAAATCATGTTTAGGGTCATTCACACTGTGTTTTCCTTGACTGAGTGATGCTGTAGAAAGGGCAAGTGCCGAACGAGATCATAAGGCGCCAGGCGTTATCAGGACATAGACAAAACCAAGTAATTAGCCAAGGTGAACCACGGATTTCACAGATTTAAACCGGTTTTACTTTGGATTTCGCACAAATGGCGAAAGCTGGCTAAATTGCCCCGTGAGCAAGGGCTTGAAGGTCGAAAAAACACTGCGCATTGGTTGAGCATAGGCGGTACTGACGCTGCAAATTGCCCTTGGCAAGCGCCAGTTTTGAGGAGCGCATTAGGAGGATTTCGGCAATTGATCACCATGACAGCGTGGACGGTTTTCAAACTGAGACGACAGCACCATCGAGGTACTGGTTTTACCTATTTTACCCAACGACATTAACACGCCTTGTAAATGTTCCGGCGAGGTGACACCTATGTGCATCAGTGCACAGTGGTTACCGGTGGTCGCATGCAGTGCTAACACCTCGGAATGCGCAGCAGCCCAAGCATCCAAGGCAGCATGTGAATCCACCACAATATTGATAAAGGCTTCAAAGCTATAACCCAAGGCGCGTAAATTAACTCGGGTTTGGTAGCCCGTAATCACACCAGCCTCTTCCAAACGTCGCACCCGCTCTGTTACCGCGGGCGCAGTGAGATGGACTTGCCGGCCAATTTCGGTGTAGCTGATGCGCGCATTACTTTGCAACAGGACGATAATTTTGCGGTCGTAGTTATCAAGTTCAAAAGCCATAGTAAACCTAGTGAAATATCTTTAATTCAGTGGTTGTATCGCGGCAAATGCTTGGGATTTGCACTGTGTCGACACGAGTTTTCCACTTACCATAGTGGCTTGTTATTGCCACTTTCGCAGATGCTCATCGATGCAAAATATCATTGAAATTCGGAGTTACCAATTAAAACCAGGCACTGGGTCACAGTTCCATCAATTGTTACATGAAAAATCCTTACCACTATTGGCCGCCGCAGGGATTGATGTGGTTCTCGCCTCAGCCTCTTTGCAAACCCCAGACGCCTACATGTTAGTGAGGGCTTATCACAGCTTAGCGGATTGTGAGCAAAGCCAGCAGGCGTTTTATGCCAGTGCCGCCTGGCAAAATGGGCCGCGGGTCGCTATTTTGGCTTGCATAGAAAGCTGCAACACCATGGTTTTGACTGCCGATGCTAATTTAATCGAGATTTTACGCCATCAGGCCGGACCGACCCCGTGATCAAAAACGGCTGGTTATGCATCCAGCCAATCATCATGAACCTGTTTGCAGTCGCGTCGGTTTTGTTACTTTTTCCATTGCAGATCAATTTGCCTAAAGAAGTTTATCGAGAAACCCATGGTTAAATTTTGCGGCAAAACAACAGAATTGGGGTAATTCTTATTAAATGAAAAGGCGGCGTGTCACTGGATTGACAGTGCTTAATCGTTTCATCGGCATATACAAACATCTGGATTCCCGCTCAAAAACACTGCGGGAATGACGGAAAAAAGACAGGACATGCGTATCTTTTTAAGCAAATCGCAGACAACACCAAAGCGACAGGAGTTCACCTCCCCTCGGAGTTGCCGCAGGGCGAATAGACAAATTGCGTGAGTCTCGCCATGGATGGCGAGCTAGCTTTCGCAGGTGCAGGGATGCATCCTTCGGAAGCGATAGCAAATTTGTCGATGAGCACAAGGGGCTTCCAACTCCGTCAGGGGCGTCTTGGAGAATCCAAGGAGGATAGGACGAGCAGTCCTCCTTGGTCGGGTGTGGGGTGAAGCCCCACGACGTTGATTTAGCTTTTGCCTGAAAACAATAAGATCTGAATGACGTCAGAGTTCAGTGTTATCTGAGTACAGATTCGATCAACGCCAATTTCTGAGCACGACTCAGTTTTTTAACCGCGATTTCACGCTTTAGGGCATCGCTGCGGGTGCCGACTTGTTCTTGATACATCAAGGTTAACGGACCTTTACCACGCAGATACTTAGCGGATTTGATACCACCCGATTGATGCTCGCTAAAGCGTCGTGTGACATCTGTAGTGACACCTGTGTATAAATGCCCGTTGGCGCAGCGGACTAGATACAAGTACCAGAGGGATGCTGATTTTATGGGTGTAGGCTTCTGTGGTGCAGGATTTAATGGTACGGGATTCAGCGAAGCTTCTGTCACTGCATCTTTGGTAACGACAGCGCTAGTCACTGGGGCAAGTGTGTCTGCCACCAGTGACTCATGTTGCTGCACAGCTTCTATGTCCGTATTGCCTAGGCTGACGACTGATTCAGTCACTTGCGAATAACCTACTTCGCCATACCTAATAGACTCAAGAAGAATGCATATTCTTGGGCTGTGTCTTGGTACTGACGATAACGACCACTCTTACCGCCGTGGCCGGCTTCCATATCCACGTTAAGTAACAAGACTTTATCGTCGCTCTTGTACCATTGATTTTTAACATCGCGCAGCTTAGCGACCCACTTGGCGGGTTCAAAATACTGCACTTGCGAGTCATGCAACCCCGTCGTCACTAAGATGTGTGGGTATTCTTGCTCGGTGACATTGTCGTAGGGCGAGTAACTCAGCATGTAATCGAAATAGGTTTTCTCGTTCGGATTGCCCCACTCGTCGTACTCATTGGTGGTCAACGGAATCGACTCGTCCAGCATAGTGGTCACCACATCAACAAAAGGCACATGGGCTGCAAGGGCGAAATACTTATCCGGCGCTTGGTTAGCAATCGCGCCCATTAGCAAACCACCCGCGCTGCCGCCAGAGGCAACTACCTTGTTTTTGTCGCCATAACCTTGCGCCGTTAATGCCGTTGTTACGTCAATAAAATCATTGAAGGTATTCTTCTTATTCAACAACTTACCATTATCATACCAAGGGCGACCGAGCATTTCTGAGCCGCGCACATGGGCAATGGCATACACAAAACCGCGGTCAAGCAAACTGATAACGGATGAAGAAAAATCGGGTTCTACTGTGTAACCGTAAGATCCATAACCGTATTGATACAGAGGATTAGTGCCATCTTTCTTGAATTTATCTTTGCGATATACCAAAGAGACAGGCACTTTTGCACCGTCGCGGGCCGTCACAAATATCCGTTCGGCACGATATTGGCTGGCATCGAAGCCGCCTAAGACTTGATCTTGTTTCAATAAATCACGTCTATCGGGATTCACCAGCGAATATTCGTATACGGCTTCTGGCGTCGTTAGGCTAGAGTAGAAAATGCGTAACTTATTGCTGTCTTGCTGGGAATTAATCTCTAAACCCATCACATAAGCAGGCTCATCAAAGCTCAACTCGAAGGGCTTTTGACCATTGAGCGGCATCACTTTAATCCGCGTTAGGCCATTTTCACGGGTCTGAATAATCAGATAATCCTTGAGCACTAACTCGTCTTCGATACGGGCATTGGGATTATGCGCAACCACTTCTTGCCACTTAGATTTATCCGCAGCATCTTTAATGGCGACTTTCATCAAACGGAAGTTAGTCGCCTGCCAGTTGGTGAGAATGTAATAAGTATCACCCAGCTTAGACACACTGTATTCGTGGCCTTCTTCCCGCGCTAATACTGGCTTGAATAAACCTAAAGGCTCGCTGGCATCGAGAATAGACACTTCACTCGTCGTGGTGCTTTCTTGGAACAACACAATTTGCGACTCATCTAAGGTTTTGCCGAGTGAGATATAAAATGAATCGTCCTGTTCTTCATACACTAAGACATCGCTCGATTGCTTAGTGCCCAGCTCGTGGCGATACACTTGATAGCCCAGCAAGGTTTTTAGATCTTTGGCGATATAGAACACATGCTTGTTGTCGTTCGCCCACACTACGCGACCTTCGGTATTTTCAAGCACGTCGGTGATCATGTCGCCCGAAGCCAAATCTTTAAAATAGATATGATATACACGGCGGCTGAGGACGTCTTCGCCAAAGGCCAACATGGTTTCATCTGGGCTCACACTCGCGCCGCCTAAACCATAAAACTCATGGCCCTTAGCTCGCTCGTTAACATCGAGCATCACTTGCTCAACACCATCGGCGCCCTTACGGCTGATCAGCGGATATTCGCTGCCCTCTTGGTATCTGTGATAGTAACTGTGCTGATGCCATTGGTACGGCACGCTCGACTCATCGGCGACTAAACGCTCGGTTAACTCTTTATAAAGACCATCTTGCAGCGGCTTTAATGGTTTGAAATAAGCCGCGGTATAGCGATTCTCAGCGTTGAGATAGGCCAACACTTTAGGATCTTTGCGCTCATCATCACGCAGCCAATAGTAATCATCGGTACGCGTTACGCCATGTAAAGTCATCACATGGGGAATTTTTTCAGCAACCGGGGCGGGTACTTGCCCTTTGGAGGTCGAACAAGCGGATAACAGCATAGCAATACCTAAAGTGAGTAGCAGAGAGCGCATTTATACGTCCTTGTGACGTCCATAACGACCGTCGAAGAATGCGACGGCAAGTCAATTAGCTTATGTGTTCAGTATGATAGTGGTCAGGTGTGCACTAGCGCAAACATTGAACGCGAGAAGTTGCCATTCGCGGTAAATAAGAGCAACATAACCGCGTTTTTGAGCGCAAATGGCTCAAAAGCAAATTCTCAGGGCGGGGTGAAACTCCCCACCGGCGGTAAATGGGTAACGACTAAGTGATTATTTTGCTGAGCGACACCCAAAGCCCGCGAGCGCCCGAAATCACTTTCGGGGTCAGCAGATCTGGTGCCTTAGATTTTGCCTAGTGCAAAACTGACTATTCCAGAGCCGACGGTAATGGACTGTTTGCTTCAATGGCGACAGTGCTGAGTCCGGATGGAAGAGAATGTAAGACAACACCTTGCAGTATTTAAGTGCAACGCGCTTATGTATTGCAGTGTTAGCCTCATGTTTTGCAATAACTTCACCCCAAGTGAAGTGATATTGCTACAGCAAAATCGAGCCATTGGGTTTGATTACGTTGTATTTCTGCACGCCCTGATTCTGGATATTCCAATGTCGTTTATTTAAGGATATTAACCATGAATCAGTCTTTACTTGCTCCTTTTGGTACTGCTATCGAACGCGTTGAAGCGGGTCTTAATGCCCTGCGTCAAGGCCAAGGTGTGTTAGTTGTCGATGACGAAGATAGAGAAAACGAAGGCGATTTAATTTTCGCTGCCGAGACGCTGACTAACGCGCAAATGGCCATGCTCATCCGTGAATGTAGCGGTATTGTTTGCCTGTGTTTACCCGATGCAAAAGTCAAAGCCCTCGAATTGCCCCCTATGGTGGAAAACAACTCGAGCCAATACGGCACTGCGTTTACTGTGAGTATTGAAGCTAAAGTCGGTGTGACGACTGGCGTTTCTGCCGCTGACCGCGTGACCACCATTAAAGCGGCGATTGCCGATAACGCTAAGCCAAGCGATCTCGCTCGTCCTGGCCATGTGTATCCACTTCGCGCCCAACCGGGTGGGGTGTTGACCCGCCGTGGTCACACTGAAGGCACTATCGATTTAATGCAACTCGCAGGTTTAAAAGCCGCTGGCGTATTGTGTGAAGTCACTAACACCGATGGCACTATGGCGCGTTTGCCCGAAATTATTGCCTTCGGAACTCAGCACAATATACCCGTGTTAACGATTGAAGATATTGTCGTTTATCGCAAATCATTGCTGGCCAATGTCGGCTAGATAACATGCCAATCGCCTGAATCTAGGGCATTGATTTAAATAGAAGGACGTTTAGCTGCGGCAAACGTCCTTTTTATTTAAGTAGATTTACCGTTAATAATCGCGTTCCACCTAATGCACTAAAAAACCGATGAAAGGTAAAGTTAAACAAGTCATTCTTTCGAATGATGAAATACTGCTTCACATCACAGACAAAGCAAATGCTTGTTTGATAGGTGCAAAATAGGTTAATAAAAATAGTCTCTTAGCATGATATATAACAATTTGCTTAATTTCGTGACCTAGATTAGATATCCATAAACTAAAGGTCGCGGTAGCTGGCTGCCTATGTTAAATATCCTCACCCTGTGCCTAGTCCTATTTGTAACTCGGATTCAACGTTATTACGTTGAATTTTCTTTTTCTGCCTAGGCGAACGAGTGGAGTGATCTTTAATGCCGTCAGCGCTACACCATCTCAGTTTGAAGCAAAAGCTCATTCTGTTTTCGTTAGTCCCATTATTAATGATGAGCTTTTTCATTCTGACGCGCATGCATGACTTAATAAAGGAATCACACTCGGCCAAGCACAATCATCTTGCGGTACAAACAACGGTACAAATCACTGAGCTACTCTATCAGTTGCAAAACGAATATGGTCTAAGTACAAATCAGCGACCAACCGATGAAGTGCTATTACAGCAACAAGCGACTAGATCAAAAGCACTCAATGCGTTATTGAACAGTGAGCCTTTAGAGCATCTTCTGGAGGCGCTCGACCCTAAAAGTATTGAAGCAAACAAAATGAACGCATTGTTGGATGCGCTCAAACTCACAGGCAACAAACTCGCTAACGTTCACCAAAACCACACAGACGAAACACTGAGTCAGTTTACGGAACTCTATAATCAATTCCACACTCAGCTTTTACAGCTCATCCAGTTATTACAGTTACAAACCAATGAAATCAGTCAGTCCCGTGCCTATACCGATCTATTGAACCTGCTTATGGTGCAGGAGTTGGCCGTAAAAGAACGAAGTGCCATCAATCAATTACTGCTCAGCAAGTCACTCAATATTAATGATTACCGCACCATAATCTCCTTTATGTATGAATATGAGCGAGCCGTGATGCACGCGAGTAATGCATCAATTTCCGATAGAAGGTCCTTACTGCAAAACCTACAAGATTCGCCAGAAAATCAACGCATTCTGCAAATCAGCAAGCAAATTGAACAACAAACTCGCATTAGCGCTCTGGCACAAAATATTAATGCCTACTTAGGTTACGGTGGCTTAATGGGCAGTTTTCAGGACTATTTGCTTAAGGGCGATGAGATTTCACTGCAAAAATTTAATGCAGCACTTGCGACGATTCAGCTTAATTTGGATGAACTCAGTCACGAGACTCGTTCTCTACCCGAATTTAAGGCAGCGCTGAAAACCATTGAGGACAGCATAAATCAATACCAGTTCAGCATGGTCAAGTTGCAGCAACTGAAGCAGCAAGGTTTGCCGATGACGGAGATCAAAGCCATCGCGCAAGTCCCTGCCAGCGAGGACAAATTAAGCCAAGCGATGAGCCAACTATTAATGCCGCCACATCCAATTGATAGCCAGGAGTGGTGGGATCTCACCACTCAGCGTATCAATCAACTACATTTGCTGGCGCAAAATATCACCAAGAACATGGCGCAGCAGAGCGAATATCAACAAAACCACACCTTAATCTTACTCGGCTTATACTTGTTCTCGGCTTTGTTCACCGCGACCATCACACTTTGGCTTGGACAAAAGATCATCCGCAATTTTATGGATAAGATCACTAAGATTGCCAATGACATGCAGCAAATGGCAGCAGATCCACAGCTCAATATTAATATCCAAGTCTCAGGCACAGATGAACTCGCCCGCATGGCCAGCGCCATGAACCGTATGATTAGCGAACGGCAAAAAGCGAACCACGCCCTAAGCCGCGCTGCAGCTGTGTTTGACTATTCTGCCGAAGGCATAGTGGTGACAGATGCCGACAACCATATTGAACTCGTCAACCCCGCGTTTTGCCACATTACGGGCTATTCATTGGAAGAAGTGAAAGGCCGCAGTCCCTCCCTACTCAGCTCTAGCCGTCATCCTAAGCACTTTTATACCGCCATGTGGGAGTCACTACAAAAAGAAGGGAAATGGGAGGGTGAAGTTTGGAATAAACGCAAAGATGGCCAAGTGTATCCCGAGTATCTAGCGATTACAGTGGTGCGAAATGAGCAAGGTAAAATAATCCAACATATTGGTTTATTTATGGATATCAGTAAGCGAAAGCAATATGAGCAGGATCTTTGGTATCAGGCCAACTTCGATGGATTAACTGGACTGCCTAATCGTAAGTTGTTCAATGAACGACTGCAGCACGAAATCCATGTGGCGCAGCATGACTCTCGCAAGCTGGCTATCTTGCTGATTGATTTGGATCAATTCAAATATATCAATGATGTACAAGGCCATGCCACTGGCGACTTATTACTTAAAGATGTCGCAAAGCGCTTAGAAGGCATTACGGGGAAAACCGATTTTATCGCACGTATCGGTGGCGATGAGTTTGTACTTATTTTGCCGCGACTGACTAACGAACTCGCCATCGAACACATGGCAACCCGAATCATTGAAACCTTAGGTATGCCATTTAACTTAAATGACCGCGAGATCCAGATTTCGGCCAGCTTTGGTATTGGCGTCTATCCCGAAGATGGGTTAGATACCGGCTCACTCACCCGCAATACCGAAACCGCCATGTATCAAGCCAAAGATGCGGGACGGAACAATTTTAAATACTTCACCGCGGGTATGAATCAAGCCATGTTCGCCCGGATGGAGTTAGAACAACGTCTACGCCGTGCCGTGGCACAAAATGAATTTGCCCTGCATTATCAACCTATCGTGGATATGCAAACCGGAAGTGTCTGCAGCGTCGAAGCCCTTATCCGCTGGCAAGACCCCGAGCTTGGGTTGATCCCGCCGGATCAATTTATCCCGTTAGCCGAAGAGACCGGATTGATAGAGCCTATGGGCGAATGGGTGCTCAACCAAGCCATGCATGATCTGAGGCAATGGCAGAAAAGTGGCTTAAATATTAATGTCGCGATTAATGTTTCCAGCCGCCAATGTATCAATACACGCGGCATGGGGTTCGACCAAGTGTTGCAAGAGTGCTTCAACCGCCACCACGTTAACCCACGAAATGTGCATATTGAGATCACTGAAAGCATGCTGATGGGCGATGCCAGCCATTGCTTGAGCACGCTCGAGTCTATTCGCCATTTAGGCTCGCAAATCTATATCGATGACTTTGGTACGGGTTATTCTTCCCTGAGTTATCTGAAAAAATTCCCGATTTCAGTGATTAAAATCGACCGCAGCTTTGTGGAAAATGCCCTCGAAAATAACTCGAACGCCAACTTAGTCAAAGCGATTGTCATGATGGGGCAAAGCCTAGAAATGGAGTTAGTTGCTGAAGGCATAGAAACCGAAGCACAGTGGCACTTCCTACGAGATTTAGGTTGTCACTTCGCTCAAGGGTATTTGATCTCCAAGCCGCTCCCCTTCAATGAAATCACTCCCTTGCTACGCATCAAGCACACAGCACTGTTGAATGATGGCTATCAAGATAAATGCGTGAATATCTAAGCTTATAAAAAATAAAACGATAAAGAGCAAAAAAGCAGCCTAGGCTGCTTTTTTGTGGCAAATAAAACGGGTTTAAGCCTGTGGTTGGCCTTGACCGTTCATTATGCTTTCGCCCCCCTTAGAGGCTAGCTTAGCTAAATCTTTATCTATAAAGAACAGTGCCTTACCATCTTCGCCCACTAAACGTATCTTATCGACAATCGACTTAAACAGCTTTTCTTCTTCATGCTGCTCAGCGACATACCATTGTAAGAAGTTAAAGGTTGAGTAATCTTGATTCGAAAATGCGGCATGGGCCAAGGCATTGATCTGACGGGTAATCAGCTGCTCATGCTCATAGGTTAATTCAAACAACGCCAGTAAAGAATCGAACTGTGACTGCGGCGCCGCAATCGCACCTAACAAAGGTAAGCCACCAGTTTCACTCACATACGTGAACAGACGACGCATATGGCCCATTTCTTCATCCGCGTGCTCACGCATAAACTTAGCTGCGCCTTCAAATCCCTGATCTTCACACCACGCACTCATTTGCAGGTATAAATTTGAGGAGAAGAACTCCATATTAATTTGTTCATTCAACTTTTCGATCATAGTTGCAGACAGCATAGTAAATCCTCTTTTGCATTCGAACTGAATCATGGGGGACATTGTCATCAAGGGGGTCGACAAAAGCAACAAAATTTACCTTTGGATTTCTTGCTAAGTTAATGATTCATTGATAAAAATGATTTTCATTTGTTCATCGACTCGCGTTCAACCCTCGAATTAGCGCAGTAAATTGTGTAACTTCTAGCGAGGTTATCACCCAAAGTGGCAGAAAAAACTGACTGGCCTATCACAGAAACTCACATGCAAATCATAGCCATCCCAGATCACCGTGGCATAATAGCCAGTCATAATCAGGTGGAAATTCATTCAGCGTCATTACGACCCATTGCATATAAGGCAGACCCTAATGTCCGTAACAGCCGATCCTTGTTCGCAACCTAGCTTAATGCATCCAGATCAAGCTATTCCCCTTTTGCTCGAGCAAGTTAGCCCAGTGTCAGACACCGAAGTCGTATTGCTTCCCCATGCCCTTGGCCGCGTCCTAGCAGAAGATTTAGCTTCCTGCATCGACCTGCCGCCCTTTAACAACTCCTCTATGGACGGCTACGCCTTCCGTTTTGTCGACTTAAATACGCAAACCAATCAGACCGCATTGCGCCTTATCGGTAGTTCCTTCGCTGGCCATGGTTTTAAAGGTGAAGCCAAACCTAATACCTGCGTGCGGATCATGACGGGCGCGCCCGTGCCTACAGGTTATGACACAGTGCAAATGCAGGAAGAAACCGAGGTTGAAGGAGAGATTATTCATATCCGCCATCCTAGGGCGCAAGGCGCCAATGTGCGTTGCCGCGGTGAAGAACTCACCCAAGGCACTAAAGTACTCAGTGCTGGCATTCAAATTGGTGCTGCCGAACTCGGGGTGTTGGCCACTATTGGTGTTAGCCAAGTGCGAGTTTATCGTCAGCTTAAAGTGGCATTTTTCTCCACAGGCGATGAACTGCGTCCCGTTGGCAGCGAATTAGCCCTAGGACAAATTTACGATTCAAACCGTTACTCGATCCAAGGATTACTCAGCCGCGCTAACGTGGAATGGCTCGATTTAGGCGTGATTGCCGATGATCCTGAAGCCATACGTCAGGCATTTCGCTATGCTGCCAGCCAAGCCGACATGGTATTGACCTCGGGTGGCGTGTCGGTCGGTGAAGCGGATTTCACTAAACAAATTCTTGATGAGGAAGGCAAAATTACCTTCTGGAAACTCGCCATCAAACCAGGCAAGCCCTTTGCCATGGGCCGAATAGGCAAAGCGATATTCTGTGGTTTACCGGGGAATCCCGTGTCTTCTATGGTGACGTTTTACAAACTCGTTTGGCCAATACTGAACAAGATGCAGGGGTTAACCCCAGTTGCACCTTTGATGTTAGACGCTACGCTCACCACGCCTGTGCGTAAACAACCGGGCCGCGTCGAATATCAACGGGGCATTTTAAGCCGTAATGCACAAGGTAAACTTGAAGTTGCCATTACTGGTAGCCAAGGTTCTGGCATGTTGACTTCGATGAGCTTAGCAAACTGTTTCGTTTTATTGGAGCAATTCCAAGGTGATACTCCCGCTGGCACCCAAGTGACGGTCGAGCCATTTAACAGCGTGCTTTGCTAGGAAAATCCCAATGAATGTGCCAGAAGATATTCTCAGCAACAGCGAACTCTTAAGATACAGCCGCCAAATATCCATCAAGGCTATGGATATCGACGGTCAAGAACGCTTAAAACAAGCCAAAGTGCTGATGATAGGCGCTGGCGGTTTGGGCTGTGCCGCCAGCCAGTACCTCACGGTTGCGGGTATTGGTGAACTGACACTGGTCGATTTTGATACAGTTGAATTATCCAACTTGCAGCGCCAAGTGCTTCATCAAGATGCCAATGTCGGCCAGCCTAAAGTCGAATCGGCTAAACAGAGCCTCATGCAGCTCAATCCCTTTATTAAGTTCAACATTATCAATGCAGTATTAGATGATCATGAGATTGACGCCCTAGTCGCCGATCATGGCCTAGTGCTCGACTGTACCGATAATGTCAGTGTGCGCGAGCAACTTAATCTCAGCTGTTTTAAGCATAAAGTGCCCTTAGTGTCCGCCGCGGCAATTCGGATGGAAGGCATGGTCACTGTGTTCGATTATCACAGCGAAACGCCTTGTTATCATTGCTTTAGCGCCCTATTTGGCGAGCAACAACTGAGCTGTGTTGAATCGGGCATCCTAGCACCAGTGGTTGGTATGATAGGTTGTTTGCAGGCGGTTGAAGCCATCAAAGTGATTACTGGCATGGGTAAAACCTTAGCAGGACGCATTTTGATGATCGATGCAATGACGATGGAGTTTCGCGAGATGAAGTTACCGAAACAAGCCAACTGCAGTGTGTGTGGCACTAAAGGGGCTTAAGGTTGTTCTCGCTTGAAAAACGGCTTTATTTACACTAGCTTAATTGCCACCGCTTAATTTGCCGTCATATAGCTCAACACTGATGACGCTTAATGGCCCGTTAACATAAGGAAATCACAAGGAAAACATATGGATTCGGAAAACAGTGTATTTGACCGCATGACCACAGACGACCCCATAGTTGGCGCAGGTATTTACAACCTCGTTATCGGCCTCACGCTAATTTGGGGTTTTGCCGTTAACTATTGGATGGTCACCAATATAGACCCAGAGGCGATTGCCAGTGTTAATCCTTGGATTTTCTTTATCGGCTATTTCGCCTCCTGTTTCTTTGGGATTTATCTGTTCCAAAAATCGACTAATCCCGTTGTCAGTTTTATTGGCTACAACTTTGTAGTCGTGCCCTTCGGCTTAATTATCAATATGGTGGTCAGTCAATACGATCCCGAATTGGTGACCGAAGCCATTCGTATCACAGGGCTAGTGACCATAGCCATGATGTGTTTAGGCACACTCTTCCCCGCCTTTTTCCAAAAAATTTCCGGCGCACTCACGATTGCTTTATTGCTCGTTATCGTCGTCGAACTGATTGAAGTGTTTATCTTTAATACTCACCACGGCATTTTAGATTGGATCGTCGTGCTGATTTTCTGCGGTTATATTGGTTATGACTGGGGACGAGCGAATCAAATTCCTAAAACCATAGATAATGCTATCGATAGCGCCGCCGCTTTGTATATGGATATCATCAACTTGTTCCTACGGATCCTGCGGATTTTAGGGCGAAAATAACTCACCAAGGAGTGTCTATGAAAATCAAATTCCTACTTGTTACTGCTCCACTTCTGGCGAGTGTGGTATTAGTCGGATGCAGTGATACTGAACAAGTAAAAATAGCCAATCCCGCCTCTGAGTATTGTGTCTCCATTGGTGGCAAATTAACAATTGAGAAAACAGCCGAAGGTGAACATGGGATCTGCACCTTACCCAGCGGTGAAGCCATTGAAGAGTGGGCGTTATTCCGTCGCGAGCATAAGGAAGAAAAGCCGCAGTAACAGTGGCTATTTTTACCTTTAATAAAAACAGGCGCTATTGGCGCCTGTTTTGTTAACAGTACTTAATTGGGTCATACCCAAAAGCCTTAACGGGCTAAGTGTTCACCGCGCCAGATTGTGCGCTTAGCTGCTGACTGGAAGCTCCACGCTAAAACCCGCGTAATTTTATTACCCTGCTGCATCTCAATCGTTTTCACAGTATCGACTTTCAACTGCGCTAAGGCTTGATAACAAGGTTTCAGGTTTTCCTTCTTCGACACTAGACTGGTAAACCATAAGCATTGATCTGCAACCATTTGGCTCTCACGGATCATAGTCGCTAGAAACTGTCGTTCACCACCTTGGCACCAAAGCTCAGCCGCTTGACCGCCGAAATTCAGCTTAGGGGAAGACTTGACCAAGCCACCTCGATTGAGCTGCAGATTATTCACCTTACGCTTTGTACCTTCGCTCGCCTCAGCCATAGAGGCATGAAATGGCGGATTGCACAGGGTTAACTCAAAACGTTCTCCGGCTTGAATGATTCCCTTGAAGACCGCCTTGTCATCTGGCTGTAATCGTAAACTTATCTGCCCTTGCAGCAATGGGTTTTGCTCAATAATACTCTGCACATTACTGAGTGAACCGGCATTAATATCCGAGGCGACAAATTGCCAACCGTATACTTGGCAACCCAATATGGGATAAATACCGTTCGCGCCAGTGCCGATATCTAATACCCTAGTTTTATCCAAAGCAAATACATCATCGCCTTCGGCTAGAAGGTCTGCTAAATAATGTAAATAATCGACTCGACCGGGAATAGGAGGACATAACGCTCCATCAGGAATATCCCAAGACTCAATCCCATAATGATATTTCAGTAGCGCCGCATTAAGGATTTTAACTGCTAACGGATCGGCAAAATCGACCGATAAAGCCCCATAAGGCGTGGGTCGAACAAAGGCTTTTAGCTTAGGGAATGAACTCATCAGCGCCGGAAAATCATAGCCGTTCAAGTGTACATTTCGAGGATGTAAAGCTTTTTTAATCTCAGCACTAGGCCTGTTTTTGACCGACTTGGCTTTGCCTTTCACCTCAGTTCTAGCCTGCTTTGGTGCTTTAGTTTTTGCATGACCAATGTTGGCTGTACTCGTTAGGCGTTTCGCAGTCACTAATTGGACGGGTTTCACGGCAGGTTTTGACATAATAGCTCTTGTAACGCAATGGGCCGACCTGAGTCAGCCCATGGAATGGGGCAGTAAATTAATCGTACAGATAAGAGGTAAACAATAAGTTTACGATCAAGGGTTTGCCAGCTTCTTTGGTGATCAAGTTGTTGACCATTTCAAAGCACTCACGACGAATCTCTTCACGACCCGTGAGCGACTTAATCTTCTCTTCCGATTGATTGCCTAACACTTCAACAATTGCGGCTCGCAATAATGGATTATGGAGCTCAATTGTCACTAGATCATCTGGACTCTTTACCATTAACTCAACGCTAATCTTCACAAAACCCAATTTCTTGCGATTAGAAATATAGTTAGTGACAATTTCGGGTTCGAAACCATAGTAGGCATACTCACCCGTAGGTGGGGTTGCTGCAGCAGGTGCTGCTTCTTTTTCATCGGCCGCATAAACACTGAAAACACTGGTAAACAGGATCAGACAGACTGAGAGTAATTTTTTCATAGCGGCTTACGGCTCCCTAAAACAATAATGGTAATGGAAGAAACTTCCCAATCTATATAGCCAAACAACCTGAAGATGCAGTATCCGTATCTGGAAGTAGCTTGGGTATATATGCTCGCGTCGCGACATGCTAGACTGCCGACGTTTGTTTATATTGTAACGAGTATTTAATGAATGTGACTAGCTTAAGCTTTCCCTATGGTGAATCTATTCAGTGGTTTTCAGCCGATCTAGCCGACAAACTCCCCAAATCGCCCTTGAAAGAATGGTTGCTTGCCACTGGCAGCCTAACGCAAAAACTCAAAACTTGCTGTGCTCAATTTGAAGTAAAGATACTAGGCGAAGGACTGCATGCTCCCTTAGAGGGCGAATATCCCCAGCAAGGTGCTGTATGGATCCGTGAAGTCTTGCTTTGCCTCGACTCGATACCTTGGGTATTTGCCAGAACCTTGATCCCTGAAAAATTAATGGCCGAGCGCAAAATGGATTTCCTTAGTTTGGGTACTCGCCCCTTAGGTGAATTACTGTTTAGCCAAGATAACTTCATCCCCGGTAGAATCGAAGTGGCCAGTTTCGAAACCTGTAGTCGCCTTGGCCACTTAGCTGAAAGTTTAGATCAAAGTGTCGAACATGCACTCTGGGGACGCCGCCGCTATTTCCATCACGGTGAGCATGAAATGATCGTCAGCGAAATCTTTCTGCCAGCGGCCGAGCAAGCTATCCGTCAGTTGTAAACTTTAGATTTCACCCAAAGCTTAGTCAGAATTTAGCCTCAAGACAGATAAAAAATGCCTCTAGATCAGAGGCATTTTTGTTCGGGTTTCAAACAATCAACTTAGTGCACATTTAACTGGCGGCGCCAAGTCAATAAGCTAAGGAAGGTAAGGCTTAACCAACCTAAGCTGCCGCCACCTGAACTCTCACTGGCCGGCGGAGTTACTGGAGGCGTAACAGGTGCAACAACCGTTACCGTCGAACTGCTAATCGCCTTAGTATTTTGCGCATCTGTCACTGTAAGCTTCACAGTATAAGTGCCCGCCTTCGCATAGGTATGGGTTGGCGCCGTGACAGTGCTTGTCGTGCCATCACCAAAATCCCAAGCGTAGGTTAATACTCCCATACCGCCACCAATGTTGCTGGTGAAGCTTACTGCTAATTGGTTGACAGTATTAGTAAAACTGACAGTTAACGGCGCTATAGCATCAGAGTTCGCATTCGCAAGACGAATGACCGCAGTACCATTATTGCTGGCTTGAGATAGTACCTGCATTGTCAACCCCAGCTGCTGCAACACCATACCTGACTGTGGCTGTAGTGGCGCGCTGTAATCTAAGCTGTCATCGAACAGGCTGACAGCATCGCGATGATTGTCCTCCAAATAGAAGGTTTGATTTACTGTACTAAAGGCCGCATCACGAATTTGCACGTCGGTAGAGCGAGTGCCAATCATATTTTGGTCAGCATCAATCACGCCAATCAAGCCATGGCCAGCATGGTCTGAAACGTTATTGTCACTGTAGCTAAAATTTTCTAACCAGAGTAAAACTCCGGGATCAAAGCTTTTTGCTTTCAAACCCGCATCGACACCATTATGGCTACGCAGCTGGATAATATAACGAGACTGAGATTTGGGATCCGGACGAGAATCCTTAATCCGGCTATAGCCGTAAAACGTCATTTTATCCGCGACTTCAGCGTTATCACTATATAACTCAGTGGTATTTTGTTTAACGCTGATGTTATCAATAGTGATCCCTGACTTAGAGGTTAAATCATCGGTGACATAGTTGAACTCAACAGCAACAGATTTTCCAGAATATGCTGATAAATCATATTCTAATGTTACCCAAGCATCACGACCTTCCGCCTGAGCAAGCGCAGACGATTCACCAGTGATGATATGACGAGCGCTATTTATCCCATTGTTCGACTTAGTGTAATTACCCGCAATGGCCGCACCATCCACTTTCACCTGCATGTAGTCAAAGTCAAGTTCAATACTCCAACTGGCCTTCATACTCAGAATCAGTTTATCTGTGGTTACGGCAGGTAATTTAACATTAAAAATCATGCTGTTATTCAGCATATTTCCTTGGCCAGAATAGTACTGATAACTGCCCTGATAAGGTGTTTTAAAAGGAATTAGCGTTGGAGGAAGTGGAATAGAGATCTGATTAACCGCCTGATGATTAACCGCCTCATTCAACGTCACTTCCATGCCTGATTTGGGAATGCTATCTAAGGAAATTTCACGTTCATTTAACCACTTACCTTTGTATCTTTTCTGTAGATAAGATCGAGCATAAGGACTAAAACCACTCGGCTGAGCGCCAGGAATAGCACCAGCCCAACTACCACCAGACATTAAAGACCATAGCCCCACAGGCGAACCGTCTTTCTTATCATTTTCAGAGGTATCGTACTCATCAGGCAGACCTAGATCATGGCCAAACTCGTGGGTACACACGCCCGTTGCCGCATCGATAGGCTGGATTGTATAACCGAACACTTTTTTGTTCGTACCAGGAAGCGCATAACCATTGGTTGCTTGGTCGACATAATATCGATGCGACCATATCGCACTCGATCCTAGTTTTCCGCCGCCGACCTCTTCGCCTACGCTAGAGTGGAAAATCATCACATGGTCGATAATGCCATCGGGCTCATCGTAATTACCGTTATTGTTCAAATCATTTTGGTCTTCAACATCATAACTCGCCAACTCAGCTGCAGACATATTTGCAACAGCTTGAGATACGGCTTCTTTTACCAATTGTTCGACCTGTGAATCACTACGGGTATCTGGATCATTAACACCATAGTATTCAGCATTTTGCGAGGCGGTATACCAGCCCTTCACATCCCCAGTAAAGGAGAAGGTTTGCCCAGAAACCGCTTGATAATATTGATACCCCGAATCTAACGTCTGCCCCTGTGGACCTTTGAAGCCCGTAGGCGAAAAGAGTAATTCCTTGTAGTGGGACGCAGGATAACTCGGGTAATACATGTCTGTATCCCCCGCTTTTAAGCCATTGTTATCATGTTTTAGATCAGCAAAATCCACTAATACTGTGAGCACTTTAACGGTTTTCTTTACATCCGCATCGGCCTGTAAACGCTGTGCGGGTGAGCGCATCATTTGCGATGATTTAGCTCTTTGTAGACGCGCATGTTCAGCTTCAACTTCGATGCGCGGCGCTTTAGGTTGTGCCAAAGTGGCGCGATGAATATAAGCTTCTATCGCCTCCTGCTTTACACTATCACTGGCATCGGCGGCCACTTCGCCACGCTTAATCAACCAATATAAAATTCGATCTTTATTAATCACACCCGCATCTGCAGGCGTATGATTCGGAGCTGCAATACTCGCGCCGCTAATCAATGCCAACATCAGTCCAAACGCTGTTACGCCTTTTGTACTTCGCATTTTTAACATCCTTCTGTAACAGCCAACGCCATTCTATTTATTAAGACTAGTGTCTCTTTGTATTAAGACAAATTACCTTTAATGAGTAACCTACCCAGGGTTTATCCGTCTTCAAGTGATAGAGACAGAGTTTTCGACATTAGCAGCACTGCACCTCAGTAACAACTTGATACACCTGTTCGCAGGTAAGATTTGCACTTTTGTCAGCAAATATTCAGCAAACCTCTGTGCTGACTCAATTCCAAGCCAAATCTCAGCCATAAAAAAACCGCATTAACAACGTTAATACGGTTTCGTTTTGATCAAACTAGATAAAGTTAGCCAGCGGTTTTCAGATAGTTTGAAATACCGTCGAGGAACATTTGCACTGAGATCATGACCAGCACCATACCCATCAAACGCTCGACCGCTGTGAGCCCCTTTTCCCCCAGCACACGGGTGAAAAGTTTATAAAACATTAAGATCACCGCACTCGCCCCCCAAGCTGACACTAACGCTATGGTCCAATCGCCCATACGTGAGCTATCGGTATGCGCCAGTAAAATCAAGGCTGCAAGAATCGATGGGCCAGCCATCAAGGGAATAGCCATAGGCACGATAAAAGGCTCTTCTCCCGCGGCTAATCCAACGACACCGCCGGGTTGAGGGAAAATCATTTTAATCGCGATCAAAAACAGAATAATCCCGCCTGCAATACTCACAGATTCGGAACGAAGATTTAAGAAACTTAAGATAGCCTCACCCGCATAAAGGAAAGACAACATGATCACTAAGGCGAAAAGTAATTCGCGGATCAGTACCTTACGACGTTTCTTGGGATCGATATGCCGCAGAATCGACGCGAAAATCGGCAAATTCCCCAAAGGGTCCATGATCAGAAACAACATTACCGCAGCAGAAAATATATCCATTTAACGTATCAACACCCAAGCCAACATAAGCCGATATTGTATAACCTTTTCTCGAGTTAGATCCGAAAACTTCTCCGCAGAATGGTCAAAGTGAATAAAATTCTCCCCTTCAAAACACAGTATAAAATGTCAGTTGAGTAAATTGCCTGCAAGTCACTGCTCACTTTGCTTTACAGCTGGTATACTATGGCGTTTTTTCAGCAAATTTTCCGTGGAATCCATGCTCTATCTTCTTGCTAGCTGTATCGCACTCTTAATTGGCCCTCTGTTTTATCGCTACTTCTCATCGAGTAGTGGCTTACAAAAGGGGCTCGATGGTTTTATATTCGTCTCATTAGGTGGATTAGTGCTGATCCACATCTTGCCAGAATTACTCGAGCATGGTGGCATGCTTGCGATCGTCTTTGTACTCCTCGGCATCTGGGGGCCTACCGCCAGCGAACGCCTATTTCACCGTTATTCAGAAGTCACCCATAATTTTACGCTTTTCTTGGGTATTGGTGGCTTATTACTGCATACCATCACCGATGGCACCGCTATGGTTTTGGCGCAGCAAGACGATAACTCCATTCTGCTAGCTCTTGGTGTCATACTCCACCAATTACCCGTCGGTTTTGCAGTATGGTGGATACTTAAACCCCATCTCGGAACACGTTGGACACTTATGATCTTTGCAGCCCAGATGCTATTTACAGGCATAGGCTATTTCGCCGGTGAGCAACTACTTCCTTATTTAAATATCGATGACACTGTCTACTTACAAGCCTTTATTACTGGCACAATTCTGCATGTGGTACTACATCAACCCCATGGTCAGCATGAAAGTGATACGCAAGGCAAATATGAATACCAAGCTGGCATAGGTAGTTTGCTCGGCATCGGTTTACTCGTGATATTGCTATTAATGGATTCAGGCGGCCACGAACATGCCCACCATGATCACAGTACAGAGCAATTAATGACTTGGCTATTAAAGCTCGCACCCGTGTTGCTGCTAAGCTATGGTGCGGCTGCGCTACGCTTTAAATTAGGTTTGACGCCGCAGGATGGCAGTTTAGCCCGTCGCTGGTTCCAACGCTTAGCAGGGCCTGAAGCCTTAGTGATCACAGCTCTACTTCTTGGTCCTTGGTTAGCGTTATTCCAATTGCTTGTAGTGTTTATTCTGAGTGCATATTTAAGCCATGCTAACGTCACCATTACCGATCCACACACTAAATTACCCAGCAATTCACTGCGTTTCGGCTTTGCTCATTTAGTCGATCGCAGCGCACCTTGGATTTTACTCAGCCTAGTATTAGTGAATTTAATTGGCCACCCTTCAATACCCTTAAGCAATCCATTGCTACAGGTTGTTGTGCTATTGCTTGTATTTTTACCTATGCGTTTCTGCAACTTAGGCGCCGCCGTCCTCGCTCTTGCACTGGCCTATAGTGGCTGGAGTCCTATCGCGATTATGATGCCGCTGATTGCAGCACCTGTGCTCAACATAGCTCAGCTTAAGTTAATGACATGGACGCAAAGGGCGATATTACTGAGTATTATTGCGCTGAGTTTAGCCGCAGCATTACGCTTGCCACTATGGTTCTCCTTATTTACCTTGCCTGAAGTCGTGAACTTAATTGCACTACTGATCCTCTCAGGGTTGTTTGCTGCCAGCTTACTGCGCTTAGGTCCACGTAAATTTTTACGCCGCTTAATGCTCAGCAAACCGGTAGCTCATGCGCATAGTCACGCCCATAGCCATTCCCACGAGAATACACATACTCACGAATCTAGCGCTTCGCACACAGACGAGCAGAAACCTGTTGCGACACCTAGTGCTGATAAACATGTACATGAACACGCAAAAACGGATAAGCACTCGCACCACTAACGCTGTTCATTTGTGAGCAGACAGGCTAAGTTAATCTACCTTTGGATTAATTTAGCCTGCTATGTGCATACTCTTTGTCGCCATTAATGCCCATCCTAAGTATCCCTTAATCATCTGTGCCAACCGCGATGAATTTCATCATAGACCAACTGCGCCAGCGCATTTTTGGCCGCCGGAAGAAAACATACTCGCGGGTAAAGATCTGCAGGCCGGTGGCACTTGGTTTGGCATCAATAAACAAGGACAAATCGCTGGCGTAACCAATCTGCGCGTTCCGCAAAAGAACCCTGAAGCCATGCGTAGTCGTGGCGAGCTAATTACTATGACGCTCAACTCAGGGTCGCTCGTGTGCCCTAATTGGCTCGTTGAACATAGCGACAATTATCAGCCGTTCAATCTCATCTTCGGCCAAGGCACTGACTTATATTGTTTTAACAGTATCAATAAAGACACAGTAAAACTTGCCGATGGATTTCATGCCATTAGCAATGGTGCACTCGATGATATTTGGCCGAAAATGGCGAAGGGACAGCAGGCGTTAGAAGCGGCAATCAGCCAGTCCAGCAGTATAGAAGTGCAAGTACTGTTACAACTAATGAAAGACGATTCCCAGCCGCAAGATAATGAGCTGCCTAATACGGGAGTAGGGATCGAGTGGGAACGGCGTTTAGCTGCGATTTATATTCGTCACCCCGACTATGGCACCCGCTCCACCAGCATTCTGCTTGAAGATGCTGAGGGCGGTATGCATTTCACCGAAGTGAGATACGATGGCAAAGGTAGACAGCTTGGACAGCAGGATTTCCATTTAACCCTGCCCGCCGAGCCGCCAGCCAAACCAGACTGTTTATTATCGCAAATCTAATTTGAACTGCAGTGCAGCACTGAGTGTAAAGGACACGGTTTAGTCTGAACTGTGGTCCATAGTGATCACCCAACGATCGTCGATTTTTTCAATCAACAGAGTAAACGCGCCCGTTGGGGCATCTTTTATCCGCCGTAAATCCCAGCGCCCAACAACCATAGCGGCGTAATTACTGAGCATTTTTATTTCTTTGATAGTGAACTTCAGTTCACCAAGCGCTTCTTTATTTGGATAATTTTTCTTATAGGCAGCGAGAGTTTCTTCCCAGCCAAAACGAAACTTACCATTAGAGACAAAACGCAGTTGATCACTCTTCCAATAGCCTTGCATATAAGCATCGAGATCACCGCGATTCCAGGCGTCTTCTTGGCCTTTGAGCATCTGCGTAATTTCATCCGTCGGCACCGCATTAACATGACAAGTCAGCAAGAGTAACAGTGCCGCAAAAACACGCTGCCAGATAACCTTGTTTAATAGTCCATTTTTCAACATAGTATCGTTCCCCCACAATCAATCAGGTTAAACTGTATTATACCCAAGCTACCTCAAGATACGAGTTTCAGAGCGTCTAGGGTACACCAATTCAAGGCGCTTCAATGAAAGAATGTCGACCACCTTTTGAATTGATGCAACACGGAAGTGGGGTGCCCTAGGCGCTCCGTCCCGGCGGCTGATGTTGATCATGTGGCAACGCATTTTAGGCCGTGCTGGCTATTAAGGTCCGTAAATAGCCTTGTCTAAAATGCGTTACCTTACCATGAACATCAACCGCTGAATCCTGCATCTTGAGGTTGTTTGGGTATATCGCGAATTAAGTACAGACTATCTTGTTTAAGCCAGTTTAAAATCTAAAAAAACTGATGATATTATTAATTTTTCGACTCTGGGCACCGAACTATGTTTACACCACTTTGCCGTTGGCTACTTAAAACTTCAGGCTGGCAGATAGAAGGCCAACTGCCCGACTGTGCTAAATACATCATCATAGTTGCGCCGCACACTAGTAACTGGGACTTCATTGTCGGCATTTTAGCCCGTGGCGCCCTAGGTATCCGCATTCACTTTCTCGGCAAACACCAACTCTTTATCCCGCCTTGGGGCTGGTTTTTCCGCGCCATTGGCGGCAGTCCGGTGGATCGGCGCAAGAACAACAACTTAGTCGATGCCGCCGTGCAGCTGTTTGAATCAAAATCCGATTACAAGTTAGCGCTAGCGCCAGAAGGCACCCGCGGCCCAGTGACGCGTTGGAAGTGCGGCTTTTATCATATCGCCAGCAAGGCCCAAGTACCCATCACTCCCGTTGGCTTAGACTTTAGCCGCCGCACTGTCGTTATCCGCACACCACTGCAACCCAGTGACGATATCGTGACCGACATGCAAGAGATTTTGAGCTTCTATCGCACCATTAAAGGCCGTCATCCCAAGGTGATCCCTGATTTTATAGCGAGTGCTAAACATTAACATTTATTCCATTTAGAGCAGCAAATATGCAACCCGAAACTTGGTTACTCTATCTCTTCGCCATTGTATTGATTGGGATTTCACCAGGTCCTATCGCTATGTTGTCTATGTCCCATGGGATCCACTTCGGCAAGATGCGCAGCATAGCCACAGGCCTTGGCAGTGTTAGCGCCGCTTTAATCTTAATGATGGCGTCAGCGGCAGGACTGGGGGCGATTATTAGCGCCTCAGAATACGGTTTTACTCTGCTCAAATGGTGCGGCGCGGCCTATTTAGTATTTTTAGGTATTAAGCTGTTATTGACGAAAAACCAAGGTCAAGCCCTTGAAGTTAGCCCGTCAGAGGGCAAAGGTACGCCTTGGCAGCTTTATAAGCAGGCGTTTCTAGTGGGGATCAGTAATCCGAAGGATTTACTGTTTTTTGCCGCGTTATTTCCGCAATTTATCAATCTTGCCGCGCCGCAATTACCGCAACTGACCATTCTTGCAGTCACTTGGGCCGTGGTGGATTTTAGCTTTGTGATGGTTTATGCCTGCATGGCCAATGTACTTGCGCCCAGCCTAAAGGCGAGCAACAAGCTGCATTGGTTTGACAGAACCAGCGGCGGTGTATTTATCACCTTAGCCGCGATTCTTGTCTCTCGAAACTAAATCGATAATCATCGACAGCCATCAAACTAGTCGACCTTAACAGACTTTAAACTGCGAATGTCATTGCCGGTGGGCGCTTGGAACGCCTGCAGGCCAAACTCAGGTAATACAGCAAACACATGGTCGAAAATATCCGCTTGTATCGCCTCATAAAACGCCCAACGAGTATCATTGGTGAAGATATAAATCTCGATCGGTAACCCTTCAGTAGTCGGCGCTAATTGGCGTACCATTAAAGTCATATCCTTGTGGACTTTATCATGACGCTGTAAATATTCCTGCAGATAAGCGCGGAAAGTGCCGACGTTAGTCAAATGGCGGCCGTTCACTTTCATATCGAGATCCGACACTCTGGCATTCGACTCACGAATTTCGTTTATTTTTGCGGGAAAATATTCTTTTAAGCAATTGATCTTACTGAGACGTTCGCGCTCTTCCTCGGTCAAAAACTTTATGCTGTTGATATCGATATTGATCGCGCGTTTGATCCTGCGACCGCCCGACTCAGACATACCCCGCCAGTTGCGAAACGCATCCGACACTAAGGCATAAGCAGGGATCATAGTGATGGTTTTGTCCCAGTTACGCACTTTCACTGTGGTCAGCGAGACTTCTTCTACCGCACCGTCGGCGCCGTATTTGTCCATCTGGATCCAGTCGCCTTTACTCACCATACGGTTAGCCGCTAACTGAATGCCCGCCACAAAACCTAAGATAGTGTCGCGGAACACTAACATCACAAAACCCGTTGCCACACCTAAGCCGCTGAGGAAGTACACAGGTGATTGATCGGCCAAGATTGAGATAGAAACGATAATCCCAACAAAGAATAAAAATAGCTTAGTTAACTGTACGAAACTCTTAACAGGCAAGCGCCGACTCACCAGATTCACATCTGAAATTTCATCAACCGCATCCATACCTGCATACATAGCGCGGATAATCAGCACCACTAACCAAATACTCAGTAATCGGTCGACTAGCCCGCTTAACAGTGGATGCTCAGTCAGCGCGATTGGCACCAATAGATTAAGTACGATAGCGGGCACAAGCATGGCCAGCTTTTCAAGTACCTTATAACGCATGAATACATCGTCCCACGTCGCCTTAGAGCGCAGGATTACCATATTCACCGCACGAATCACCACGCGTCGGACAATAAAATAAGCGATGCTCGCTAACAGTAAGCAAGCAATGACCATAACTGTGGTCGATATTCCATCAGAAGGTTGGCTATCAATCCCAAAGCCCGCTAACCATGCCGAAATTTCGAGCCTTATTTCCTGATCCACAATTTCACTCCAACGTAGGCGCTAGCGCAACAAACCCATACAAAGGTAACTGCCGAGTTGACCTCGGTTAAATATCACCCTAGAAAACACTCAAATCAAAACACAAAATATTTACAAATACTTATTTTAAAAGAGATTTTAGCATTTTGAATTGACCCCGCACACAGGAAAATGAACAATATTTCCCCTATCCCTAAGGAAACCATCCTATGTGTCGTCATTCATATACGCTAGCCTGTCTTAGCATTGGACTCCTGAGCCTATGCCAACCGCTTCAAGCGGCCGAATATAGCACTTCTAAGCAATTAGTTAGGCCAGATAAATCAGACGAAACTGCCAATGCACCTTATATCGCCCTTATGCTCGATTATATTCCCGCCACAGATAATCTCTATGGCATTACAATCGCCCCCTATCATTTCGATAATAATTACCAACAATGGGGTTATTACCTAGGCTATGCCCGCAGTCGTGAAACCGATATTATCGTGCCAGAACCCGCGCAGTCCTATCGCCAAGAAAGCCTCTTCCGCTTAGGCTTAAGCTACAGCTTAACGGCAGATTTAAGCTTTTATGCCGGCGGCAGTGGCTATATCAGCACAGTGTCTTACACGAATAACATTTCACCCAAAATTGTCGATGGCAAACCCACATGGGAAGAAGATAAAACGACCCGTTGGGGCGCAGAAGCTGGGTTAAGATATCGAATCACTGAGCACTTCATACTGAGTGCCGGTTATAACTCCAGCACAGAATCCACTATTTTAAGCATAGGTTACGCGGGCTAAGCTCCTAGCGATTGGGCTTGAGCTATTTATTGCGTTAGCTCGGCTCGCGCCTTAGCAAGATCAGCCTCGACTTCGGCGACTTTATTGCGTTTCTTGTTGATTTTATCCATAGAACGACCTTCTTCTATGGCTTTGGCCAATTCGTTTTGGCGCTCGGTGAGTTTTTCCTCTAAAGCCTCAACTTTAGCGACTCGCTCGGCGTATAAGCTATCATCGTCGCAATGGGTTGAAACTTCGTCATAGGCCTTTTCAAGTCCCGCGACTTTATGCTTATTACCTGCCGCTTTTGCTTGGGCAAGTTCGGCACTAATGGCATCTAATTTCGCCGCGCAACCCACTTTCGGTGCTTCAGCAGCCAAAGTGACAGTGCTAAATGCCAATCCAATCACTAAGCCATAAATTCCATGTTTCATCTGCATCTTAATCTCCTGTTACTTTATTCATTGAGCATACCGCTCATGTACACCTATCTAATAGTGCCACAGTCAGCTAGCTCAATCTGTACTAGCGTTAAAATCTCGCCATTAATCCACTTTATTCATCAAAACACGACTTAGACAGTGACTAACATGCGGCAAATTGTTTATGTTAGGGCAGAATATTGACTCAGACGGATATCGGAGCCAGAAAATTAATGCACACTTCATTACGCCTTAGCGCACTTAGCTCATTGTTATTGCTAACATCATCGGTTATGGCGGCCGACGTAGCCAATATCACCCTAGAAAATGGCGCCCAAGTCAGACTCAAAGACGACTTTACCTGGGAATACGTGATCACTGAAACCAAAGCAGCGCCCAATGCCTTAGCCACTGCAGCCGTAGCAAGTGCATCGAGCAATATTGCCAGTGTCCCAAGTGCCGCAGTTACCACTCAAACTGTTGCTGCGCCAGTCACCACCTTGACCGCCACTGCGATTACCCAACCTGAGCTATTAGGCTCAACGGCAAAAGATGGGATCAAAGTCAGCTTTGCTGAAGGTCAATGGAAAGGCGACAAACTCGGACTCAGCTTCGATCTCGCCAGCACCAGCAATGAACACGTTACCTTAGTTGAAGTTGAAGCTAGCTTCTTCGCCGATAATGGTACTTTGCTCAAAACCGAAAAACTCGAAGTGTGGGAAGCCATTTTCCGCATGCCTGAGACCTATCTACGCAAAGGCGAACAGCGTAAAAGCAGCGTCATTTGGGTCGAAGGCATAGATAAATCCCAATGGCAGAAGCAGCTCATTAACCTCAAAATAACCGAAATTAACTCACGCTAACAGGCAAAGAAGTAAGGGATTGCGAACCCGTTTTCAATCCCTTATCAACACTTTTATCAAATGTTATTGCTTTGTAGAGCCTGTGTTCGAGTAGAATGACAACACTTACTCTCCCTTTATTTTGAGCCCACGAGCAAGATGCATAATCTGATATCCAATCCAGCATTGTACCTTGTTGCTACGCTCTGTAGTGTCAGCCCCTTGTGTTATGCCGACACAGTTTTTTTGCTCAATGGCGATAAAATTAGCGGTGAAATTAAAGAGTTTAACGATCAAAATCTCATCATCAACACCAGTTATACCCCTAAAATTACCATTCAACGCAGTGCTATTCTCAGCCTCGAAGTCACAGATACTAGACCTTGGAGTGTCAGTCGTTCCATACAGGACATAAGAATTCAAGCCTCTAATGAACATGGCATGGTATTAATTAATAACCAGCACACTCCCGTGAGTGAGTTGAGATTTTCGCAGCACTATGCAAACTCAGATTGGAATTTTAACGGTAGTGTAGAAACCACACTTGATGTCACCAAAAACAAGAAAAATAGTCAGAAGCTACATATCAAAGGCGATATCACAGCGGAAACCTTGCAATGGCGACATAATCTCAAGACCGAAGTGCGCTATGAAACCGAAGATGACGTGACTAAGCGCAACACCCTCGAAGGACATTATTCATTAGACTATCTACTCAATGAGCATTGGCTGTTACGTCAGGAAGATTTTTATGAAGAAGATAAACTCGGCATCGATAGCCATAGCTATTATGCAGCGCTCGGTCCTGGTTATCGCTTTTGGGGTGCTGGGCGCGATAAATTAGACTTCGTCGTAACCTACAACCATTTTTGGCTTGAACAACAGTCCTTTAAACTAGAACTAAATGCTTGGGCGGCCTCACTTAACTATAAACAATATTGGTTTGGTGGCATTTTAGAGTCCTATGCCGATCTGCAAATTGCCTTCCCAGATATGCCTTCGATTGATTACATCTCAAACTCGACAGTAGGACTTAAATATCTACTAACTCAGCGGATTTATTTGTCATTTAAATATGACTTCAACGACACTAAAACAGTGATAGGCAATACGAGAGATACCAGCTACACCTTAGGATTAGGGGTTAACTTCTAATCCTGGCTCCCGATACGCTAACCTGTGAGCCATAGGATGTTCATCATTCAATTGCAGTAAATCCCATAAGTTACCGTAGAGATCTTTAAACACAGCGACTGTGCCATAGTCTTGTTCTTGCGGCTCGCGCGCAAACTCCACGCCATCGGCGACCATACGGCGATAATCACGCCAAAAATCATCGGTATTCAAGAATAAAAACACCCGACCACCCGCCTGATTACCGATAAAATCGAACTGCTCAGGTTTAGACGCCCGCGCTAACAAGATAGAAGCGCCCTTAGAACCCGGTGGGGCAACAACGACCCAGCGCTTATCTTGCTCGGCTTGATAAGTGTCTTCAACTAATTCGAATTTTAATTTATTCACATAAAAATCAATCGCCTCATCGTAATCTCTTACGACTAAGGCGATATGCACGAGAGCTTGTTTCATGGCGACCTTAAATCAATCCTATTTGGTCACCAGTTTACAGGTCATTTCTGGTGCTTCGTAGCCCCAAACTACTTTAGCTTCGCCTTGATGTTCCCATAGGCTTTCATTGCGGCCTTGATACTTAGCGCCGCTGCCGCTGGGTTGCACAAACATTAATGAAGTACTATCACCATGTTCAGCAACCAGGGTTGCAGGTTCGGTTTTAAAATAAGTCACGACCACTTCGTTAGCTGGATTGCCGTCACAGGCATAAAACACTGGGCCGGTCATGTCGACTAAACGATATTGTGCCTGCAGTTCGGCAATGCGGGTTTGATAGCTAGATTCAATACACGCGTGCTTATCGTCGCTCTTCCAGCATTCATTACGGCCTTTCACCCAACCACGTTGCATCGCCTTTAAAGTAGGAGGTTGTTCATTCTTCGCTTTTTCAAGCGCTTGGCTATAAACCTTAGCTAACTGATTATCAAGTTGGTTCAGCCCCGCATCCTTACAGACCATGTCTTCAATACTGCCAGAATTTACTTTCGTGCAGTCAAAAGAAGGTGCATTAGCCGCCATTACTCCCGCACTTAACGCGCTAACCATCACGCCTGCGGCACAGTACCATTTGAAACCCAATCGATTACTTATCATCTTATTTGTTAACTTAGCCATCTCAATTCCTTTGTATTTCTGTGGTTTGTTTTAACGCTTACCATAGCTAACCCTATATAGGCTTAACCGAGCCTGACTCAAAGCACTATGCCTTGAAGAACCATGCCTTAAAGTGCACTCATAGTGATGTGATTTACTTTTATCTCGGTTCTAACTTAAGACTTAACCCTCAGCCGATATGCTGCGAAAACACCTAATTCTAGTGCGCTGCGAGGAAAATGCCCAGAGACTAAGAGCCACTTACCAATCTGTGTCCGCCTGCATAATCGGACTCTCTAGCGCCAAAAAACCACAAAATCCTGATGAAATCGACCTACTCCAATTTGCGCATAGCTGATTAAACTGAATGTCAAAACGGTTAATTTTTTGCTTTGCACACGATAGTGGTTGAATTTTCGAGTAAAATTGACTACTTTCACGCCGTTTGTCTCTTCACAAGGAAAAGGATCAACATGGAACAAGTTATTACCGCAGGGAACGAGAATCCCATTCAAATGACAGATATTGTCTATTCGAAGGAAAAATCGCTGTTCACTCTGTTAGCTATTATTTCTGGGATCGTCTGGGCGGCATTGATCATAGGCACTTTTGGCATGGCGCTGCTCTATGTGTTGATGTTTTTCATTATTTATCTCTTTAGCCACTCCGCCTTTATCAGCTACTTAAAAGGCACGGCTGTCGAAATCAATGCAGAGCAATTTCCTGAATTACATAAACAATATTTAGCGTGTTGCGAACGTTTAGAAATGCGCGAGCCACCACGCGCTTACTTATTGGCAGCTGATGGCATGTTAAACGCACTGGCGACACGCTTCCTCGGTCGCAACTATATAGTGCTATTTTCATCGATTGTGGATGCGCTTGAGTCAGATAAAGATGCGCTCAACTTCTATATCGGCCACGAGTTAGGCCATATTCGCCGCAATCATATAGGTAAAGCGCCCTTCTTAGTCTTCGCCACTTGGTTACCTTTAGTCGGTGCGGCTTATTCTCGCGCCTGTGAATATACCTGCGATCTCCACGGATTACGTTGCTGCAACAGCTTACGTTCAGCCACAAATGCCGTTGCTGTGTTAGCCGCTGGTGTCGAGCAATGGAAACGTATGAATGTGGATCAATATATCCGCCAAGCCAGTGAGTCGAGTGGTTTTTGGATGTCGCTGCACGAGCTTAATGGCAGCTATCCTTGGTTGACCAAGCGCATGGCAAGAGTCCAAGCCAAAGCACAAGGAGTGGAATATGCACCGCCATCACGCAGTGCATGGGCCTATGTACTCAGCTTCTTTATGCCACGTTTAGGCACAGCAGGCGGTGGATTGATAATCTTCGCTGCGATTATTGGTATTGCTGCAGCAGTCGCGTTGCCAGCGTATAAGGACTATCAAGAGAAGATGGGTGCCGCCACGAGTTATGAGGCGCCAACCACGACCGAAGCCACACCAGCAGCATTGAATGTACCCGATGCGGCACTGGCTATTGCCAGTATCGACCAGCAACATCAAGCACTGGCACCGATCACTGACATCTTAGTCGGCTACTATCAAACCAACAAAGCTTGGCCAACCGAATTGGATGTGCTTGGACTCACGGACGAGCAGATTGCGACATTTAATCTGTACACAGATGGCATAGTCGGTTTTATAGGAAGCGAAGCACTCGGGGATTATCAAGGCTATGAAGTCTATCTATCGCCTCAAGTTGATGAGCAAAATAATATCACTTGGGTTTGCAGCAGCAACGGTATTCCGGATGAATATCTGCCAGTAGATTGCCAAGGCTAAGATCAAAAAGCGCTGCAAATGCAGCGCTTTTTAGTTGAGGACGAGTTAGCCTTTTTGAATCGTCATAGTCCAAGCAGCATCGCCCTTCTGGGCAAAGTGTGTCACCTCATGCCCAGCTTCAGCCGCCCAGCGGGGAATATTCTCAGTTGCTTGGCCACAATCGTAATCCAGTACCACTTTATCGCCAGTCTCAAGACTCGCAATTAAGCGTTGTAGCTCAATTAAAGGAAAAGGGCATAGCTTACCCGTTGTGTCGAGATACTGTTCCATATACAGCTCCTTTATAAAAGTTAAATCTGCGCAAGACGCATTGGCCTCAGTAGCGCAAAATAGTTAAAGCACCAACTGCCAAATAAAATAGCAGGGATAAATAGCCAGCCTTGCCACGACAAATAAGCCGCGCCAACGAGCGCATTACCAAGCATGCAACCTCCGGCAAGCCCGCTCCCCACGCCCATCAACAGGCCACCAATAAACCCAAATAACACCACTTTATGACCTGGGTAGCGCCAGCGCTGCTCAGCACTGCCCCGGGCAGCGATAAAGGCACCTACAAATAATCCCAAGAGAAAATATCCAGGCCAACTAAAGAACTTAGTGTTACCTGTGGTGACAAGATCCCATAACTGCGCACTCGGGCCACTGATCCCAACACTGCCTACACGGCCACTTTCAAGACTTGCAGGCCATGCAAGTAGCGCCAGTAAACCAATCAGCAAAGCACTTACAAAGGGATGCCAGCGCGCTTCAAACAACCAATGAGCTAAACCCGTTTTACGGGGTGCCATCAGTGCAACCGGACGTTTGCGGCGTTTGAGATAACCCAATGCCAACCACAATGTGAGTAATACGAGGACAAGCACGATCACCCAAGGGGAAACGCCCAGAGTTTGATAGAGCGTTTGGTCCTCAAATTGATGCTGTTTAAAAGGTTTAAGTAGACCTTTCAACTCATCGAGACGCACTAATTTACTGGCAGCAATAAAACCGAGAACGGCCATCACACTGGCAGCCAACCCTTCGGCAGCGCGGTAATAGGCACCAGTGGAGCAGCTTCCCGCTGCTGCCATACCCACACCAAACAATACACCACCGACTAAGGTTGCCAACCAAGGGAAATGCCCTTCTGGCAATTTAACCCAACCCCATTCGTAAAACAGGAACAGCCCTAGACTTTGGATGCTGATGGCAATCAAAATAGCGATCACCATGGTAAAGTCCCGTTGCAGATAGGTATCGCGGATCCCGCCCGCCATACAAAATCTACCCCTTTGCATCACAAATCCCATGGCTAAGCCAATACCTAAGCCACTGAGAATAGTCAACATAGTCCTATCCTCAACGCTGGATCAGATAACGAATAGTCGGACCATTCTGCTCAATTTCCAGCACTTTATAACCATGATTTTTAGCGTCGAGGGGAATGTTGTTAATAGACTGCGGACAGTCACTAATCACCTCGAGAATTTCACCGGGCTTTAACTTTGGCATAGCCTCAAGGGTAGCCACTGCGGGATAAGGGCAAGGTTCACCCACCATATCGAGTTGATAATCTGGAATATATTGAGCCATTACGCCGCCTCCGCTAGCAATTGTTCATCACGCTTCGCCTTACGAGCAAAGAAACGTTTCTCCCACAGCAACATAGCGCCAAAGGAGAGCCCCAGCAGCACATAGGTCAGCAATAATCCGCCTTTATCGCCAAAGCTGGTCAGTAAATTAACTTTGTCCCAGTTCGTTGCTAATGGCTGAGCGATATCATCCCAGTAATACGCCAGTAAGGTTGAACCCAACACGTTACCTAAGCCCACCCACCAGAAATGCACTTGGCCTTCGACTGCACGATACATCCAACCCGTTTCACAACCACCAGCCAGTACAATACCAAAACCAAACAGTAAGCCGCCGATCACCGCATTAGGGCCAGCCCACATGATCTTAGGTGGCACACCCAGTTGCACATAGCTGTAAATACCTATCGCACTGACCGCCATGCCTAAGATAATCGCCTTCGCCATGTGAGTACGACCAGTGATCCACATATCGCGGAACGCTGAGGTAAAGCAGATTTGGGCCCGTTCGATTAATAAACCAAAACCAACACCACAGAGCATAGCAATGCCGAGTTTTGGCGCATTGAACATAGTCAACAACCCCCAACCGACGATGCCTACAAACACCAACATACCGATGCGGAAACGACGTCTAGCTTGGTTTTCGTCCTGCTTGATTGAAGTCGCTTTATTTACCTTTTTCAGTTTTATCGGAATACGGAACATCGGCAGTAAGGTAAATCTTGCACCAAAGTAAGAACCTGCCGCCGTCGCCAAAGCAAAGAACCAAGCATGTAAAGAGAACTGAGGAATACCCGTGAAGAAGGCGGCAAGGTTACAACCCATAGCTAAACGGGCACCAAAGCCAGCAATAATGCCGCCGATCAGTGCCTGAGCAATACGGATACGGCTCTGTGGCATACGCAGTTTGACGTTATTGGCCCAAAGCGCAGCGGCAATACAACCACCAAACATACCGATAATCATCATGCCGTCGATACGATCTAGAGGAGAGCCCTGCAGACCTATCACTTTGAAATAACCCCAGGTTTCAGGCTCTGCACCTAAAAACTGCAGTAAATGACCACCCCAACGAGTGAATTCCCCAGTAACAGCCCAGAAGGTTCCGGTCAAACCAAAATAGTAAGTAGAAAGGATACCCGCAGCGATAACCGCTGGCATAGGCGCCCAAAAACGGACTAAATATTCTTGTTTAAATTGTTGCCATGTCATGTCATTACCCTAATGAACGAGACTATAAAAAATAAGCGCAATGCGCTTATAACCTGTGTGCCAGAATGATTGAAGTCGTTCGACAACTTCAATCTCAAGTGGCCTCACGCTTAAATGGCTTTAGCTAAGCTGACACACTGCTGCCCCAACAGGCGATAACCGTGGGTGTAAAGCGTTGCCCTGCCATTACGGCAAAAACCGATAAGCGTGATATTGCTTTTCTCTGCTAATTCCAACGCCAGTGAAGTCACGGCGGACATAGCAAACAGAATTTGGATATTGGCACTAGCGGCCTTTTGCACCATCTCAAAACTCGCGCGACTGGTGAGCAATACGGCCACTGGACGTTCCACATTGTGAGCGGAAAAGGCGCCAATTAGCTTGTCTAGTGCGATATGCCTGCCTATATCCTCATAGGCGGCGATGATCTGTCCTTGATGGTTAAGCCCCATGGCCGCATGAGTGGCACCCGTCAGCTTAAAATGTTGTTGATTATCTTGAATTTGCCCAAGTGCGACCTGTAAGTGTTCGATATCGAATCTGGCATCTGAGTCCACCCGCATCACAGGCTTAACGGCCTCTTCGAGCTGGGCGACGCCGCACAATCCACAACCTGTGCGTCCTGCCATATTGCGCCTTTGTTGCTTGAGTTCCATAAAGCATCGTTGGTTGATTTCCACTTGGATCAACACACCTTCACTGGTGAACTCGAGCTCCACCCCTTTGATATCATTGATATGGGAAACGATACGTTCAGATAACGTAAAACCAATAGCGAAGGCTTCTAAATCTTGAGGGCTCGCCAACATCACGGTATGCGCTATGCCGTTATAGACCAGTGCGACCCGCACTTCATTAGCTAAGTAGTCAGTCAGCTCAGATGCGTGCCCATGTTCTAACAAGATCACGTTTCTTTCTGTCACCACTTCATGTGAATGATATTCCATAGCGCCCCTTTAAAACTATAAAACCAAATAAAAACAATTAGTTTGATGACAATTTAAGACTTGTATCACAAACCCATAAACTAAATAAGAATCGCCTTGAATCATCCTTACGCATTTTCTACTATCCCTAAGTCTTCTATTGGAAGAACGTCGTCTCCGGTGAGGCGTCCGGATTTCAAATCCGGGTAGGGCTGCCAGCAGTCCTGGGTAGGTTCGACTCCTATGTTCTTCCGCCAATTCTCATGGGAAAAAAACAACTCGGCATCCCGAACTTCTCGGCTATTACTGCGATACTTCCTACGGGTAAAACCACTTCTGTCAAAGAACTCAAGCAGTTGAATACTCACCTTACGCCCAAGCCCAACCATGTCTTTAAATTCTGCCGTTTCGAGCTTGCCGTGTTCTGCAATATGAGTACGCACTAAGCTGGCGTAGTAACAGATTTGCTCGCTGAGCAAATATCTGTCCTTCACCACAGCAGTAATAAACCCCTGCTGCACCAGCTGGAAACACAGCAGCCTTAATTTGGCAGGTTCTAGCGCAAGGTATTCGCCCATTTCGGTGACCCATACAGGGGCTGTTTGCTGTGCCAGCCAAGGCGCAAGCGCCTGCCAACAATGCTGCGCCTCAGCATCTAGCACTATTTTATGTTCAGCGAGCTGCAACAAGGCACCACGCAGCACCATGCGACCTTCTTGGCAAAGCGTGTCGAGCACTTTATTGGCTAATTCGGGCGGCAAAGCGCTATGGCTCATGCGCTGCAGGCGATTACGCCCAAGCCCAAGTTGGTCGGGATGCTGTTGATGGAACTCGCTAAGTAAAGTAATAAACTGTTGTTTTTCTTGCTCAAGTAAACTTGTCGCTATAGCAAATGCCCCAAAACGGACTAAACCCGCTTGGGCTAACAGCATAGCCAGCCCTTCGTCAGTTAATTGCCAACGCCACGCGATTTCATCAAGATCTAGCGCCTGAGTTTGGCCGAGTAAAGCCACCACATGGGCAGGATTATCCAAGCGTGCTAATTGCAGTAATCTCGCGACTCGTTCAGGCGTACGTTTCTTACGATTAGGGACTTTCAACGCCAACACTCGCCCCGCACCTAAAGTCTGTTTACCCCCAATGTGTCGCAGGACAATTCGATCGTCCTGACATAGGAGTAGTGGCTTTTCGAGTACTAACTCCGCCAGATAGAAGCCTTCTTCATCAGCTTCATTTAACAGGGAAACTCGACCTAAAGTATGATCGGCGCCATGGTGACAGTGGACATTTTGCCAATGCACTAATGGCTCACTGCCTAAAAAATCGAAGGCTCGAATGTGCACAACAGGGCGGCTACAGAGCTCGGCTTGAGGCAAACTGCTCAGCCAATCGCCACGCTCTGGCTCCCTATGGTTATCGACACCCGTTAAATTGAGTGCTACGCGTGTACCCGTGACAGCCCTTTGGGCTTCTTGTCCCTGACAATGTATGCCTCGCACTCTGAGTTTGGCCTTTTGCCCTGAGCTAAAAAGACTATCCCCCACACATACGCTGCCGCTGATCACTGTGCCCGTCACGACACAACCCGCACCTTTCACACTAAAGGCGCGATCGAGCGTCATCCTAAAGCTGCTGGCATCCTCCGCTCGCTTTGACTCTTGCTCACCTAAATCAAGAATATGCGCCTTCAGCGCCGCCACGCCATTGGATGCTAAGTCGGCGGTTCCATTCGCCGACACTTCAAAAACACCACTGGCTTCAATGCCATACTCGGCGAGCAAAGTGAGTCCATCGGCGACAAGCTGTGCCGCCTTGTCACTATCAACTAAATCCCGCTTAGTTAGCACTAAGGTCAAACTGTGCAAAGGTAAGAGCGCAAGAATTTGCAAATGCTCACGGGTTTGCGGCATTACGCCATCGTCACAGGCCATCACCAACAGGGCGTGTCGAGCATGACTCACACCCACCAGCATGTTGTTGATAAATTTTTCGTGGCCGGGCACATCAATAAAAGCAAAGCGCGAACCATCTCGAAGTGGCATAAACGCATAGCCAAGATCGATCGTCATACCACGGCGTTTTTCCTCCGGCAGACGATCGGTATTCATCCCAGTCAAAGCACGAATAAGCGTGCTCTTGCCATGATCGACATGACCCGCAGTCACAATGATCACAACTGCACACCTAAAGTGCTCAACTCGGCGAGGAGTTCGGCTTCACTATCAAGACCGCGCAGATCTAACCTGAGTTGGTCCTGACTCATGCGGCCTATGATAGGCCGTGCCGCCTGCTTAAATTGTTGTTCTAACAAACTTAAACTACCGCCATTGAGTGCGGTAAAACACAACGCCACTGAAGGTAAAAAAGTATCGGGCTGCGAGCCACTGCCGACCTGTGTTTGGCACTCGACTAACTCAATGCGATAACAAGGTTCAAAGTGTGGAACCAAAGCTTGCTGTAAGCGACGACCAATCTGCCATAACGTCTCTTGGCTACGGGCAAATTTCGCCATAATAGGCAGCTCAATGTCTAAGGTTTCAGGGTTAAGATAGTGGATCAATGTCGCTTCTAACGCCGCCAAAATCAGCTTATCGCAACGCAGGGCGCGCTTTAGTGGATGACTCTGTAACTGCTTAATCAGCGACTGTTTGCCAACGATTAAACCAGACTGAGGGCCACCCAATAGTTTGTCACCGGAAAAACTGACTAGATCAACCCCATCGGCTAACATGGCTTGGGGTGTAGGTTCTTGCTTTAGACCAAAGCGGCGCAGATCCGTCAGTGAACCGCTGCCAAGATCTGAAATGAGTGATATGCCACGCTCACGGCATAACTGACCCAGCCTTGCCTCCTCCACTGCGGCAGTAAAACCACTAATATGATAATTACTGGTGTGGACCTTCATTATCGCAGCGGTATTTTCAGTAATGGCCTGCTCATAATCCTTAAGGTGAGTCCGATTGGTGCTGCCGACCTCGACTAAGGTGCAGCCCGCTTGGCGCATAATGTCAGGGATGCGAAACGCGCCGCCAATTTCCACCAACTCACCACGGGAGACGATGACTTCTTTCCCCGCCGCCACCGCTGACAGCATCAACAACACAGCTGCGGCATTGTTATTCACAACACAACAAGCCTCGGCACCCGTTAAGCGCTGGATCAAAGCACTGATCGCATTATCTCTGTGACCACGTTCACCTGCCGCAAGCTCAAACTCCAGCGGTGTGGGATAGCGCATAACAGAAGTCACGGCTCGAATTGCCGCTTCTGACTGTTGCGCTCGGCCAAGGTTGGTATGCAATATGGTGCCAGTGAGATTCCACACGGGTTTTAAGCTGTGGCTGTAATCGTTAGACAGTTGATCAACCAAACATCTGTGCAATTGCGCAAGATCGCCACACCATGTCGGCAAACAGTGCTCACGGCCGATTAAGCTGCGCGCCGCCTTTAACTGGGTATCCAGTGCGGCCTTTACTGCCGCTTTGCCGTAGGACTGCTGCAATACCACAAAACTAGGCTCTGCAAGTAGGCTATCCATTGAAGGCAAAGCTCGGTACAGAACTTGTAGTGTTTCAGGTGCTTGGGTCATCATCTGTGCCATTTTGTTTATATTATTGCCATTGGTTTATAAAAAGCAGGAAGGGATCAGCAACCCGATTCCCTCCCGCATTTGTTTAAGCTATGTGGCTTACGTGGTTTCGTGGGCCAGTAGCAGTGGGTTCAGTGTTGTTGCACCAAAGCCCTTAGCATTTAGCTCACTGTCTAACATCAAGGTTGCGAGATCGTCTGCCGCCACATCCATAGACGGCGAGTTTTCGACGAACATCATCTTGGTATAGCCATGACATTCATCGCAGCTTTCGATCCGCACTTGAGCCTTGGCATCATCTAGCGACCAAATCGTCATCTCTTTGTCCTGACCGCAACTGGTGCAATGGGCACGAATGTAATGCCATTCGCTCTCGCACAGACTGCAATGCAGGTAGCGCAAACCAGCTCGGGGCTGATCGACAATCACACTCGCCACTGGATGACATCCACACACGGGACACATACTCTGCTGCGCCACCTTGCACGGATCCATCCGCTTGATGACCATAGGTGCCCAATGCGACCAATAAACGCCCATCGCCGCCCAGATGAATAAGCTAAAACGGGCAGGCACTTCACTGACATGCCCTTGGCGTAGTGAACGCCCCCAAGAACTCAGTTGCTCGGGCGATTGCTGCATCAGCAAACGCACTACCCGAGCAATGGATTCATCCACCTGCGGCAACAAATCACTTAACAGTTGCTGTAGCAGTCCTTGCCAATAGCTATCTGCCTCTGAGCCCAACAGGGAAAGCGGAGTCGCCTCATCTTTCCCCCAAGCGAGAAGCTTACCGAAGTCAGCCTCCTGCGCTAACCTGGCCTGTATAGAGACCAAACGGCGACATAGCTCAAAGTAGTCAGCCAGCGGCGAGTCCTTGGCCAATGACAGCAAACGCTGCGCCCTTCTGTGATACACAGCTTGGGGATCTGCCGCTTTTAACGGTTTAAGTTCCAGCGGCGATTCGCGGCCTTGGGCCAGAGGTATCTCGGCTGTATGACTCATTAATGTTTCTCCACGTCCGAATGTTCATCCAACATCACAGGGTGATGTTTGCGGCACCAAGCCTTAGAGACTTTGCCGTAAAGCATGCCCGTAACCGACCCTTCCACCCATGTCGCCATCCAGAAATGCACCATCACAAAAATCAACATGATGAGCGCACAAATGGCGTGCAACAGAATGGCCCAACCCACCACAGTGGCGGAGAAATAGGGCGCAAAGTAAGGCTGCCACATGATGATTCCCGTCACCGTTAAAGTGATAGATGTCAGCACGAAGGCGCGAAACAATACCTTTTGCCCTGGGTTGTAATGGCCGATAGGCGGGATTTTCTCCTCGTTCTCGAACATCACATCCTTAATGGCGAGCATCCAAGCGAGGTCGTGCTTTTCCCATTTGTTGTGTTTGTAGTAACGTACCAACATCAACATCAGAGGTAAGCACATCATCAAGCCCGCAATGGGATGAATAAACTTCGCCAATTGCGGTGTGCCCGCTATCGCCCCAAGCCATTGAAACGACGGATAGAAGAAGGAAAAGCCAGTGAGAAATGTCACTAGGCCAACCGCCACAATGAACCAATGACAGATGCGATCGAACAGCTTGTGACGCACTATCATTTCTTGCTTATCATGCTTGCTCATTTGTCGGCCCCCTCTTCCTGCTTAGCCTCTTCCTCTGGCGGTTGATAACCCGGTTGGTCTTCTTCGACTATATTGCGACCGACGGTGATCTTATGCAGACAAGCGACGGCGGCAGTGGCAAGAATGCCCATAGTGCCTAAAGGTTTGACCCAGTCCTGCCACAGAGTGAGTGACAGTGGGATCTGCGGGTTATCGGGCATGTTGTAGCTTTCTGGCTGATTGATATCGTGCAATATCATCATCATACCCGTGCCACCTACACCCTCAGGGTTATAAAGTCCTGCCTTAGCAAAGCCCTTTTCCTTCAGTTCTTCGACCCGTTTTTGCGAGTAGAACAACATGTCCTCACGGGTGCCAAAACGCAGCGCCCCTGTGGTACAGGACTTAACGCAGGAAGGTTCCAATCCCACAGCCAAACGGTCAGAGCACATAGTGCACTTGTAGGCCTTGTTATCCTTAGGATCTATTTTGGGCACATCGAAAGGACAAGCACTGGCGCAATAACCGCAGCCGATACATTTGTCCGAATCGAAGTCCACCACACCATTGGCGTGCTGGATAATCGCGCCCGAGGTCGAACAGGCCGTTAAGCAGGCAGGATCGGCACAGTGCATACAGGCCGAGTGGGTAAATTGCCAACGCAGCTTGTTGCTTTCCATCACCTCATGGAACTCCATCAGAGTCCAACATTGGCCCGATAGCGACATGGGGTTTTGGTAACTGCCTTGGAACGTGCCCACTTCTTCCCGTAAATCATTCCACTCAGAACACGCCACTTGGCAGGCTTTACAGCCATTACACTTAGTGGCGTCGAACAGCTTGGCGACCTTTTCTGACGAATTACGCCCCTTTGCCGCAGGCGTCACCGCTGAAGTACCGGAGCGGCGGATAATGTCTTGTGATGCCATAATCAGATCCCCTCCGCTTTAGTGATGTTAACCAAAAATGCTTTGAACTCAGGCACCTGTGTATTTGCATCCCCCACTTCCGTGGTGAGTACGTTACAGGAGTAACTCTTACGAGTGAGTGCATTATGGCTGCCGTGACGGGGTAACCCGACGGTATGGACTAACTGGCCATTTACCTTTAACGGCTGTAGCCGTTTAGTCACTAAAGCTTTGGTTTCAATGCTGCCGCGTTTAGAGCTGACAGTGACCCAATCCCCATTGGCGATACCTTTTTCTGCCGCTAACATTTCATCGATTTCGACGAAGGTTTCAGGCATAGAAATCGCAGCTAAACGAGCATGCGTAGACCAGAAGTTAAAGTGTTCAGTTACACAGTAAGTAGTTGCCACATAAGGGAAGTCCTTATGGGAACCTAAGGTTTCCTTCACACCCGGTAACATACGTACCGCAGGGTTACTGGTGACCTTGTGTAACGGGTTCAACCCAATAGGCGACTCCATCGGCTCGTAGTGCTCAGGGAACGGACCTTCGGCCAATAGTTTAAGGGCGAAGAAACGACCCACACCTTCGGGTTGCATGATGAAGGGGCCAGCGGATTCCTGTGGTGTTAACTTCATATTGAAGTCGCCCACATCGATACCGTGCCACTTACCGTCAACCCACTCGACGATAGTGCGTTTTGGATCCCAAGGTTTGCCGTTGATATCGCAAGAAGCGCGGTTATACAGCACACGACGGTTTGCTGGCCAAGCAAATGCCCAACCCGGAGTAACACCTTTACCGGAAGGATCATGGTTGTCACGGCGAGCCATCAAGTTGCCTTCTTCGGTCCAAGAACCCGCATAAATCCAACAGGCGCTGGCGGTACTACCATCAGCTTTCAGTTCAGCAAAACTACTGAGCTGACGTTGAGTCACGAGATCCTTACCGTTAAGCTCGCGAGCGATTTCTTCAGCGTGCGGTGAGTGAGGATTGTGGTAATTCCAGCTCATCGCGTGCACTGGCTCAGGCAGCTTACCGCCCTCTTGTTTGTACAGTTCACGCATTGCCATTAAGACGCCAGAGAGAATCTCAGCATCTGGCTTGGCTTCACCCGGCGGGTTAGCTCCCTTCCAATGCCACTGCATCCAACGGCCAGAGTTGACGATGGAACCTTCTTCCTCGGCAAAACATGTCGTAGGTAAACGGAACACTTCCGTCATGATTTCAGCGGGATTGACTTCATTGAAGCCATCGGCATTTTGCCAGAAGGTTGCGGTTTCCGTTGCCAAGGCATCTAACACCACCATGTATTTAAGATTACTCAAGGCTTTGAGTACCTTATTACGGTTTGGCATAGAGTTAATGGCGTTAACACCTTGGATAATGTAGCCATTCACTTCGCCGTGGAAAGCCATATCTAAGTGTTTAGTAAAGTCGTACTGCTTGTCCCATTTCGGCAACCAGTCATAACCAAAGTCATTTTCAACCGTAGCGTTATCGCCCCAAAAGCTCTTCATTTGTGAAACAAAGAATTTAGGGTAATTTTGCCAATAGTTGGTTTGACCCGGACGCAGAGCGACAGGGGTATAGTTGTGGAGATAGGTTTTAAGATTAATGTCTTTTTCGTTCGGTAACTTGAGGTAACCGGGCAAGCTTTGACACAATAAACCCATATCGGTCGCGCCTTGCACGTTCGAGTGTCCGCGCAGAGCGTTAACACCACCGCCCAACACCCCAATGTTACCCAGCAGCAACTGCACCATGGCCATAGAGCGAATGTTCTGCGCCCCTTTACTGTGGTGAGTCCAACCTAAGGCATACATAAAGGTCGCGGCTCTATCGTGGGTATGAGTGCTACCAATTTGTTGGCAAACGATCTCATAGTCCGCAATCGGCGTACCGGTAATATTGCTTACTGTTTCAAAGTCATAGCGTTCTACATGTTGCTTCATTAAGTTCCACACACAGCGTGGATGTTCGAAGCTAGGATCGATTTTCGCGTAACCCTGTTCGTCTAACTCGTAATACCAAGACTCTTTATTGTAGCTATCTGTTTCTTCATCGAAACCACTGAACAGACCTTCACTAAAAGAGAAGTCTTCGCGCACTATGTAACTGGCATTGGTATAAGCCTTAACATAGTCGTAGTTCACTTGTTTGGTTTCAATAAGATAGCGGATCACCCCGAGCAGGAAGGCGATATCTGTGCCCGAGCGGATCGGCGCATAGTAATCGGCCACAGCGGCGCTACGGGTGAAGCGAGGATCGACCACCAAAAGTTTAGCGTTGTTATGTTGCATAGCTTCTGTAACCCAGCCGAATCCGACAGGGTGAGCCTCTGCAGCATTACCGCCCATAATAATGATCAAATTAGAGTTTTTAATATCGATCCAGTGGTTGGTCATGGCACCACGTCCAAATGTCGGAGCAAGACTTGCTACCGTTGGAGAGTGTCAGTTACGCGCAATAGTATCGATTGCAACTAGGCCCAGTGCCCGTGCAAATTTCTGGGTGATATAGCCGCCTTCATTCGGCATCGCCGACGAGGTCATCATCCCAGTGCTAAGCCAACGGTTAACCGTCATCCCAGCAGAATTCTTTTCAATCAAGTTAGCATCACGGTCATTCTTCATCAGACGGGCGATGCGTTGGTAAGCTTCAGTCCAGCTGATACGAGTCCATTCATTACTGCCTGGCGCACGGTACTCAGGATATTTAAGACGATTAGGGCTGTTCACATAATCCACTAGACCAGCACCCTTAGGACACAAGGCCCCGCGGTTGACTGGATGGTCTGCATCCCCTTCGATATGGAAAATACTTTGTTCGGCGTTTTTGCCGTTACTTCCTTTGCTGTACATCAGCAATCCGCAACCCACTGAGCAATAGCAGCAGTTATTGCGGGTTTCTTTCGCGCTAATGAGTTTGAATTCTCGAACGGCCGCATAGGCCTTTTCGGACATCAATCCCAACGCTGAAATTGCTGAGGTGGCAGCTCCGGCAGCACACAGTCTAAAAAACTGGCGTCTGTTCATTGCGTCCTCTCACACTCTTGTCGTTATGAGTCTAGTGGTTGCTGTGGTAAAAATGGCAACCGATTGAGTGAGTCCTACTAAAGACCACACTTAATTTAAGATTATCCCCAAAGAAGAAATAGATAACAAATAATGACATGAGATCAAGATCTCAAATAAACAACCACAGAACTTAACTCCAAAAAACATTTCAAATAAAGCGCCAAAGACCAATAAATGATAATAAAAGCACAATTTAAGGAATTAAAAACCAATAAACCACAAAAGACATTTTGTCCAACATGACAACCCCATATTGTCCCACATCATATGGTTGTGGTTATTAAAAATGATTACATGCATTCAAATATGCATAATGATGGCGGATAAAAACACAAAGGTAACGGTTTCTAGAGGGATAGACAGCCACAAAAACTGACAATGTAAAGATTAGGGCAAAAAGTGCAGAGTCTGCGGTGTTAAACACACCAAAATGGCAAAGACAAAGATCGAGGAAAAGCAGATAAAAACCAAAGAAAAAGGCACAAGCAATCTGCCTGCACCTTAAATTTTGCCTTTTAACGCTTATTTTTAGCACATTGAGGCGCAAAATCTGGGCGCGATAACAAAAGCGCCTCAGTGCAGCCTATTCCCGCGGAGTAAACACCTGTTCAGCCATTAAACTAAAACAAACGCCTAAAAGCTGGCTAGCGTTCCTGCTGGCAGATAAGTGTTAAAGCTCGCTGTATACAACAAATCTGTCGCGGCTTCGATATCTGGCGCGAAGTATCTGTCTTTATCGTAATAAGCGACGACTTCACGTAATTCGGCTTTAGCCTTAGCTACTGCGACACTTGGGGCTAAAGGCGCGCGGAAATCTAAACCCTGAGCCGCCGCTAACAATTCAATTGCCAGTACACCACGGGTATTTTCGCTCATATCGCGCAAGCGGCGCGCCGCAAAGGTCGCCATAGAAACATGGTCTTCTTGGTTTGCCGATGTTGGCAAGCTGTCAACTGATGCCGGATGAGCGTAGGTCTTGTTCTCAGACGCCAATGCCGCCGCCGTCACTTGGGCGATCATAAAGCCCGAGTTCACCCCGCCGTTTTTTACCAAAAATGGCGGCAGTTTAGATAGGCTAGAATCGATCAATAACGCAATACGACGCTCGGCAATGGAGCCCAGTTCAGCAATCGCAATCGCCAGATTATCCGCCGCCATAGCCACGGGTTCGGCGTGGAAGTTACCGCCAGAAATGATATCGCCTGTATCTTGAAACACCAGTGGGTTATCGGTTACGCCATTGGCCTCTGTGCCTAACACATCGGCCGCGTGACGAATTTGGGTCAAGCAAGCACCGAGCACCTGTGGCTGACAGCGCAGTGAGTAAGGATCTTGCACCTTTTCACAATTAGCGTGACTTAAGCTTATCTCAGACTCTTCACCCAGTAGATGACGGAAGACCATGGCCGAATCGATTTGACCTTTCTGACCACGCGCCGCATGGATGCGAGGATCAAACGGGCTACGGCTGCCCATAGCCGCTTCGACACTCATAGCACCGATCACAGAACTTGCTGCGAACAAGTCTTCAGCGTGGAATAACCCTTCCAGTGCCAGCGCTGTCGACGCTTGCGTGCCGTTAAGCAAAGCTAACCCTTCTTTGGCCGCCAAATCGATTGGCTTAAGGCCAGCGATTTCTAAACCTTCGGCGGCAGAAATTAACTCGCCTCGATAGCTCATTTCGCCTTCACCCAGCATAGGCAAACACATGTGCGCCAGTGGCGCTAAGTCACCCGAGGCGCCAACAGAGCCTTTTTCTGGCACGCAGGGATAGACTTCGGCGTTCACTAAACTGATTAAGAAGTTAATCACTTCTAAACGAATGCCTGAAAAACCACGACTTAATGAGTTGATTTTTAACACCATCATCAAGCGCACTGTGGCATCTTGCATGTATTGCCCCGTGCCAGCGGCATGTGACAACACGATAGAACGTTGCAGCAATTGCAGATCTTCGGGCGCTATCTTGGTATTGGCCAACAAGCCAAAGCCCGTGTTGATGCCATAAACGGTACGGCCTTCATCCAACACTTTCTGCACGATTTGCGCACTGGTGTTGATATCAGTAATGGCCTCTGGTGCGAGTTCCAGTGTCAACTTATGACGGCTGATTTCGCGCAATTGCGCTAGGCTCAAGCTGCCCGGCGTTAACACTAAGTGATTCACAGATTTCATATTTTTAGCTCCAAGCTTTTAGTTATTATTGTTATTGAGTCGTTAGCATCGGCTAGTCTTGCATAGGTAAATCGAGGCCCTGCTCCTTGGCGCAGTTTTTCGCAATCTCGTAGCCCGCATCAGCATGTCGCATCACGCCTGTCGCTGGGTCATTCCACAGCACACGGCCAACCCGTTTTGCCGCCGCATCTGTGCCGTCACACACAATGACCACTCCCGAATGTTGGCTAAAGCCCATGCCGACGCCGCCGCCGTGGTGCAAAGATACCCAAGTTGCACCGCTAGCGGTGTTGAGTAGTGCGTTCAGTAATGGCCAATCGGATACTGCATCTGAGCCGTCCAGCATAGATTCGGTTTCGCGGTTCGGGCTAGCCACGGAGCCAGAATCTAAGTGGTCGCGACCAATTACCACGGGCGCCGACAACTCGCCATTTTTGACCATTTCGTTGAAAGCTAACGCCAAGCGAGCGCGATCTTTTAAGCCAACCCAGCAAATACGCGCTGGCAGACCTTGGAAGGCGATACGCTCGCGCGCCATGTCTAACCAATTGTGCAAGTGTGGGTTATCTGGGATCAATTCTTTCACTTTAGCGTCGGTTTTGTAGATATCTTCGGGATCGCCAGATAACGCCACCCAGCGGAACGGGCCAATGCCTTCACAGAACAGTGGGCGAATATAAGCAGGTACAAAACCAGGGAAATCAAAGGCATTTTCAACACCCATTTCAAACGCCATTTGGCGAATGTTGTTACCGTAATCAAGCGTGGCTGCACCCGCGGTTTGCAGGTCGAGCATGGCTTGTACTTGCACCGCCATCGAGGCTTTCGCCGCTTTCACTACGCCCGCTTCATCAGTTTTACGCATGGCCGCAGCCTCAGCCATAGTCCAACCCTGCGGCAGATAACCGTTTAATGGATCATGGGCAGAGGTTTGGTCGGTCACCACATCTGGGGTAACGCCGCGTTTAACTAATTCAGCAAACACATCGGCGGCATTCGCTAATAAGCCCACTGATACTGGCTTGCCAGCTTGGTTCGCTTCTTCAATCATGGCTAATGCTTCATCGAGCGAAGTGGCTTTTTTGTCAACATAACGAGTACGCAGGCGGAAATCGATGCGGGTTTCGTCGACTTCACAGGCTAACACTGAGAAGCCGGCCATAGTGCCCGCCAGCGTTTGTGCGCCGCCCATACCACCTAGCCCGCCAGTAAGGATCCATTTGCCTTTAGAGATGCCCTCAAAGTGCTGTTTTGCGACCGACACAAAGGTCTCGTAAGTACCTTGGACTATGCCTTGAGTACCAATGTAGATCCACGAACCCGCCGTCATCTGGCCGTACATGGCTAAACCTAACTTATCTAACTCGTTGAAATGTTGCCAGTTCGCCCAATGTGGCACTAGGTTTGAGTTAGCAATCAGTACGCGCGGTGCATCCGCATGGGTGCGAAATACGCCCACAGGTTTGCCCGATTGCACTAATAAGGTTTCGTCGTCTTCGAGGCGTTGTAAAACTTCGATAATTTTGTCGTAACAGTCCCAATCGCGGGCGGCGCGGCCGATACCACCATAGACGACTAAGTCTTCTGGGCGCTCGGCGACATCGGGATGTAAGTTGTTCATTAACATACGCATTGGCGCTTCAGTGAGCCAACTCTTACAGCTTAATTGTGTGCCATGCGGTGCAATAATACGGCGGCTTGGGTCGTGGCGCTTATCCATTGAATTTTCCTCTTTCAACCTGTGGTGCTAACTCGTATTCGCTAAGTCGCTAATACGGGTTAGCACTATTGTTTTTATTATGTTTTTATCTTTTAACTTATAAGGGTACAGCTATCAAAGTTACTGATTTACATCTGTTAATCACGCCACTGGCGTTACTTGCTAAAGGTTAAGTGGCCGCCGAGTTTAAAACGGCTACCTGGATGAACTAATTTTGCGAAACTCACGACGCCTTGGCGTGACCAAGTGCGGCGTAAAATCTGTAAACAGGGCTCAGTGGCGGGGATTTCGAGCCTTTGCTGTAATGCTTCACTGGCGATAATCGCTTCAATCGTGTGATGCGCCTCGGTCAGCGGTGCCACTTGGGACAAATATTCGTGGGGTGTCTGCTGGGTAAAATCCTGCAATAAATAATCGGGTACCAGCTCAGGATTCACATAACGCTCTTCAACTTGCAACGGTAAGCCCTGCTCGCAATGCACTAAGATCGAATGGAATACTGTCGCACCGTGCTCAAGTCCAAGGGAAATTGCGATACTCGTACTCGCCGCGACTTGTTCTAACACCCATTGCTGCACGCTATAGCCGTGGCCGCGGTCTTTTATCTCATCGGCAATATTGCGGATCGCCAACATAGACGACTGGGATTTACACCCTGCGACGAAAGTGCCTAGCCCTTGAGAACGCTCAAGCACACCGCTATCCGTCAGCTCGGTTAGCGCACGTCGCGCCGTCATTCGGCTGCAGGTAAACAAATCGGCAAGCTGATTCTCAGAAGGTACGCGAGCATGTTCTTCCCACTCACCCGACTCGATAGAGGAGATAATGTATTGCTTAATTTCTGCAAACTTAGGAGTAGCCAAAACATTTCCTCAATATAAAGCGCTAGAATCTAGGTACTATTCACTCTTTCAAACGTTCAAAATTGCGGCTACAATCCTAGCTTGTATATACAAGCAAATACAAGCCAGCTCACATAAATTTAATAAACCGTTAATCACTTGGTTAACATCTGCCAGCACAGCGAGGGGAATACATGTCTTGGGATCAGGTTTGGATAGATGTTAACTTAGCCACAATGGACCCTTCCGTATCAGCACCTTATGGTGCGATCGCCAACGCGGCCATCGCAGTAAAAGATGGCAAAATTGCTTGGCTTGGCCCCCGCAGCGAACTGCCCGCCTTCGATGTTTTGTCAATTCCCGTTTACAGGGGCAAAGGCGGTTGGATCACCCCAGGATTAATTGACGCCCACACCCACTTAATCTTTGCCGGTAATCGCGCCAATGAATTTGAGTTACGCCTACAGGGCGCCAGTTACGAAGAAATTGCTCGTGCAGGTGGCGGCATTATTTCGACCGTTAAGGCCTGCCGCGAAGCGGATGAAGCAGAATTATTTGAACTCGGCCGTCAGCGTTTAAACGCGCTCGCCAAAGAAGGAGTTACTACGGTTGAGATCAAATCGGGTTACGGCTTAGATACTGAAACTGAATTGAAAATCCTGCGTGTCGCCCGCGAGCTCGGCAAACATCACCACGTAGATGTGAAGACCACATTCCTTGGCGCCCATGCAATTCCGCCTGAGTATAAAGACAATAGCGACGGCTATGTCGACTTAATTATCAATAAGATGCTGCCCGCCGTGATCGCCGAAAATCTTGCCGATGCAGTGGATGTGTTCTGCGAGAATATCGCCTTTAACCTTGAGCAAACCGAACGGGTTCTCAGCGCAGCCAAAGCGGCGGGCTTAGAGATTAAGCTCCATGCCGAGCAGTTAACCAATATGGGCGGCAGTGCACTGGCCGCACGTCTTGGTGCTAAGTCTGTAGATCATATCGAATATTTAGATGAGGCGGGCGTAAAAGCCTTAAGTGAAAGCGGCACCTGCGCCGTACTGCTGCCGGGCGCCTTTTACTTTTTGCGGGAAACCCAAAAACCACCTATCGATTTACTGCGCCAATACGGCGTACCTATGGTGCTCGCCAGCGATTTCAACCCAGGCTCATCCCCCATTTGCTCAACCCTGTTGATGCTGAATATGGGCTGCACCTTGTTCCGCTTAACGCCAGAAGAAGCCCTAACAGGACTCACCTTAAATGCCGCCAAAGCACTAGGAATTGAAGACACGGTTGGCAGTTTAGTCGTTGGCAAACAAGCCGATTTTTGTCTGTGGGATATCGCCACGCCTGCGCAGTTGGCCTACAGCTACGGCGTCAATCCCTGCAAAGATGTGGTGAAGAATGGCAAGCTAGTGCATCAGTAAAATGCGCGTACTCGCCGCAAATGTGGCATAAGTAGCGAATAAAATAAGGTCGCAAAATCAAACTTGGCGACCTTATTTTGTTTAATGGCTCGGTTTGTTTAAGAACAGGATTTAAGCTTAAGCACTGGCCCCATTTTCTAACTGCTCATCTTCTTGTTTTACCAGCTTATGCTCGCCCTCGTTACAGCCTATTTTCCAATAGCTCGACGTGTAAAAATGGCTCTTAGGTAATGAATGCGCTTGCTTGAAGTGTCTTCTTAGCGCGCGCATACTGTTGAATTCACAAGCAATCCACACGGCAGGCTCGCCAGTAAGCCAAGGTAATTGGACAATCCGCTCAACCAAAGGGCGACCTTCGGGATCGGCCTCAGGATTAATCACCCAATGCAGCTCAACATTTTCGGGATGCACAAGAGGCTGAATGTCGGCTTCGCTCAACACTTCAATCACAGCGTAACCCACTGCATTTTTTGGCAATTTTTCCAGATTCACGCTAATGGCGGGCAAGGCTGTCATATCACCTGCGAGTAAAAACCAATCCGCCTCAAAGTTGATCAGTTTTTTAAGTCCGGGTCCGCCAATTTGAATGAGTTCGCCCACCTGCGTCGTTTTCGCCCAACTCGATGCAGGGCCGTCGGTATCATGCAATACAAAATCCACATCGATTTCATCATCGCGTTGCTGGCGGATAGTGTAAGTTCGCATTAATGGACGCTCACCCGCTTGTGGGAATAACAACTTGATATAGGCACTCTCTTGATCGGCAGGAAATCCAGCCAATCCCGCACCGCCTAAGGTGATGCGTAACATATGCGGAGTGATATAAGTCGAGCGGATCACTTCTAGCTCACGTGGTGCAGGTTTATTCATTATGATTTTCTCCTATTGCGTTTTCTGCCGTTAAGCGCAACTCAATGGCTCCTTTTCCAGCCGTATCTTTTGGCTTACTAGATGGTCTTTTTTGAGTAAGGCAATCAGTTTCACTTTTGGCGGCAGCGGCATCATCCACACTTTTACTGATCCTATTGGCAAGTTTAATAAAAGTATCGACTTCGTCTGAACTGAGCGCCTGCGTCATGCGCGCCACGGTTTTACGTTCTGAGGCATTGATCTGAGTCATGATCTTTTCCCCCTCAGCCGTGGGTCGCAGTAACTGGCTGCGGCCATCCTTAGGGTTATCGATTTTAGTGATCAACCCGCTCTGCTGTAGCTCATTAAGAACACGGGTAATTTGCGCTTTATCCCGCTGCATTCGCAGGGCAATAGACTGAGCTGTCGATTCAGGATTGCGACACACGCCCTTCAAGGCACGGATATGAGTGACAGGTAAATCAATCTCTTGTGCAGCAATATCGCTACGCAATTGCTTTTTGTAGGCATGCACTAATCTGTGCAAAGTTTCACTGAGTGACAATGACGACATAGAAGGCTCTCGATATAGTTGACTGTATCAACAATATCGAGATTAGTTGATTGTGTCAACTAAGCAACCCTGTACTGAGTGTGCGGCAATGTGCAAATAATCAGAAAATGATTAAGCACTGGCTTTCCAGTGACGCGCCATAAACTCATCCTTGAGGGCTCGACCGTGACCTCCCTGTCACGAACGGTCACTTACAAACCAGTGCTTAATCTAATCAACTCCCGTGCATATTGATGACCTAGTTTGGCCATTAGCCTGATGCAATTTGCGTTACAGGAAACTGCGCCACCATCACAAACTCGTTATGTTGATAATGTGCCGTCATCAAAGTTACTTGAATCCGTTCTTAAGGAATTTGATTCATTTTAGGGTAAAAAAATGCGTTCTAATAGCAAATGTAGAGCCCAATGGCGGGTTTTAGCGGTGTGATGAGTCAGTCTGGTACAGAGTGAATCAGTTACTTTTTTTTCGGTATTCAACATAAGCTCTTGCATGTATTAAAACATCCAAAGCAGTTTCTTCAAAGTCTAATAAATTACTTGGGATATCACTTAAAACAGGTAATCCCTCTGGACTAGGTTTTACCTCGTCTAACCATTTCCATCTTTTTGCAGGACTAGGAATGACTTCTTCTAAAACATGTAAAATATCATTAACAATGGCTGGTTGACCAAACCATGAAATAGGCCTATTCACAGATTTTTTTAACCCAATAATTGAACGAGGTAACAGTGAAAGACTCAATTCATCAGTAGTAATATGAGTCCTCGTCCAATCAGCAAGCTCGGCTAAATCTGCATTTGGACTTCTTTCTAATTTTCGAGTTGGGATAATCAGACCAATTTTAGCTGTTGTTACTTGCTTTAGTTTACGTAATGCGGGGACGATATCGGTATCATTCGTTACAAAAACAATGTGTTCAAGTTCAGGATCGAGTATTGCATCTACAACTGAATCCAATGCTAAATTAACATCACTCTGTTTTTCTTCTAACTTCCAAATATTCGCACGCTGGCAATTTCTCGGCCAGACATTAGGATTATTAGAATCAATCAAATAAGCAGAAACTTGATCTATCGAATAATATCCTTCGATAATCTCAACACTCTTATCAGAATAGGCCATGCGCAATGCTCTATGATAAGCATCTTGATCAGCGACAGAATCATGGGCTCGCCTAGCTTTCTCTAAAATTTTCGCAGTATAAAACTTAATCGAAATAGGATCTACTGTGTATGGAAACGGAACGGAACTGGGGAGAATATAGGTAAGGAATAATTTTTTTAAATCTAACCATTTATAGCTAGTATTTCTTAAACAACCGTAATACAAGTTATATCCATCGACATAACCCCTTGTTTTCAAACTAGTATATTCCTTTAGATATGAAAAAACCGGCTTTCGCCGGCTTTATCTCCCAACCATCAGGGGTCGCAATGCCACGCGTGACAGAAGGGTTAGTTGTTGCCTACATTATCGACACTATTGACATGCATGTCAACTATGCAACGCCCCACTGAAGAGTTGCCACCTTAGAATCTGGTTGGCCAAGAGATATTCAACGCTTTGAGTAGCCACTCAGCAGAACTGTTAATCATTGTCGAATGTAATCCGGTACCCATAGGTCTTCTGTAAAATCATTGAGAAGAAGACTTTAACGAACTACCCACACCTAAAACATTGCACGAATGACTAACCGTCAACCTGAAACGCTGCTAAATTACAGTCCTACACTCGCACGATTAAGGAAGCTGCATGCTCAATCCTGAACACAGTTACTGGCATGACACGCTTAAAGCCATTCGTCGCTGCGGTAGAAAACTCATTGAATTTGAACTGTTATTCACCTTAGTGTCGGCGGGTATTATCGTTCCGTCTTTTGGTTGGCTACTGCGCCATCTGATTGCCAAAACGGGCAATGTCACCATCACCAATTACGACTTAATCGCCTTCGCCATGTCTCCCTATGGCTTGCTGTTTATGGTCATTACTCTATTCAGCAGCTTTACCGTGTTTTTTACCCAACGTGCTGGAGTCACGATTCTCGCAGCATCTGGCTTATACGATATTCCCATTGGCCCAGTGCGGGCGCTGATTTTCGCGACTGCGCGCTTACCCGTATTTATTCGCCTTGGTAGCATTTATGCGGCTTGCTTGTTGCTGCTCAGCGTACCTTTTATCGGACTAGGATATCTGATTTTCAGCGTGTTTCTACAGGGACACGACATCAATTACTACTTGTATTTTAAGCCTATAGACTGGTATCTCGCCTTAACGAGTATGGCCTTCTTAGCGATAATCTATGTCCTTGTTGCCTTATATCTGTGGGCCAAAGCGGCCTTTTCACTGACGATTATTGTGAGTGAAACGACCGATGCTTTGACGGCACTCAAACGCAGTTGGCAATTAAGCGCAGGCAATGAACGCCCGATTATGTGGCACGCTGCGGGTTGGTGGTTGAGGATAGGTGCTTTGGTGTATCCCTTAATACTGCTGATCTCCTGGGGAGCCGATACTTTACTCGATAGGGTTACGCTGACACTTTCGGCAGAATTAGCCATATTGGCCCTCGTTTCTGCACTGATTTTTATGCTCAGCGCGGCATGGTCCTTACTCGGAATGTTTGGCGAAGCCTTTATCATATTGCTGTTATACCGCCAGCTGGGAGAAAAACCCGCAGGGTTAGAACGCCTTGGGCGACAAACAGTAAAAAGAACGTCTGAACTGTCGCTTTATACAATAAGTGGGGTGTTGGTCGGCACTTTTTTAATCATGTTGGGATTAGGGGTATATGCCCTCAATAGTGAACCACAAAGGGATGACATCCTGATTACTGCACACCGTGCTGGCGCAGCTAGGGCACCAGAAAATACCCTTGCGGCTTTGCGTTTAGCGATTGCAGAAAAGGCGGATTATGCCGAAATCGATGTGCAAACGGCATCCGATGGCACCTTAATGGTATTGCACGATGCTGATTTAATGCGCATAGCGGGCGATCCAAGGCGAGTTGCCAACCTCAATGCGAGCGAAATGCAACAGCTTGATGCGGGGAGCTGGCACAGTGCCACTTTTGCAGGGGAATCCGTACCAACACTACTAGAGATGCTTAATGAGGCACGCAACAAAATAGGTTTAAACATTGAGCTTAAATATAATCAAGCCGATCCCAGCTTAGCGCAGGCCGTTGTCGCCTTATTGCAACAAGAGAAAATGACACAAGAAGTGGTGATTACATCGCTCGAAGCAAGAGCCATTGAAGAAGTGCAACGACTCGACCCTTCCATTCACACAGGCCTTATCGTCACTCAATCCATTGGCGATCCCATTAAGGCGAATACACAATTCTTAGCGGTCAATCAATCGATTACTAACGAAAAATTTATCGCCAGAGCACACAAAGGAGGTAAGCAAGTGCATGTATGGACAGTAAATAATCCACGGCAAATGCTGCGCATGTTGGCGCTGGGAGCCGATGTGCTCATTACCGACTATCCGCAGGAAGCCGTGGAAATCCGAGAACAGTGGCTCGCGTTATCCCCTGTTGAACAAACGGCACTGCGCCTACGCTATGTTCTGTAAATTCTGCTTATTTACTCAACCTCGCCTCGAAGCGCTTAGCTCTACGTTGAAGCAACCAAAAGAGGCTTAACACCCCAAATGAAGCGGCTAAAGTGGTCAGCGTTAGTGCAAAACCTTTGAATGAAAACAGGTTTAAAGTAAAACCATCTAATACCAGTACCGCCAAGCCAAGCGGCATTTGGATAAGCACAGCGGTAAACCAATCGAAGGGAAGTTTAGGAAAGATCCTGTGGTAAGCATAAAGCACTAAACCTGCAAGCAATATCAGCAAACTCGCATCATGAGCCGCCAATAAAAGATACTCCACACTGTTATGCGAGATGTGAGGCACCGCACTCAACATGTCCAACATATAACCTGCGCTGGCGACCAATGAGAAACTGATAAAACTCAATAAGGCTAATAGGATACCAAAGCCAAGTGCGGGTAAATATTTCATGTAAGGTCTCTCTATTCGCAGGTGAAATATGCTGTCTCGTCTCCCGAAAACCACAGCATGCAAGGTATAAAGGAGTAAAGAGACTTTAACTACAATAGCAGCCTAAATTTCCCTTAGCTATTAAGACCATAGTCTTATGTCTACCACAAACTTGTGCGCAATAAACGAGATGAAATCCAGTATCAAGTTAGTGTTTTCTCGGATAATCAGTGGATAAGCTTTTAAAATTACTAGATTAATCAAATTTCAATCTTATCGCTTAGTGATATCACCCACAATTTGCCCATGTGTTTGGGTGAAATAGACTAGCCAATTTCACCAATAACGCTTAGGATCGGAGTTGCATTTTTTAGCCAACATATTGTGGAGTATCAAAACATTATGGGTATCAGAGCCATAGTCGTAGACACAGCAGGCACCACGACAGACCTAAACTTTATCCAAGATGTACTATTCCCCTATTCTGTCAAAGCCTTGCCAGACTTTTTAGAACAGAACCAACACAATGTATTGGTTGAAAACTGTATTTGTGACACTAAAGATATCGCCCTAGAGCCCGAGGCTGACTTAGCGCGTGTAACTGAGATCCTGCAACAGTGGGTCAACGAAGACCGTAAAGCTACGCCACTTAAAACCTTACAAGGGTTAATTTGGAAACAAGGCTATGCCCATGGCGAATTTAAGGGCCATATCTTCCCGGACTTTATTGAAGCGGTGAAACGTTTTAGCGCACAAAATCTGCGTATTTACAGTTTTTCATCCGGCTCTGTCGACGCGCAAAAACTGTTGTTCGGCCACAGTGACGGCGGCGATTTAACTGAAATGTTTAACGGCCATTTCGACACCCGCACGGGCAACAAATTAGATAAGCAGGCTTACTGCAATATCCTCAACACCATCAGCTTAAGCCCCAAACAAGTGCTGTTTGTGTCTGATGTTATTGAAGAATTAAAGGCTGCCGACGCTGCGGGTATGATGACCTGCCAAATGGTTCGCGACAGCAAGCAACGCACTGGCGAGTTCCGCAAAATCAGCAGCTTCGATGAGCTGCTGATTGAATAATGCGATTATTAAATAACGTGATGGTTGAATAGCACGATAGTCAACTCAAGCTGATTTAGCCGATAAAACGAAAGCGACCTTGTGGTCGCTTTTTAATAATTGACTCAATTACCCTTCACCGCCAGCGGAAACGCGGCCGAGATACATTTTTCCACCTCAAAACGATAACCATAATCCGCATTCTTATCGGGTGTGATCAACAATATCTCGTAATCATTTAATTCAATCACATTCGACTCGGCAGGCTTTTTACAACGCGAGCGGCCATTGGCTTCAAGTGAAAATGCGAACGTAGCTAGCCATTGCCGCACTAAGTACTGATATTGAGTTCGCACCGAGGCGTAGGCCTTTTTGCGCTCTTCCTCTTCCAGCTCGCTGTCATCATTACTATTCTCAGCCTTGCTCGATTTATCGCTTTCAGAGTCAAGAGCAGTCTGAGTTAGCTCTACAATCGGTACCGTCAGCACATCGGTCGCATCCGGCAACCGTCCCGATTTAGGCTCGCGAGGCGCATGCTTAGCGGCTTCTTGGGGAGAGGTAATAAAGTTGCCAAATGAGGTTTCAATGCGCGTCTCTAAATCAATTAACAGGCTCAAGTGATACAAAACCACAGTCGCTAGCACGATACGGATCAAAAAAGTCGTTTTGCGGAATGAAGCATGCGAGGTAAGCCGTAACGATTTGACGCCTAAAGGTTTAAGCAAAAAGATCAATATTAAATAGATAGGAATAATCAACTGTAATGCCAGCAGCACGATAGCGCTTACCATCAAAAACCAAGCGGGCATATAGAGTAAAATCGCTAAGTTATGGGTGTAATTGAGATCGCTTGCTGAGACCCCAACCACTTCGTTGACTATCGCGCCAGACCAGCCCAAAGCAAAGTTGGCAATCATCGCATAAAACAGCAACAACACAGCTTTGCCCGCCAAACTGTGCCAAACCCGCTCGAACACAGGCCAAAACTCGATAGCCATAGCGATTACGGCAATCACAGCGACCAACCCCATTAACTCACTACTAAAAGCCAATATCAAAGCAATAAGATACAGCTTTTGCGCAAAGGATAACTTAGCAACCCCTAGGATAAGACAGCGCCAGAACTTGCCCAAACCTAAACGGATGTCACTCAGTGATGGTAAGCTGAGCTTTCGCAAGTATTGGCGAGCCGAACCAATGTAACCGATTAAATTCATTATTCTTTTACATTCCATTGAAATAGTAAGACGGGCAACATTTGCCACTGTAATGTGCAAAGCACAGTGATGGCAACTGTGCCACTCAATATCGGTACATTGGTAACTTTGGCTATCTCTAGCCAAAGTCGAACGTTCTGTTTAGAGTCGAATGAAAGCCCTGCAACACCCCATCGCCAGTTTAAATCCAACTAAAATGAACTTGAGAGAGGAAATTAAAGCGGCCTTATGGTCACTTTTGCAAATCGATAAACCTGACTCAGGACTAACTAAACGACGCTTAACTCCCGCTCAGAAAATACGGTTTTAGCGGCAAACATGCCATTAAGTGCAGCAGGAAAGCCAGCATAAACCGACATTTGCAATATCACCTCAACAATTTCCTGCGGCGTACAACCCACATTCAATGCGCCATTAATATGTACGTTTAACTGTGGCTGGCAATGCCCTAGCGCCGTGAGTGCGGCAACTGTCACTAGCTCTCGCGTCTTAAGGTCGAGCCCTTCACGCTGATAAATATCCCCAAAAGGATATTCGATAATGTACTTGCCTAAGGCAGGGCAAATATCGGCAAGACTGCGGATGACTTTCTCCCCCGCCTCACCGTCGATTTCAGTCAGTTTAGCGAGGCCCTGCACATATCTTTGATTACTCATTTTTAGCTCCTGTTGGATTAAATCACAGCAAGCAGCCTAAACCTTAGAGTTAACTCTAAGTCAATGGTTCATTGATGGATGACACAGGCAATGCGGATCAGTAAAACTGGCCCTCTGTTTTGCCCGCCGACTAGAGACACAAGCAAGCAAATAGAAAAGTAAATAATATTAGCTTTTTAGCATTTAACCACAAATGTTAGCGACTGAGCTTAGCCACTAAAATGAGTTTGGTAATAGTGAATTTTTTGCTTAAGGGCAGCCAAATGCTCCTGCTCTTGGCGAATACGCTCAGCCAATTGTGTTGCATGTTGCTCGAGCAACTGCTGTCGCTGGCCAGCGGTTGCATCGCCTTGGGCACGCAACTCGGCATAGGTCAATATCTGCTTTAACGGCATGCCCGTTTCTTTTAAGCGATTGATAAACCCAATCCATTCCGCTTCTTTCGCCGCATAATCACGATGCCCGCTGCCATTTCGAACGACAGACTGCAGTAGGCCAATTTTCTCGTAATATCTGAGCGTATGCGCCGACAGTCCAGTGAGTGCAGCAAACTGACCTATATTCATAATCTAACGATCCGCAGGATGGTTAACGCCATCATTCGTGGGCACATTTTCGAGATCGAATGGGTTAACCCCTTCGAGGCAACCAATGTTGTAACCATACTCATGGGGATTGGAACGTCGCTGGTGATGGGTGTAAATACCGCAGATAGAGCAGAAGTAGTGTTTGGCAGTTTTGGTATTGAACTCATAGAGTTTCAGTGCATCCTCCCCCTTGAGGATCTTAATCCCCGCCAGCGGCACAGAGCCAACCATTGCGCCCTTACGGCGACAGATAGAGCAATCGCAACGGCGTGGATTTTCGATGCCATTAGGCAATGACAACTCCAATACCACGGCACCGCAATGGCAGGACGCTCTGTGTTTTGGCTGAATAAGAGTATTGCCCACTTGTTTAATCACAGCCCACTCCTTGTTTCGCTAGATTCTACAAACCTAAATTCCCCAGCCGCTGCACCAACGCTCGCCATTGTTGCAATTGCGGCTCCTTAGTACTCATCACTGGCCCCAACATATTGGACTTAGCCCGCTTAAAACCACTAAAAACTAAAGTGGCGGTATCAAGCTGTTTCAGCGCGGGAGCGCCTTGAAACCACTTGTAATACCAAGGCGGCGTGTCCATAGTCATGATAATTCGCGAAGTTTTATGGCGCAGCAACTTAGCGGGTATCAATTTACCTTTCTCATATTGAAATGCAAATCCAGATAAAAATGTCCTATCGATTAAGCCTTTAAACTTAGCAGGAATACCGCCCCACCAAATCGGTGTGATAATCACCACATGCTCCGCCCACTGGATATTCGCTTGAAACGCTAGCAAATCGGCTTCGAGTGGCTGAGGTTGACGATAACCATAGGTCAGATTCGGGTCAAAATTCAGCTCAGCTAGTTTGACGATTCTCACTGAGTGTTTATCTGCCGCCGCTTGGACATAGGTTTCAGCCAGATGCTCACAAAAACTCTGCGCCTTAGGATTACCACAGATCACTAAAATCTTTTTTGCCACGATGAAACTCCATAACAGTCAATGTGGCAAATAGCATAAACTCTGCCCCTAAGGGGAGAGTCAAGACCTAAGGTAACAGCTGCGATTCACAGGAGGTGAGCCCATCAATACAGGCATCTAACTGAGTGACTTTATGTTCTAACTCACTTATCTGGCGTAAAAAATCCGCTTTAATACCCAACAAAAAAGCCTGCACTGTGGCTAACTGAGCATGCTTATCGCCTTGTTCGAGTAAATCTTTTAGTTGGATAAGCTTAATGCCGAGGGCTTTGGCCTCTTTGATCAGCAACAACAGCCTAATATCCGCCGCACTATAAATACGATAACGCCCCTGACGTGCGGGAGTGTCGATTAGCCCCCACTCCTCATACAAGCGAATCGCTTTTATCGACAGCCCTGTTTGCTTTGCCGCTTGTCCAATATACATAGTTCAACCTAACCCGTTAAAGACATTACTCATATCTGCATTGCTTGCCATTATCAGCCACAGTATCAGCTTAGGCCAAGACTTGTCGCAGCAATCTTATGCTGCTAGTCTGGCCGCTTAAACGAGCGTTTTAACTTGGGATTTTTATCATGGGATTTAAACAAGAACAGTTGCAAGAAGATGTACAAGAACAGGCAATGGAAAAGTTTCTCGCACAGCACCCTATCGTTACCCAAATCCCCGTTGCTTGGGGCGAAATGGATGCTTTGCAGCATGTTAATAATGTGGTGTATTTCCGCTATTTTGAAACGGCACGTATCGACTTTTTCAATCGTCTCTTCCCGCTAGATACCCTGTATAAATCCGGTATTGGCCCCGTAATCAGCGAAAATCAGGCTCGCTATAAACGCCCAGTGACTTTCCCCGATACTTTATTGGTGAGTGTCAGTATTAGCGATATTCACAGCGATAGATTTACCATGCATTACCAGGCTTTTAGTAAACAGCAGCAGGCAGTAACGACGTTAGGTACTTCAGTCGCGGTGATGTTTAACTTTAAAACGGGCAAAAAAGCTGAGTTACCAGCAGAACTGCTGACAATTCTCAAACAACACGAAATCGCTTAAGCTATTAAAATCAATAACGAATTGCCAGCACACTTTAAGCCACTCCTTGAGGGAAGCATGTATGTCAGATAACGAAAATATCGAGATCGCCATTGAACATCAACAGGATAGACAGCGTTTTATTATCCCTGTCGACGGCTATGAAGCCGTGTTGGAATACCGATTATCAGGCAAGGATATCGATTTTAGCCGCACCTTTGTCCCCAACGAACTGCGCGGTAAAGGCCTTGCCGAACGCTTAGTGCGCCACGGCTTAAAGTGGGCTAAAGGCCAAGAGTTTACTATCCAAGCCACCTGCTGGTATGTACAGAAGTTTTTAAAATAGGCAGATTTAAAAACGAGTTCGCTAAATCCAATAAACAGGGTAATGGCGCTTGGGATCGGTGGAGAGATTATTGACCACCAGCGCAACCAGTAAGAGTAATACTGAGCCGAGGAACACTGGCATTAACGCGTAAAGAAAGCCGAGTTGATGCACGTTTTCACCGCCAATCACGGCAATCAATGCCGTTGCTCCGCCCGGAGGATGAAGAGTGCGAGTCAGGTACATGAATGCGATAGACAGGGATACCGCTAAGGCGCTCGCCAGCACCACATAATCGCCACACACTTGGTACACTGCGACCCCAATTAAGGCCGATAACACACTGCCACCAATCAAGTTACGCGGCTGAGAAAACTCCGCCAGCGGTGCACCGTACACTAGCACAGCCGACGCGCCGAACGAGCCAATGACAAACATAGTGTCGACGAGGTTTTCACTCATATAATTTGCGAGACTCGCGACCAAGTAAATGCCACAGAAAGCCCCAATCCATGACCACACAATCTTTTTAAGTGGCTGTCTTGGTGGACAAATGTCCTTCGATCGCATGCGGGTAAAATAGAATCTCATGGTTAATCCGAACCGATAAAAATTAAGCGATACAGACAAGTGATCTGCATCACGGTTAACGGGTCGACAAATTAACGCTTCAGCAGCGCAATTGCAATTGCGCTGACCGAAAGAGTAAGCAGACTAAGCACTTTCACCATTCAGATTAGCGAGCATTTCGCGGATTTCTTCAGGAATCGGGCGGCTTTTTTCACTGCTGTAATCGTAGTGCACTAAGGTAGTTTTTACTTCGGCGGTCTTGTTGCCCGCTTGCCAACAGGTTTGGGTCAGTTCGAAGCTGCTATTGCCGATACGGCTAACATAGGTTTTTACTGTGACACTCTTGCCATAGTAAGTCGGCGCGATAAATACCACGGTAAACCCCGCGACGATTAAGTTCCACTGATGCAAATCTAACTCGGGATTAAAAATCTCAAAGATTGGCGTGCGCGCCGCTTCGCACCATACGGGGATAACAGTGTTGTTGATATGACCTAGGCCGTCGGTTTCAGTAAATCTTGGATTGATTTCGAGACTGTATTCTGTGGCTGACATGCAAACTTCCTTTTTATTATTTTATGAATGGAAGAGCGTGGTGATTAACGTAATTAAACCAACCACCAAACTCATCCATTATCCTAAGCCAAACAGGTTCTAGCCACTAGCCCAAACCCAGCATTTTAAAACTGACAACTCGCCGTTTCTGGGGTTTGCTTGCCGTTAGCATCGTACTTTTTAAGGCATCCAGCCTTACCCATATCATACATTTTCTCGTATTCTAACTTGCCATTTTTATAAGACTTATACACCCCATGAGTTTTTGGGTTCTCTAAGTGATAAATCTTACGGCCCTTAGTGATATGTGAGTAATCGGCAAAACCCGGCTCTTCGGAATAGATGACACCGTTAATGTAGCGCTTGTGGATCACATGCTGTTCATCGATACGCAGCATTTCATTCGCTATCTTGCCATTCATGTCGTAACACACTTTATCCACGGCATAATTGCTATCGAGGTCTTCAATACAACTCACGGCACCATTATCAAAGTACTCCCGCTGTATACCGCAGCGCGCAATGGCGTTATCCCAGTAGTAAGGTTCACCGTTCCACATTTCGCCTTCTTGCTGGCAGTAGTTCCACAGGCTTCTTAATTGCCCATTAGGATAGAAACTATAATGGGGGCCAGAGACACGGTTATTCACTTGGTGACCATACCGGGAGAGTGAGTAACCACCATCAGTGGAATAACTGATACTTGGGCCGTATTCCTTACCCGCTTTGTACGTTTTTAAATTTAATAAACGGCCATTTGAATCAAACTGATATTCTTTATCTACAGCGCCATTGGTGTAATAAGCCAATTTATACAGGGAGCCGCTGCTATGATACTCGCGTTGCTCACCGTGTTTTATCGATGAAATTGCTTCATTTTTGCCATTAATCACCCCTTCACAATCATCTGAGTAGGGATTCTCACGCATAATACATTCATCGTGCGAAGGCTTAAGCGTCACCGCTTCATTGAATTTATAACTCGTTAGTTCAGTCAGCTCACCGTTCTGGGGATTAAAGCGCATTTGCTGACCATCCAGCTCTCCTTGGCGGTAGTTAGCGATATCCACCACGACATTCGGACTTGAATACCAAATACTCTGACCATTAAGGCGACCCTGCTCATAATGGCGGGTATTAAACATCAGATTATTTTTGTCGAATGATTTAGACTCTCCTTGACGTAAGCCATTGACATAATTCACTTCGGTACGAGTCCCATCTTCGGCTTTAAATACCCAAGGGCCAGTGCGTTTTCCTGCAAGATAGGCGCCTTCACCTACTTGATCACGGAAATGTCCGCTCGTCACTTTATCGACCCAAGGACCTTGTTTGACACCCTTTTGATATTGGCCTTTGCTGCCATCAGCCTCAAGCCACTCGCCATCTTTTACGCCATTAAGATAAATACCTTTTGCCACTAATCGCTTATCGCCTTCTGCACTGGAGTCATAATCGGGCTCATAGACTTCGTAGGGGCCGTCGAGCACATCCTGATTGTAATGGGCAAAACCAAAGCTATCGGCCTCATCGAACATCGACTGTGCAATCCATTTACCTTGCTTTTTACCGTCAAGATATTCGCCTTCCCAATAAATGGCTTGGTTCTCTGTCTCCATCCACTTACCGACTTTTTTGCCCTGTTTGTAGTTACCAGAGTAAACCACGCTACCATTGCGACCATCGTAGGCTGCATACGGGCCATCGAGCACGCCTTGGGCATAATGACTTTCACTGGCAAGCCCTGCCCAAGTACTCGCCATGCTCATACTCATAAAATCGTAGGATGGGCCAGTTTTAGGGATCACGGCACCACCACTTTTAAGCCAATCAAAGTCATCGGCCTCAAAGGCCACACTCACTAATACAAAACTGCCGTCTTCTTCGCTATAACCACTGCGATCAAAGGTGGTCACTAAGCTATATTGGCGCTCAATCCCTTGGGCATCTTTATCTTTGCGAGTGAGTGGATAACGTAATTTATATTCGACGGCGGTCTTCACATCGACGGGTGAACCTTCGGAATTACGATAACCCACTAAGGTCGGCTTGAGCTTAGTAGAACCATCGACAATCGCTTTAATGGCGGGATCTTCAATCGCGTCAACATCATAGGTCATACGGTATTGTTGCGGCGGAATTTGGCTTAACACTTTACGAACGCTACCCACGGTAAACGAGGTTAAGGTTGGTGCCACTTCATCGAGCACAACCTGTAGACGGGGGAGTTTTGTGAGATCATCCCCTTCAAAACCATAGCCCCGTAAATGCTGACCATCGGCATCTTTAAGCATGACAACCACTTCTTTGGTGCCACCTTTATCAAAATCGAGGTAAAAAACCGCAACCACTTCAGCAGAACCATAATCATCAAGACGCACGCCGGGCGCATCGCCATAGAGCATTTCGCCCCACACTTTATGATCTTTTTGATAGAAATTGAGCCATTGCCCGTTAGGCAAGTCCACTGGGCCATGGACGATTTTGTCGTAATCCTCAGCGTCAGCTGCAGGAATGACAGTTAAAGAAGATAACAACACCGCACTCACTGCAGTGAATAAACTACGAATCGAAAGTTCCATTTAACTACACCTTTTATACCGACGCCTCGCGCCTCATGCGCACCAGTAAACGGGGCGAATTTTAAGCGAAGAAAAGCACTTCAGGAAGTAGTAGATAAAAAAAAGGCCGCTTCTGCGGCCTTTAGCAACAACAACTTAACAATTAGTTGTTGTACATAGCATTTATTTCATGGGCGTATTTATGGTAAATCATCTTGCGGCGCAGCTTGAGCGTTGGGGTGATTAAACCAGCTTCCATCGAAAACGCTTCAGGCAACAGAGTGAACTTTTTAATCTGTTCAAAACCAGCCAACTCATGCTGTAACTGCTTTAAGCGCTGCTCAAAATGCTCAACCACATGACTATGGCGCAGCAATTCTAAAGGTGACTCATACTTCAGCCCTTTGTCCTTCGCCCACGCTTCCAGTGACTCAAACGCTGGCACAATCAAGGCGGTCACATAATTACGCGCATCAGCAATAATCGCCACTTGCTCGATAAAAGGACAACAGCCTACGGCGCCCTCAACCCTTTGCGGCGCGATATATTTACCGTTAGAGGTCTTCATCAATTCTTTAATACGATCGGTAATAAATAAATTGCCGTTCGCATCGAAACGCCCTGCATCGCCAGTTTTTAACCAACCATCTTCAAACGCAGCGGCGGTATCTTCAGGACGATTGTAATAGCCGCGCATCACAGTGGCGCCGCGGACTAAAATCTCATCGTCCTTACCTAGCTTAATTTCGGTTTCCAGCAAAGGTTGTCCATTGGAACCTGGCACTCGATTACCCAAGGTATTGCAGGTCACAGTCGCGTTAGTTTCTGTCATACCGTACCCACAAAGTACCGGAATATTAATCGCATGGAAGAAACTACCGACATTCACATCTAAGGCTGCCCCACCGCAAGGCATAAACTTCAAACGGCCACCAAGCACAGCCTGCAGCTTGCTATACACCAGCTTGTGCGCCAAACGCCATTGCAGCGACAACCACAATCCACCCTTAGCACGACCTTGGCCAACTTCGAACTGATGTTGGCCGACGCGCATCGCCCAAGCAAACAACTTCTTACGACCGTCGGCTGATTTGGCGACTTTATCTTGTACGGCGCTATACACTTTTTCGAGGAAACGCGGCACCACACACAAGGTATGTGGACGCACGGCGCTAATCGCCTCTTTCACTCTTTGGGTATTTTGCAGATAGACGTTATGGCCGCCACGGCACAAGACGTAGAAACTCCAACTGCGCTCAAATACATGGCTCAATGGCAAAAATGCCAAAGACACATCGCCAGAATGGAAGGCCAGTTTTTGATCGTGCTGGCGTATGGTAGACGCCATATTACGGTAATCCAGCATCACGCCCTTAGGATCGCCCGTCGTGCCGGAGGTATAAATTAAGGTCAGTAAATCATCGAGATTTGCAGCTTGTAAACGCTGATTAAGCTCGGCTTCTTGCTCAATGTTTAACTGAGTGTCACCCGCCAGTAGGGTATCTAGATGCCAATGCTGATTGGCCTTATCGGCAGCGAGTGTCACGCTGGCATCGAATACAATCACATGCTCTAGGCTTGGGCATAAGGCTTGCAACTCACACGCCATGGCGTATTGCTTAGCATCGTCGACAAAAATCACTTTAGCGGTGGCGTCGTTAACGATAAAGCTCGCCTGTTCGACGGTACTGGTGGGATAAATTGGCACCACAACGGCGCGAGTTTTGAGAGTGCCGACATCGGCACAAGTCCACTGCGGGCAGTTTTGCGCCAGAATAACGCAACGGTCTTGCACTTGTACGCCAAGTTCGATCAACACTTGTGCAATTTTACTGCTGATTTGGTCGAAGGCTTGCCAACTCACCTGATACCAAGGAGCGGCCATTTCAAAACCTTCCAGCGCTACTGCGTCTTTTAAAGACTCACTCTGCTGCTGTAGTAGTCGAATAACATGATATTGATCGAGAGACATAAGAGACTCACCTTTTTAGCTTACAAGTGTACCGCTTTTGCAGCATTCTACCTGAAGGCCAAATAAAAACTAAGAGTTTTTGCTCTAATGTTGTGCAAATGTCGCCCAAATCACGCTGTAAATAGGCTTTTATCTGCTAATGACATCGCCTTGCCAGAGTTTTTCTTATCCCCAAAAAAACACAACTTGTTCGTTTCAGTGCTTGTAAATAGGTTCACAACAACTTAGGTTGACATGAAAAACGCCCAGCACTGCCCGCTCACACCTTGTTAACACATTAATATACCGATATTTTGTATCTAAATTTACAACTCGTCCTGAAATGCAAAAAGGAAAGCGCGCATGATAGATAGCATGACACACAGGAAGTTAAGCAACACAGTTCAACGCCTTGTGCCAACTCAGCCACGCCATGGTGCGACTAGTGCCACATGGCGCACGCGTACTTTGAGAATGAGCGCCCTCATACTGGCAATGGCAAGTACGGCGACGTGGGCGAGTGATGTGAAAAGCCAAGAGACACAAGCGACAGCTGATATAGCTAGGAACATGGCGAATGACACCGACACTTGTTATGTGGAAGGCGTATCCGATCGTCTAAACTGCGGTTTTGTGACTGTGCCAGAAAACCCTAACAAACCCGATGGCAAACAGATCCAAGTGCATTACGTTGTTTTGCCTGCGGTGAAAAATGCCAACCATGAAGAAGCCTTGCTGGCGATTGCAGGCGGCCCAGGACAATCGGCCATAGAGAACGCGGCAGGTTTCGATGCCATGCTGAGCAAAGTCCGCCAACAGCGGGATATTTTACTGATCGATCAAAGGGGCACTGGCCGTTCGAATGTACTGGCCTGCGATGAAGGAGCTCAATCTCCACTGTCCTTCGATGACGATAATGTCGATACCTTAGCCGAAACGCAAAAATGCTTAGCCAAAATTGATGCCGACGTGACTCAATACGGCAGCCTCAATGCGATTAAAGACTTCGAAGCCGTACGAGCGCACTTAGGCTATAAAAAACTGCATATTTACGGCATCTCCTACGGCACTCGTATGGCGCAGCTTTACATGCGTTTATACCCGGCACACTTAGCCACAGTGACCTTAGACGGCATAGTGCCGATGCAACAAAGCGTATTAGAAATTGGCTCGGCGATTGATCGTGGCTTCGACTTATTATTTAAGGATTGCCAAGCAACCGCCGCCTGTAACAGCCAATTTCCCCAGTTAAAGGCAGACTTTGAGCGAGTCGACGCTAAGCTCGCCACTGGCCCTGTGATGGAAAACGTTTACGATCCCGTCACGGGCGAAAAAACCATGTTGACCATGACGCGCGGTAAATTCTCTGGTTCGATCCGCATGGCGCTGTATCAAGCCAATGTGCGCGCCCTCTTGCCCCATGCGATTCATCAAGCATCGAAAAACAACTTCCAACCCATACTCGGCCTATATGCCCTCACTATCGACAATGCTGGCATGGCGATGGGCATGCACGCCTCTGTGGTCTGTGGCGAAGATATGCACCGCATTACCCCAACCATGCGCGAGCAGGCCAAAAAATCCTTTATGGGCAGAACCATGCTCGAAGGCTTAGAGGCGACTTGTTCAGTATGGAAAGTCCCTGCGGTCGATGACAGCTTTAGCGAGCCCATTAACAGTAACATTCCGACCTTGTTGTTATCCGGCGAAATCGACCCCGCCACCCCACCAAGCTGGGGCGAGTTAGCCATGGAAAAACTCACCAATGCCAAGCACTTTGTCGCTCCTTATGCGACCCACGGTGTGGCCTATCAATCCTGCGCCAATAACCTGATTGCCGATCTCGTTCGCTCGGGCTCAGTCAACGATCTCGACGGCGAATGTTTGAACAAAGATGTGCGCCGTAGCTTTTATTTAAATGCCAGCTCGGTAGAACCGCTTAATGCGACCAGCACAAAAACCACGACAACAGATGATCACGCCAGCACTGGAGCTAAGGAATAAGCCATGATTAAAGTATCCCATCTTTCCAAGCGCATCGGTGACGTGCAGGCGCTGAATGACTTAAGTTTCGTCGCACAAAACGGCCAAATCACAGGATTACTCGGCCCGAACGGGGCAGGTAAAACCACCTGTTTACGCACTATCTTTGGCCTGCTGAAACCCGATAACGGCAAGGCTGAAATCGAAGGCATAGATGTCGCCATCGACCCTATTGGCGCTAAGCAGCAACTCGGGCTATTCCCCGACCCTTTTGGTCTGTATGAACGCTTAACACCACGGGAATACATTCGCTATTTTGCCGAGCTGAGCGGCTTATCACCCAAGGAGGCCAAAGAGGCCACCAGCCAAGTGATTGCGAAATTGCGCCTCGAAGACATTAGCGATCGCCGCTGCAAAGGCTTCTCCCAAGGACAAAGAATGAAAACCGCCCTCGCACAGGCAATCGTCCACAGCCCGAGCAATATTATCCTCGACGAGCCGACCCGTGGGCTGGATGTGATGAGCACTCGCCTACTGCGTGACATTCTTATCGATCTTAAAAATCAAGGACATTGCGTGCTGTTCTCTAGCCATGTGATGCAGGAAGTCGCCGCTCTGTGTGACCAAGTGATCGTCATGGCCCAAGGCAGAGTCGTCGCCATTGGCAGCCCAACAGAGCTTTGCATTCAAACGGGCAAAGACTCGCTCGAAGAAGCCTTTATTCAACTTATCGGCACGGATGAAGGGATAGCGGCATGATGACTCAAACTAACAAGAATGCAGGCAGCATCAATGATGTACAAGCTCAGATAGATAAGATCATGGATAAGGGAATGACAGCATGAATAAAATAATCGCTATGGTTCGTAAAGAACTCATCGATGCCGCCCGCGATAAGCGCTCTGTGATGGCGGGTCTGTACTACGCCATAGGCACACCGTTGATCATGTGCGGCCTATTTATGGTGTTAATTGGCCAGCTAACCAGCCCCGATGATTTGAAAATCACCATTAAAAATCCCGATAAAGCACCGGATTTAGTAAGATTTTTATCAAATAAAGGCATCACTCAAGGCGCAGCCGATGGCTCTGACGCCAAAGACCTTAAAGCAATAGAACTGATCATCAGCACCGACTATGCCGCGCAAATGAACCAAGGCAAAAGCGCCGAAATCACTATCGTGGCCGATAATTCAGAGGAGAAACTGCAGAACTCGATTCGCAGACTCGAGAAACAACTACAGGCCTACAGCGCTGAAATGGGCAGTTTACGTTTAATTGCCCGCGGTATCGACCCGCGCGTGGTGCAGCCGCTCAAGGTGAATGTGCAAGACAAAGCCACCACAGACTCTAAGGGTGGAATGATCTTAGGTATCGCCATTTTCACTATGATTTACTCGGTATTTATCTCGGGCATGAACCTAGCTATCGACACCAGTGCCGGTGAGCGCGAACGCAACTCCTTGGCCCTGCTATTGAGCCATCCGCTGACCACTCGCCAATTAGTGCTCTCAAAAATTATTGCGGTAAGCTTGTTCGCTTTGCTCGGTTTAGTGCTGATCTTGCTGGTGTCTAAAATCGCCTACGCCTTTGTGCCATGGCAGGAATTAGGCTTTAGCGTCAACATCACCACAGAATTTATGCTGCTGATGTTAGTGGTCGGCATCCCCGTCGCGTTAATGGCCGCTTGTCTGCAACTGTTTGTGTCTTTTATGGCGAAAACCTTTAAGGAGGCTCAGTCCTATCTGACTATGGTGCTATTTGTGCCCTTAGCCCTGTCGATGGCCGCCAGTTACAACATAGCGCCAGATATGCTGCAGTGGTTGCCCGTCTCGGGTCAGCAACAGGCATTAATGGACTTTATCAAAGGTAAAGACTTGCCCATGCTGCAGTTACTGGTTTCGACCTTAGGCACACTCGCCATTGCGGTATTGCTCGCCTTTGGCATGGAAAGGTCACTCAAGAGTGAAAAAGTGATCTTCGGTTTATAGGGCGCTTCGATTGATAAACTTGGGGACAAAGTGACTCAACTCAGCCTACAAAACTAAGACTAATTGAGCGAGTACAAGTGCTTGAAAAAATAGTGACAGAGCCAGAGTACGAGCTAAAGCAGCAGATTAATCAGTTATGAACCCTAAGCTCCTCAAACAACAAAGCCACTGGATTTTCAGTGGCTTTATTTTTTTACAGGCTAGATAGAAGCTTACTTAGCCTTAGGCCTGAATGGTTTGATAACCGACTCATTGCACTCTAAATACGGGCCTTCCATCAAATCGATACAGTAAGGAATGGCGGGGAACACGGCATCTAAACATTCGCGAATCGATTTTGGTTTGCCGGGCAAATTCACAATCAATGAATCGCCACGTAACCCTGCGGTTTGACGAGACAAAATGGCGGTAGGCACAAATTTTAATGACTCGGCGCGCATCAACTCACCGAAGCCTGGCATCATGCGATCGCAGACGGCTTCTGTCGCTTCTGGGGTGACATCGCGTTTCGCTGGGCCAGTGCCGCCCGTAGTGACAATCAAGCAGCAATCCTGCTCGTCGGCCATTTTGATCAGCGTCGCTTCAATCACATCCTGCTCATCGGGGATCACTTGATAAATCGGCTCCCACTCGCTGGTGAGATAGTCGTTGAGCGTGTCGATAATCGCCTTGCCTGAGATATCTTCATAAATTCCCGCGCTGGCGCGATCGCTGACCGTCACAATACCGATTTTTGCTTTGCTCATAGGAAATCCCCAATGATGTTGAAATGAAACATGCCGAAGTGAAAATTGTCGACATCAAGCATGGAAGAAGCCGCTACAGCTTCGACCTTAAGCCGCAGCTAAAATAGCATAAATGCTCAGGAAAGGGGGCGACTAAAACGTGATGGGGTTCGCGCAACACCGTTTAAACACTCGGAATTTAAAAATTGTTCATTGATGACAAACGCCTTCCCCAAAGCAAAGCAGCATTGGGCCGATAAAAACATGCCATAAAGGGAGATTGGCTCAGGCATTCTCACTGCAAGTTGAGCCATTCAAAAGATAAAAACGGTCAAAGGGCTAAATCCGCCGTGCATTCCAATACTTAGACGCCCAATAACTGTTATGCAGGCTCGAAATCTTCACCCCTTGGCTAGTGGAAACGTGGAGAAAATTATCGCCTCCTACATAAATGCCGACATGGTGTGTGCTCCAACCTGTCTTGAAAAATACCAAGTCACCCTTGCGCAGTTGATTTCTCGGCACAGGTTTACCTAAAGCTTGTTGCTCTTCGACTGTGCGCGGTAAGGTCATACCCAACATCTTCTGATAGGCGACAGACACAAAAGCCGAGCAATCTATGCCACGCTTAGTGCCACCACCAAGGCGATAAGGTACTCCGCGCCATTCAGAATGCAGTTCGGAGATATTGCTATCATTCCAAACCGTGGCGGGTTCAACTTGCTTTACCACAGGCTTAGGTTCTGGCGCGCTAGCACAAGCGCCAAGGCCTAAGGCTAAGATAACTATCAGTAATCGTTTCATAGCTTCAAACTCATTGCAGGCAGGTTTCACAGTAACGTAATTTTGAGTTTTTATCAGGTAAATTCAGGCGGCTGGGGATCAAAACGCCCCAACACCCGCGCACTCTAGCAGACTAATATAACCTAAAGCTTAAAACTATAACGCCGTCCACAATAAACGCACACCCACCAGCACCATTAAAATCAAGATGATGCGTTTAAATAACCTATCGTCAATTTTATCTTGAATGAACAAACCTAACTTTACCCCTAACCATGCAAGCGGCACCAATAACAGAGAAACGATAATATTCTCTTGGTTAATCTGCCCAAGCAAACTGTAAGGAACAAGTTTAACCAGATTCACCACCGCAAAAAACACCACGGCAGTGGCTAAAAACTCTGCCTTGGCCAAGCGCAACGGCAACAAATAAGCGTTAAGTGGCGGCCCGCCCGCATGGGCAACAAAGCTAGTAAATCCTGCTGTTAAGCCACACAAGCGCCCAACCAGAGGTGAAGGTGATGCTTGAGTTTTATCCCCAAGGATCAAACCATACAAACCAAAACCTAAGGACACACAGCCTAGAATCACCCGTAAGTAATCTTCGTTTAATCGATCGAACAACAGATAAGCGATAAAAATTCCCACAATCGCCGCGGGTAAGAGGATCCATAAATGACGCGGATTATGTTGCCCCCACCAGGAACGAACACTTAAAAAATCCATATAAATCAGCAGTGGTAACATGACTGCCGCCGCTGTAGCAGGGCTAATGGCCAGCGCCAATAGCGGGACAGTTAAGCCGCCCACGCCACCCGCAAAACCGGATTTAGAAATCCCAGTAATCAATACTGCAGGTATCGCCACCAACCAAAAAAGAGGGTCCGTTAACATCAACACATCCTGAATAACGCTTTATGGCTATCAAGTTACCTGTTGTTGGTGTGATAAAAAAGAGGCAGCACAGAGCTAACATCAAAAGTGCAATCACATAGATAAGTCAATGAGCCTTAAATGAATAACAACCTCGCCCATAAAATACGGAATAAAAAGTAAAAAATCCGCAGTCATTTGGCTGCGGATTTTTTGTGTTAGCTTTTGGCTAAAGAGGAAAAGCTTAGCTTGCGCCTATGCAGATTCGGCCGTCATATTCACTAAGCGAGGCGTACTCTTAGTCGCTCTCTTAGCTGACGCAGGAGTTTTGGGCTCAGGCATACGAATGGTTAATGACATGACTAACGCCACCACCAGCAACACTAAAATCACGTTGAAGGTTGCAATAAAGCCACCAAATAACGAGGCGACAATCGAACCGATAATACTGCCGATACCGAAACCTAAGTAGATAACCCCATAGTTTTTAGTCAGGTTATTCAGGCCGAAGAAGTCGCTCACCAATGATGGATAAACAGTGATAGTACCGCCAAAACTAAAGGCAACGCAGGCAACCGCAACGAAGAACAGGTTAGCATTCAAAGGAATGAACAACAGTAACACCATACCGACTAAGGTGATGATCTGCGCCAGCGAAATAACCCGAATGCGAGGGATTTTGTCCGACAGTATACCCAGCACTAAACGACCACTGAGGTTCGCCATAGCAATCACAGCAACAGCATTGGCGGCGACCAGTACAGGCAAGTCGACCATCTTCTCGCCGATATCTTTAGCCACACCAATCACATACAAACCACTCATACAGGCCGACAGGAACATCAGCGCCAGCATCCAGTATTGCGGCTTACGCATGGCTTCTGCGAGAGTGAAGTCGCGGCTTTCGGCTTGCTGACTTGCGGCTGATTGTGCAGGCGCATCTTTCATCAACATACCGCCACATAACACCAGCGCCATGGCGATCAGGCCCCACAGTTGGAAGGTGGTTTCAAGGCCAGTGTTTTCGAGTAACAGCACGTTAATGTATTTAAATCCGAGGCTACCTAGACCATAAGCGCCAATCGCTAACGCCGAAATCAGCCCTTTGCGTTCAGGGAACCACTTCACGCAGTTAGACAAGGTCATCAAGTAGCCAGTGCCATCGGCAAAGCCCACTAAAATCCCTGCGCACAGGTAAAGCATCATCAAGTTACTGGCTTGGGCAGTGAGTAAGAATCCAACACCGAGTAACAGGCCTGCGCCTAAGGTGACATTACGTACGCCAAAGCGTTCCTGTAATTTGCCCGCCATGGAAGATGCCACGGCCAAAGACAAACTCAGCAAACCAAACACAAATGCCACTTGGCTGACGGGTTCGTCGAGCTTAACGGCCAACTGCGCATTGAACAGGCTCCAAGTGTAAACTGAGCCGAGTGCAAACTGGGTGATAATAGTACCAACTAAGGTCAGGTACCGAGTACGGTTCATCTCTTTAGTCATGATGCATCTCGCTTTAGGGGATCAGGAATTGAGTCCACTATAAGAGAGATGCGATTCGCGCCGATCAATTAAGGCATGAAATACAGATCTGCAGGAATGAATGACAATTACAGCCTCATCAGCTGTCGAAAAGCCTTAATATTACTACGGCTAACGGGCACCTCGAATGACAAATCATGCAACCTAATCAGGTAAGTACTATTGAACCAAGGCACAATTTCGCGGATCTTGTTGATATTGACGCAATAGGAACGGTGACAGCGGAAAAAGCCTTCAGCAGGCAAACGACTCACAAACTCACTGATGGTCATCTGCATCACATAACGGTCGGTGCGGGTGTACACATAGGTGAGTTTTTCATCGGCCTCGGCATAATAAATTTGCTCGCAGGGCGTAACGATAATCCGCTCACCTTTAACTAAATTCACGGTTCGACTGGTGTTGCTCGCGGCCTCATGTTGCGGCTTTGGTGCTTGTCGTCCCACCTGTTCAATCTTCTGCAATAAGCTGATGATCCGCGGTTCATTGTAGGGCTTGAGAATATAATCGAAAGCTTCGAGCTCAAACGCTTCTACTGCAAATTCTTTATAGGCAGTAACAAACACCACATGGGGAGGATGGGTCGATTTATGCAGATTCTTCGCCAACAAAAGGCCATCGATGGACGGTATTTGGATATCCAAAAACACCACATCGACCTCGTGATCCTGCAAATATTTAAAGGCCTCTAAGCCATCCTCGAAGCTAGCCACTATGTCTATCTCACTGTGGCTCTTCACTAAATACTCTAGCTCCTCACGGGCGAGATATTCATCTTCAACTATGATGGCTTTTAACATACTTGCGCCTCATTTTCCGGTAAGTAAAAACTGACTTCCGTCCCCGGCTCGAGCCGTTTAAGCTGCAAACCTTCGCCGTACAATAACTTCACTCTCTGGTGCACATTCATCAGCCCGATACTGCTGCTTTCTACACGGCCAGCAGCTACACCATCAATCACCTCTTGGCGGATCCCATAGCCAGTATCGCGCACGGCGACGCGAATGCCTGCATCGAGTTTTTTCACTTCTATCGTCACTCTGCCCGGTGCACTACGCGGTTGAATGCCGTGCAAAATCGCGTTTTCCACCAGCGGCTGTAACAAGAGGCAAGGTACACAAAAATGCACATCGTCGACATCGAAGATCACTTCAAGCTTGTCGCCAAAGCGCGCCTGCTCGATCGCTACATAATCACGGACTTGCTTCACTTCTTCTTGGATATCAATCAGCTCATCGCCTTTAGCCAAGTTATAGCGCAGATAATCGGCCAGATTAGCAATCAACTGTCGCGCCTGCTGTGGCCGAATACGGATCAAAGAAGAAATCGCATTGAGGGCATTAAATAAAAAATGTGGATTAATCTTGCTCTGCAACGCCGTAAACTCCGCCTTGCGGGTCATCTCTTGCAGTTGCTCGATACGCGACACTTCCATCTGGGTCGAAATCAGCTGCGACAAACCCACAGCCATCTCCCGCAACGAGCTAGTGATACGATAGGTATTGCGATAGTAAATCTTCAGCGTGCCACTCACAGTGCCGTTTTCGCGCAGCGGGATTATGATGACCGAATGAAAATCCGATAAATGATATTGGCGTAAGTCATTGTTAATAATATTTTGATCTTGCTCTATCGCCCTTTGAGTCATTTCGCTAATCGCTTGATGACCATCGACCTCGTAGTAATCTTTACCAACGCCCATATAGGCTAACACATCGCGAGTATCGGTAATCGCCACAGCATCGGCATGGATTTCATTGCGGATCACAGCGCATACTTGCTCTAAGGCATGGCGATCAATCTTGCGAAAAAAAGGTAAGGTTTTATTAGCAATATCCAGCGCGAGCTTGGCCTGTTTAGCGGCAATCAACTCTTTCTCATCGTCGAGGTCCTGCACTAACTTGATGATTAGCCCGATACACACAGTGCCCGCAATCATGGGATAGGCAATATGACTCACAATCTCAACGCCCACCTCGTGTGGCTCTGTCAATAACCAAATCAACAACATGGTCAGCGTTTCGCACAACATGCCCGCCGCAATGCCATAAATCCACAACTTAGATTTGGGACATTTGTAATAAATCCACGTCGCCATAAGGCCGGCAATAATGCTAGCGATTAAACACGGAATAGAGGTATCGCCATCCATATCAATCAAATATCTATGCAGCCCCGACAGCACGCCCGCAGGAATACCCACCCAAGGGCCAAATAGAATCCCGCCAGAAATAATCGCGATAATACGCACGTTGACCAACGCGCCTTCAACCTCAATGCCGGTATAAGTACTAAACACTGCAAATAAGCAAAATATCGCCGCCACAGAAACCAACTCTGCGGGGGTATGATTACGCTTTTGGAATAAACGCTGAAACGGTCGAGTGCGAGTTAAAAAGAACAAGGTCATCAGCATCAAGGCCGCCCGTTCAAATACCGCCAGTAACATCATTTGATTTTCGAGCACGCTTTCTCCTTGATCTATCACGCTGAATCACAGCCCAACGTTATATTTACCAATGATATATTTATGAGTGTTAAGCCTGTACGCTGAATGGATTAGGGTGAAGACAGGCTTTGCCGCCAACACAAGCTCCCATAAAAGATAGACTCGATTTTGCAGATCCAACGTAAGACATGGATGATAAAAATCACCGAGCCCCAAACTTGTCAAACACTCGTATTTAGGCTCGAGTAAAACATCAAACGCTAATGCCCACATAAATACAGGCTTGCTAAAGTAAAGGACAGATAAAAGTCCCATTCACGCGGGCTCAGTCACACATTCGTACTTGAATTAGGCTATCAAAGTGTATCGAAGGACAATTTGAAGAACCTAAAACACGTTAAGTTAACCACTAAAAAGTGAAATTGCCCTCTATCAGGTCACTGCCACAATTTGCAAAATCGACTGGAATACCCGAAGCTAAAACCTTCGGCTCGAATGCAAGATGAGATCACCCCCATGCGAGATTCTAGGTTCACACTTAGCAGCACTGAACCGAGCCAAACTGAACTGAGCATGCCCTAGTAATGGAATAAGGAGCGAACATGAGTGAACTACAAGCACAGTTTTATGGTGGCCCTAAGGAATGTCCTATTGAAAATGGCCGCATTCAAGCTCAACGGATTGCCCCCAAAATCAGTGATGTCGGCGGCATACCTGTCGCACGGGCTATTCCCCAAAAAGAGCGCCGCCTTATCGGCCCTTGGTGCTTTCTCGACCATATTGGCCCAATCACCGACGGCCCGCAGTTAAACGTCGGCCAACATCCACACATTGGATTGCAAACCTTTACTTGGATGCTCGAAGGCGAAATCATGCACAGGGACAGCCTCGGCAGTGCTCAAGTGATCCGCCCAAAACAAGTTAACCTGATGACAGCCGGACACGGCATAGCCCACACCGAAGAGTCGATAGCGGGCCATCACACTATGCACGCAGCCCAACTATGGATTGCCTTACCACTGGAACACAAAGATACCACTCCGAGATTCGATCACTACCCAGAGCTGCCGACTTGGCACGAGTCAGGCGTCGAATTCACCCTACTGATTGGCAGTTGGCATCATAAACAGGCGCCCACATTACACTTCTCACCTATCGTTGCCATCGATCTGTTTGCCGCCCATGACGCTGAACTCACTCTGAATCTCGACCCTAGTTTCGAATATGCCCTCATGCCACTGGAAGGCCGCTTCCAAATCGAGGATGACAGTTTTGATAATAACCACCTCGCCTACCTTGGCATGCTACGCGAAACCATCACCATAAAACTCGAGGCGGGTTGTCGCATACTGCTGATTGGCGGCGCGCCATTGGCTGATCCTGTCAGCATTTGGTGGAACTTTGTTGGCCATAGCAAAGATGAAATAGTCAAAGCACAGGCAGATTGGGAAGCCGAAGATCCCCGCTTCGCCGCCGTTACTGGCTATAGTGGCAAACGCTTAGTGCCCCCACCAATACCTTGGTGATGCTTAGCTCAATGACGGGCGGGTCAATGACTCAGGGTTAGTGGTTGGATAGGCACTTTGGCATCTTACGTAATGGCCTGCGCCTAGGTTAAGGCTTACAACATGAGTGTATGCGGTAAGCCTTATCATTTACCCAAAGTGTGATGTGAACAAGCTCGAGTTTTCTAAGCCGAGTGCAAGCTAAGCCACTCACAAGGTTACAAATTTTACGACATTTTTACGCGCTATCTTAAAGTGCCTTTGCTAAAGTACAGGCACTTTCTTTATATGCGTCTTTCTATTCATGACTTCATCCATAGCGGCTCCCATGACACAATACTGGCGTTCGCACCCGACTTTATTTACCTTCATAGTGCTAGTGACGGCCATTTTCAGTAGCGCCTTTATCGATCACTTTTCAAACTCGACTATCGCCGTACTGCTGATTTTACAATTGGCCGTAGTGGCCGTAGCCCTACAATGCAACGCCAACTTGGCCTATTTTGCGGCAGTATTTGAGGCGACCAGCTTTAATTTTCTATTTACCACACCACGTTATTCACTCCAGATGTTTAATCTTGAGGACATTCTCAATCTCAGTGTGTTTCTGCTTGTCGCCCTCACCACCAGCAAATTAGCCGAACACTATCGACGTCAGCAAGATGCTCTCGAACAAGCTCAGTTACGCAACAGTATTTTGCTGTCGGTTTCCCACGATTTACGCACCCCACTCGCCACTATCATAGGCACGCTCACCACCCTAAAGGAATACATGCCTAAGCTCAGCCCAGACCAAAAGGATGAGCTGATTGATAGCGCGGCGGCCGAAAGCCATCGCCTGCACCAATATATCGAAAACCTGCTGCAAGCCACTAAGTTACAACACGGCGCACTCAAGTTTAGCTTGAGTGAAGACGCCATAATGAATGTATTGCACCAAGCTATTGCCCGTTTTCCAGCCACGCAGCCGCGTATTATCATCAAGAGTGACGCCGATCTACCGTCACTGATGATATGCAGCTCATTGATTGAGCAAGCTATTTTTAATGTATTGGATAATGCGCTGCGCTATTCGCCTTCTGATAAGCAAGTCATAGTAAAGGCGTATCAGCAGGGCGATGCGTTACTGTTAGATATCCAAGATGAGGGTCTTGGCATAGAACCCGCTCAAGCGCAGGCAATTTTTGAACTCTTTTATCGCCAACACCCCTCAACCGATAGCGGCTCGGGCCTTGGGCTTGCTGTTGCTAAGGGGATAATTACCGCCCATGGTGGCCAGATCAGCGCAGAACCTGTCGCTCATGGCAGCCTTATTCGTATCGCATTGCCGATAAAAAAGGGAGAGGAATAAATGGCTTATAAGGTGCTAGTTGTCGATGACGAAGCGCAAATCCACACTTTTATGCGGATATCGTTAGAAGCGGAAGGATTCGAATATCATGGCGCCGCCTCGATTGCCTCTGCCCTCGCCCAATATCATGCGCAGCAGCCACATGTGTTAGTGCTCGATCTTGGCCTACCCGATGGTGATGGCATCAGCTTGCTGCAAACCCTACGTCAGAGTGACAAAGTGCCAGTGCTTATCTTAACCGCCCGCGATCAAGAGGAAGAAAAAATTCGTCTTTTGGAAGCAGGCGCCAATGACTATCTCAGCAAGCCATTTGGGATCAGGGAGTTAATCGCTCGCATCAAGGTTTTAGTCCGCGACTTAGTCGATGAACCGCCATTAAGTGATTTACTGCAGTTTGGCGCACTTAAGTTGCAAAAAAGTACCCACCAGCTTTGGCTCGATCAGCAAGAAATCGCCTTAACCAAAAAGGAGTTTGCTCTGATGGAGACCTTAATGTCTCACCCTGGTCAGCTCGTTAAACAAACTGAATTACTGCGGGATATTTGGGGTAAAACCCATCAAGAAGACAGTCATTATCTGCGGATCTTAGTCAGTCAGTTACGTAAAAAACTCAATGACAGCAGCGAGCAGCAGCTCATTAAGACAGAAGCGGGCCTAGGTTATCGCTTAACAAACAATAGATAAGCATCTGTTATAAATTAGAAAAGGATATTTTAATGGCACATTTTACCGTTATTGGCTTAGGGCGATTTGGTGTCGCCGCTAGCCTAGAATTGATCCACTTAGGCCACACGGTCACTGGCGTGGATAGTGACCCTAAAATGGTGGAAAAATATGTAGAAGACTTAACCGAAGCGGTTATTTGTGATTGTTCCGACGAAGCCGCACTACGTGAGCTAGACCTCGCAAACAGTGAAGCCGTACTGGTCGCAATTGGCGAAGATATGCAATCGAGTTTACTGTGCACTTTGGCTCTGAAAAATCTGGGAGTAGAAGTCATTTGGGTCAAGGCCAGCACTAAAGCCCATCACACTATCGTCTCTAAACTCGGCGTCGCCCGCATCATACATCCAGAGGAAGAAATGGGCATACGTGTTGCCCAGTCACTCAACTATCCTATGGTGAACAATTTCCTGCCGATTGGTGATGGTATCTATGTGGTCGAAATCCATATCAAGCCTCACCTTGATCAAACCACTGTCAGCCAACTCCTCGGCGCTGCACAGGATGATGTTAAAGATGATGTAAAAAGTAATGTAATACGCAATCCTAAAGGCAAAGTCGCCGCCATTATGGTTAAGCGGGATCTGACGGTTTTCAGCAAAATTGATAGTCAATTTATCCTGCAAACGAATGACGCCTTACTGCTCTGCGGTAGCCGTACTGAGCTCAAATACCTAGCGCCAAGGTTGGTGTAACTTGGTTCAATGGCATCCCTCCATCATGGCGATTGAGCATAAACCCAAATCGAGTAAAAAGTTGTTAGGCGCACCGCCCTTTATCCTAAGCGTGAGCTTTGCATTGTTGATCATCTTAGGCACTTGCTTACTCAAACTGCCGATAGCAACCGAATCGTCTGTTACTTGGCTACAAAGTCTGTTCACGGCCACCTCGGCGGTAACAGTGACAGGACTTGTCGTTGTCGATACTGGCACTGTCTTTACGCCCTTTGGGCAAATCGTCATAGCGCTGTTAATCCAATGCGGTGGACTTGGGCTGATGACCTTCGCCATTGTCACCTTGATCGCCATTGGCGGTAGAATTGGTTTTTTACACCAAACAGTCGCAAAAGAGGCTTTTAATCAAACAGACACATCGACTCTAGTGTCAACGGCAAAATCAGTGTTAGTGTTTTCTCTGCTGGTTGAAGCCGTAGGCATGGCCATTCTTTCAGTGTACTGGAGTCAGGAACTTGGTTGGCAAACCAGCTTATTCCACGGTTTTTTCTACACCATCAGCGCCTTTAACAACGCAGGTTTTGCCCTCAGTGCCGACAGCCTAATGCCCTATGTTGCCGATCCTGTCATAAATCTCACCATCACGGGCCTGCTCATCATAGGTGGCCTTGGATTCTCGGTGTGGATAGATCTTCGTAGGAACAAACGTTGGTCAAAACTCAGCGTTTACAGCCGCATGATGATCACAGGCACTATAATTATCAACGCCGTCGCCGTAATTGCGATTTACTTTATTGAGTACAACAACCCCAATACCTTGGCGCCCTTAAGCGAACTCGGGAAATGGTTAGCCTCATGGTTTCAAGCCGTGACACCGCGCACCGCAGGCTTTAATACGCTAGCCATAGACCAACTCGAAGATGGTACAACGCTACTCATGCTGGTATTGATGTTTATTGGCGGCGGCTCACTAAGTACCGCCAGCGGTATTAAAGTAGTCACCTTTATGGTGCTCATCTTGGCTACTTATGGCTACTTACGCCGCGATGAAGCCATTTATGTATTTAAGCGCGAGATCCCCAAAGACACTGTCAGCAAAGCCTTGGCGCTAACCATGATCTCCATTGGCGTCACTTGGCTAGCCATCTTCGCACTGGTATTAAGTGAAAACGCACCGTTAATTGATATCGTCTTTGAGGCCGTATCGGCACTGGGCACAGTCGGTTTGTCCCGAGGTTTAACAGGCAACTTAACTACTCTAGGCCAAGCCATCATCATTTTTATAATGTTCATGGGTCGCCTAGGCCCACTCGTACTCGCCTACTTCCTCGCCAGCCCAAGGACCAAGAAACTGCGCTACGCAGAAACCAAATTGGCGATTGGGTAAATTAATTAGTTGGACGGCAGGCACTGCAAGTCAGTGCCGCCCTTCGAGTCTGTTCACCGCTATAACACCCGTCCGTTTCTTTTAAAAGAATTATCCAGATAGGCGATTCACTGCGCTTAAAAGTAAAAACTGTAGGCTTAAAATCACCAGAAGAGCTCTGATATAAGCTCACTCCAGCAGCTTGCATACACAGTGATTGAATGACGACATACTCGGGTTTGGCAGTCACAATGCACATAATATTTTGTGACTGAAACACTGCATTTTTAGGTAAAACAAGGGCATAATCTGTATATTGATTGCGTCGATATCACTAAAACAGAAAAGGATGACTGTGATCCCCAACTACCAGCAGTTTATGCGCCCATTTCTTGAAGTCGTTTATAAAGCCCACGGACAAGAAGTAAAACTCAGAGAAGTCATCAATAAGCTTTCAGACCTGTTTGCTTTAACAGAAGAAGAACGCACACAAACTTTGCCTAGCGGTAGACAGAGTATTGTAGATAATCGTATTGGCTGGGCAAAAACGTATCTTACCAAAGCTGGTCTGCTTGAAGTCACTCGTCGAGCGCACTTTGTCATTACTGACAGAGGTATTAAAGCGCTGCAAGACCCAAAGGTAGTTATTGATAATAACTACTTAAAGCAATTTGATGAGTTTATCGCCTTTAAAGATTCAAAGGCTGACGCTACTACGACACCTCATATTGAATTACCTTCAGATACTGATAACTCAGACAATGAAATCACCCCTGATGAAGCCTTAAGAGCGGCTTATAAAACCATCAATGAGGCGCTTACATCAGAACTACTATCTCGCACTCGCAATGTCACCCCTGCCTTTTTTGAAGATCTTCTCATCCAATTATTACTGGCTATGGGTTATGGCGGTACGGGGGAAGGCGCAGCTCATGCACTAGGAAGAAGCGGTGATAATGGTATTGATGGCGTGATAGACCAAGATCCATTAGGTGTCGACCAAATCTATATTCAGGCCAAACGTTATGGTGAAGGCAACAATGTCAGCGCGAGTGATATCCGCGACTTTTTTGGGGCATTAAACCTTAAAAAAGCACACAAAGGCATCTTTATCACCACCTCTGATTTTACGCCATCAGCAGTACAAACGGCCAAAGACTTAGGTATGCGCATTGTACTGATTAACGGCAAAGAATTAGCCAAACTCATGTTACGATACAACATCGGCAGCCGAGACGAACAGATACTGCACCTGAAGAAAATCGACGAAGAATTTTTTGAGAATTAATACGAATTGGAATTTGAAATGAATAACGCAGAACAGCAGTTTTTAAAAGAATTAGATATAAAGCTGTGGTCGGCAGCCGATAGGTTACGTAATAACCTCGATGCAGCTAACTATAAGCATGTGGTACTTGGCATCATCTTTTTAAAGTATGTGTCAGACGCGTTTGAAGAACGCCAGTTAGAATTGAAGGCACTTTTCACTGAAGACAATAACGATGACAACATCTACTTTATGCCTCGTGAAGATTATGACTCTGACGAAGAATACTACGAAGCAGTAAACGCAGAGTTAGAATTGCACGAATACTACCAAGAGAAAAACGTGTTCTGGGTGCCAAAACAGTCACGCTGGGAATTTCTTAAAAGTATAGCGGCGTTGCCTATTGGTTCAGACATTGACATTGAAGCCGCCGGACTGAATGGAGAAAAAGAAAGCTTTAAACTTAGCTCAATTTCTAAGTTAATCGACAATGCCTTAGAAGCAATCGAAACCTATAAAATCGACGACAAACTGGCCAACCCCAAGTTAAAAGGGGTTCTGCCTCGCATCAGTCGTTATGAGGTGGATAATCATAACCTTACTGAGCTGATTAACCGCTTCTCCGATACCAGCTTCCGCACCCCTGAATACAATGGCGAAAAGTTAGATCTACACAGCAAAGATATTTTGGGGCATGTCTACGAGTATTTCTTGGGCCAATTTGCCCTAGCAGAAGGTAAACAAGGTGGCCAGTACTATACCCCTAAAAGCATCGTTACACTGATTGTTGAAATGCTCCAGCCCTATCAAGGCCGAGTGTATGACCCTGCCATGGGGGCCGGTGGCTTCTTTGTGAGTAACGATAAGTTCATCGAAGCTCATGCCGCTGATAAACATTACAACGCTAGCGAACAGCGCAAACATATTTCTGTTTATGGCCAAGAGAGCAACCCGACTACTTGGAAGTTGGCCGCCATGAATATGGCTATTCGTGGTATCGATTTTAACTTTGGTAAAAAGAATGCTGATACCTTCTTAGATGATCAACACCCCGACCTGCGTGCTGATTTTGTGATGGCCAATCCACCGTTTAATATCAAAGACTGGTGGCACGCCAAACTAGAGGGCGATATTCGCTGGAAATATGGCACACCGCCGCAAGGCAATGCTAACTACGGCTGGATACAGCACATGCTGTACCACCTTAACGATAACGGCTCAATGGGCTTATTACTCGCTAATGGTTCGATGAGCTCTAATACCAACAACGAAGGTGAGATCCGTAAAGCGCTTATCGAAGCTGATTTAGTCGAATGTATGGTGGCCTTGCCAGGACAGCTATTCACCAATACGCAAATTCCAGCCTGTATTTGGTTTTTAACCAAAAACAAAAAAGGCGGCACGTCACCAGGTCAAAAAGGTAAACGTGATCGCCGTGGTGAAACCTTGTTTATTGATGCGCGTAATCTTGGCTTTATGAAAGACCGCGTGCTGCGCGACTTTACCAATGATGATATTGCAAAAATTGCCGATGTTTTCCACGCTTGGCAATCTGGCACAGGCTATGACGATGAAAAAGGGTTTTGTTTCAGTGCCAAGCTTGAAGACATGCAAAAGCATGATTATGTATTAACGCCCGGCCGCTATGTCGGTGCAGCTGAGGCAGAAGAGGATAGCGAGCCTTTTCCTGAAAAAATGCTGCGATTAACCGCGCAATTAAAAGCCCAGTTTGAAGAATCTGAACGATTAGAAAAGGCGATTAAGGATAATCTAGCGGGGATTGGTTATGAGTTCTGATTGGAAAACATTGACGCTAAACGAAATTGTTAATTTTGGAAATGGCAAAGCTCGTCCAAAGACAGAAGGTAATATTCCAATCTACGGAGGAAATGGAATTCTAGGTTATTCTGGCGATTCAAATTATCAAGAAGAGACCATCATAATTGGTCGAGTTGGTGCTTATTGTGGTGCGACTTATTTCGAAAATAATCCGATTTGGGTTTCTGATAATGCATTGTCTGCAAAGGCGAAAGAAGGATTTATAGCAAAATATGCGTATTACGTACTAAAAAGTAAAAACTTAAATCAATATGCGCAGGGTTCTAGTCATCCACTTTTAACTCAAGGTCTGTTAAATAAGTTGGAGGCTTATGTTACAACCAACCTAGAAGCTCAAGAAAAAATAGTTTCAATAATCGGTGAGATTGAAGACAAAATAGGCTTAAACACCCAAACCAACCAAACCTTAGAACAAATCGCACAAGCGCTCTTCAAAAGCTGGTTTGTCGATTTTGATCCCGTTAAAGCCAAGATTGAAACCTTGGCAGCGGGTGGTAGCGCTGACGATGTAGAGCTCGCTGCCATGAGTGTTATTTCTGCCAAAACCCTTGATGAGCTGAACGGTTTAAAAACCAGTAATCCCGAGGCATTTAACAAACTTGCCCAAACCGCCGCACTGTTTCCTGCGGCAATGCAAGACTCTGAACTTGGGGAAATACCTGAGGGGTGGGAGGTAAAGCTGCTCTCAGAAATCTGCCAAGTAATTAACGGTAGGGCATATAAAAACACCGAATTCAAAACTGAAGGAACTCCGATAGTCAGGATCCAGAACCTCTCAAATGGAGGAAAGACCGTCTATTCAGATTTAGAGCTTCCACCCGAAAAGTACATTGATCGGGAAGAATTTATATATGCTTGGTCTGCCACATTTGGCCCTCATATCTGGCGAGGCCCAAAAAGCATTTACCATTACCACATATGGAAAATGAAAGTAGATGAATCAGTAATAAGCCGATATTTTTTGTATCTGAGCATGTTTAGAAAAACTGAGGCAATGAAAAATGCAGGCACCGGGTCGATATTCACCCATCTAACAAAAAAGATTATGGAATCTCAACATGTCTTAGTTGGTGATAAAGCTATTAACAAAAAATTCTCAGACATAATTGTGCCAATCTTCAATCAAATTAGCTCATTAAAAGAAGAATCTAGCTATTTTGCTGAGATTAGAGATGCACTCCTTCCGAAATTATTGACTGGTGATGATTTGACCTCGGAGAAGGCAAATGTCTAATAAATATCAAGGCTTAGCCTCGGCTGTGCATAAATTCAAAGATGCTGTTAAGAGGGAGTTAGACAATGAAAATTGCGAGTTTCATAACGCAATAAACGATGAAGAGCCAATAGCTTTCAAAGGAATGGGGCCAGAAGGCGAAAGAAACGAGTATTTAGTGGATCCAAGTGATGTTCTTTTTTGGCATGATCCAACTGCATATTTAGATGAATTGGATCGCTGGAAAGGCCAAAAGATTCTTGATGAGCACGTAAGCATTCGAGAGTATTTAGACAGAAGTGATCAATTAAACCCTTTTTCTCGTCTTGTTGAGGCGATAAAACGTGGTCGCGTAGCTCCATTCGTTGGTGCAGGTTTATCGTATCCTTACAAATTACCTTTATGGGGGCAAGCTCTAGATAGGCTGGTTACTAAGCTTGAAGGAGCATCGAAGTCTGACCAAAGAGCAATGCTTCCAGCGCTTCAGTATCTTGAGGATGTAAAGGGCTTGCTAAGTCACTGGAAGTATCTAGAAGCCGCACAACTGATTTATGAGAACCATAAAACTCGTTTTGAGAGTTTTGTACTCAATACATTTGATGGATCTAATGTGTTGGAATTTTTCGGTGTTCTAGATTTATTACCCCAATTGAGCGACGGGTGTATTATAACGACCAATTTCGACAATTTGATCGAGCGAGTGTATACAGGAAACAATCGATCAATCGAAGGCTATATGCACGGTACTCAGTCTCGAAATCAATTTGCATCGAAACTGATACAAGGCGAGCGCTGCATATTGAAATTACATGGGAATTATAGCGACCCTGAAACGTATATTTTTTCTAAATCACAGTATGACCAAGCGTACGGAGAAGAAAGCTTGGATTACACGAAACCATTGGCAAAGGTTCTTCGTCAAATATTTGTCAGTCATTCTCTTTTATTTCTTGGTTGTAGCCTAGAGACGGATAAAACATTAGAGCTTTTTATTGATGTTGTGAGTTCAGAAGCATTCGATATTCCGGCCCATTTTGCATTTTTACCTGAGCCTTCTTCTCACGAGAAAAAGTTAGAGAAAGAAGACTTGCTAGCAAAAGCAAAAATTCACCCTATTTGGTATCAAGTAAACATTGATGATGGCGGCGCTCGAAATCACTCTCAATTAGAAGATTTGATTAAATTCGCAGTCGCTTGCGCGGCCGGTAAAGCAAAGGTCTAGGAGTATAAAATGAATGAAGAACAACTAGAAAACCTCTGCTTAGATTGGTTTAAAGAAGGTGGCTGGGATGTAATACATGGCCCCGATATTGCCCCTGATAGCGATAACCCACTTCGTAATGACTACGCGCAAGTGGTATTGGATGGTCAACTTCGAGCAGCATTTGAAACGATCAATAAACACCTTCCTGCCGTACAGATTGAGCATTGCTACGAGCAGTTTAAAGCGATTGTTTTAAAACCTGAAAGTTTGGATTTAATCACCAACAACCGCGCATTTCATCGGTTGTTATTGGAAGGGGTGCCTGTTGAATACAAAAAAGACGATGGCGAACCAATTGCAGACCATGCTTTTATCATTGATTTCGATAACCTAAACAACAACACCTTTTCAGTTGTCAATCAATTCACGATTACTGGTACTAAACAGCCACGCAGACCTGATGTTATTTGTTTTATCAACGGGTTGCCAATTGCTGTTCTTGAGTTGAAAAGCCCAAGCGATGAAAACGCCGATATTTGGGATGCCTTTAATCAGCTGCAAACCTATAAAGATGAAATTTCTGACCTGTTTGTTTTCAATGAAGCGTTAGTCGTCAGTGATGGTTACACCGCTCGGGTAGGCTCTCTAACTGCTAACCAAGAGCGTTTTATGCCTTGGCGCACTATTAAAAATGAAAACGACAAACCGCTACTGGAGTGGCAACTAGAAACCATGGTTCGGGGCTTCTTTGATCGTGAGTTGCTGCTGGATTACATACGATTTTTCGTGTTGTTTGAAACAGACGGTGAGACGATCATTAAAAAGATTGCTGGTTACCACCAGTTTCATGCCGTGCGTGAAGCGGTAAAGGCGACAGTCATTGCGGCGCAGCAAATCGATGGCATAAGTGAGAAACGGGCAACCTATGCTGATGAGGTTGTACCTGGTAGTAAAAAAGCAGGTGTGGTTTGGCATACTCAAGGCAGTGGCAAAAGTATTTCAATGTGTTGCTATGCCGGTATGTTGCTTCAGCAAAAGGCCATGAATAACCCCACGCTGATTGTCGTTACTGACCGCAATGATCTTGATGGTCAGCTCTATGCCACGTTCTGCAACGCAGTGGAACTCTTGAAGCAAACACCTGTTCAAGCATCTGACAGAGATGCCTTAAGGCAGTTATTAGCAGAAAGAGAGTCCGGCGGTATTATTTTCACGACGGTACAAAAGTTTGCCCTGCTTGACGACGAGAAACATCATCCAATACTTAATGACCGTCACAATATAGTTGTTATTTCGGATGAAGCACACCGCAGCCAATATGGCCTCAAAGCAACATTGAGTGCCGATGGCCAATATAAGTTTGGTTACGCCAAGCATATGCGAGATGCTATTCCGTTTGCTTCTTTTATTGGCTTTACTGGTACACCCATTTCAATCGATGACAAAGACACCCGCGCCGTATTTGGTGGCTATGTGTCCATCTACGACATTCAAGATGCTGTAGATGACGGTGCCACGGTTCCAATTTATTACGAGTCTCGCCTTGCCAAGCTTGATTTAAACCACGCTGAAATCGCTGAGTTGTCCGATCAAGTTGATGAAGTGGTCGAGGATGAAGAGGACGTCAGTAACCGTGAGAAAACCAAAGGGGAATGGAGCCGTCTTGAAAAGCTTGTTGGTGCCACACCCAGATTAAACCAAGTTGCGGCTGACTTGATCGAGCACTTTGAGACACGCAATGCCACCATGGATGGTAAAGCCATGATAGTGGCCATGAGCCGTGATATCTGTGCGCACCTCTACAATGAAATTGTTGCACTGCGCCCAGAGTGGCATTCTGATGACCCTGAAAAAGGGGCCATTAAGATTGTTATGACAGGGTCTGCTTCGGACAAGCCACTTTTGCAACCCCATATCTATAACAAAAAAACGAAAAAACGCTTAGAAAAACGCTTTAAGGATATTAACGACCCACTGAAATTGGTCATCGTAAGGGATATGTGGTTAACGGGGTTTGATGCGCCTTGTTGTCACACCATGTACGTAGATAAGCCGATGAAAGGCCATAACTTGATGCAGGCAATTGCTCGGGTTAACCGCGTGTTTAAAAATAAGCCTGGCGGTCTAGTCGTTGATTACATCGGAATAGCCAATGAACTTAAGCAAGCATTAAAAACCTATACGGACTCAAAAGGGAAAGGGGAGCCGACGCTCAATGCTGAAGAAGCTTTTTCAATCCTTTTAGAAAAAATTGATGCTATCCGTGGCATGTTCGGTAAAACGCCAAAATCAGATGGTTTGGATATATCGGGCTTTGAAACACAAGCGCATAAACTATTAGTGCCTGCCGCCAACTATGTACTCGGTTTAGAGGATGGTAAAAAGCGTTTCTTAGACTTAGTGTTGGCAGCGACGAAATCTTACTCATTATGCAGTACTTTGGATGAGGCTAAAGAGTTAAGGAAAGAAATAGCATTTTACTCAGCCATTAAGGCCGCTATTAGCAAATTTACAAGCGTAGATAAAAAGCGCACTCAAGAAGATAAGAACTCTGCACTCAAACAGATTCTAGATAACGCAGTAATCGCTGAAGGCGTTGCTGACGTGTTCGCACTTTGTGGCTTGGATAAACCCAATATTGGCTTGCTATCGGACGAGTTTTTAGAAGACGTGCGACAGATGCCGGAGCGGAACTTGGCCATTGAGTTGCTTGAGAAATTACTTAAGGATGACATTAAAGCGAAAACACGCAATAACGTGGTGCAAGAGAAAAAATTCGCTGAACGCTTGCAAGAAACGCTTAGAAAGTACAATAACCGCGCGATTGAAACGGCTCAGGTCATTGAAGAACTTATTCAAATGGCGAAAGAGTTTCAGGAAGAAATGATGCGCGAGGCTGAACTGGGCTTAAATCCAGATGAAATCGCGTTTTATGATGCTCTAGCCAACAACGAAAGCGCAGTGCGTGAACTGGGTGATGAGATCCTTAAAAAGATTGCCATCGAAATCACTGACAAACTCAGAAAATCAACCACAGTCGACTGGCAAGTTCGTGACAGTGTTCGAGCTAAGTTGAAAATACTCGTTCGCCGCACTCTGCAGCGTTACAAGTATCCACCTGATAAAGCTGTTGAAGCGGTAGAGCTGATATTGAAGCAAGCTGAAATGTTGTCTAATTCGTGGAGTAAGTAAAGAAGCCGAAGACAATCTTTTAATTTAACTATCAAAGAGTTATTTTTATTTTGAGTTTTTTACCTCAAAAGATTGTCTTCGTTGAATTCAAATAGTCTTCGTTCGAATTTCATCTTTACAACTAAACCGCTTGCCCTGCAGCCACGCCAGATGCCCAGGCCCATTGAAAATTAAACCCGCCTAACCAACCACTTACGTCCATGACTTCACCGATAAAGTAGAGTCCTGCGACTTTGCTGGCTTCCATGGTTTTGGAAGACAGCTCATTACTATCAATACCACCTAAGGTCACTTCGGCGGTGCGGTAGCCTTCAGTACCGTTCATCAATACTGTCCAGCGGTGGAGATCATCCACAAGTGTTGCGCGCTCGGCGTGAATTAGCTGATTTAACGCTTTATTCAACAGGGCTTCATCGAATAGCACTTCGACCAAACGCTTAGGCAACCATTGGCTTAAGGTATTACGCAAACTCTGTTTAGGATGTACGGCAAATTGTTGTTCTAGCAATTGCGCCAAATCCATATTCGGCAATAGATCGATTTCTATGGTTTCGCCCGCTTTCCAATAGTTGGAAATCTGCAAAATGGCGGGGCCAGATAAGCCACGGTGAGTGAATAGCAGCGCTTCGCTAAATGCAGTGCCATCTTTGGCGGTAATGCGGCTCGGCACTGCGATTCCCGACAGAGGTTCGAAACGAATTTTATCTTCACTGTGCCAAGTAAAAGGCACCAGACCCGCGTGAGTTGGCAACACTTTAAGGCCAAACTGCTCGGCCAGTTGATAGCCGTAAGGCGTGGCGCCGAGTTTAGGCATGGATAAGCCACCCGTGGCGATAACGAGTGAGTCGCAGCTCAGTTCGCCGTTAGAGGTATTGAGCTCAAAGTGCCCAGCCTCGGTCTTTTTAACAGCCAGAATATCGGTACGCAGCTTGATCGTCACGCCCGCCCATTCACACTCGGTCAATAGCATAGTGACTATCTCTTTGGCCGAGTCATTGCAAAACAGTTGGCCGTGATCACGTTCGTGGTATTCAATGCCGTGACGCTCGACCATTTCAATAAACTGCTGCGACGGATAACGCGCGAGTGCCGATTTAACAAAGTGAGGATTACCACAGAGGAAGTTAGCGGGCTCGACTTTAAGGTTGGTGAAGTTACAACGCCCGCCGCCGCTGATGAGGATTTTACGCCCAGCTTGCTTGGCATTGTCGAGTACGAGTACATCACGGCCTCGGTAACCTGCGGTCGCTGCACACATTAATCCCGCGGCGCCGGCTCCGATAATAATGACATCATGATGTTTCACGCTCTTACTCCACACAGATAAATTGATTGGCATTGGCTGCCAACGGGCAATTTGCTGACTCGCGAACCTTTAGCAAGCAAATCATGCAACAGCTAAACGGAGCAAAGATAAGCTCAAACGCTAGGCACAAAAAAGGGCGCTATTTTAGCACCCTTTCCTTTATTCGGCATTACAGCATCATCACGGCTCGCGGTTTATTGCGTAGGCGTTTCTGATTTCTTTTCTCTGCTGAGCAGCTCTTTAGCAGCATCGACCGGCGCTTTGCCTTGATACAAGACTTGGTAAATCTGCTCAGTGATCGGCATTTCAACCCCGAGGCGTTTCGCAAGTGTAAACACTTCTTTGGTATTACGATAACCTTCAACCACTTGGCCGATTTCAGCCTGTGCAGTCATCACATCACAGCCTTTACCTAAGGCTAAACCGAAACGACGGTTACGGGATTGGTTGTCGGTACAGGTCAACACTAAGTCGCCTAACCCCGCCATGCCCATAAAGGTGGCCGCATTGGCACCTAAGGCTTCGCCTAAACGCGTCAATTCGACTAAACCACGGGTAATCAAGGCCGTTCTGGCATTCGCACCAAAGCCGATACCGTCGGACATGCCCGCGCCAATCGCGATCACGTTCTTTACCGCGCCGCCCAGTTGCAGTCCGGTAAAGTCGTCATTGGCGTAAACCCGCAAACGTTTAGGGCTGTGTAACAGCTCGACGAGATCGTTGGTGAATTTAGGACAAGTGCCCGCGACCGAAATGGCCGTAGGTAAACCCATGGCGAGTTCTTTCGCGAAGGTCGGCCCAGATAACACCGCCAGCGGATATTGCTCACCTAACACATCACGGGCCACATCTTGCAGCAAACGTCCGGTTTCAGGTTCGAGCCCTTTCGTTGCCCATACGATGCGCGCATCGCTACGGAGTAACGGTTTAGCTTGCTCAAGCACAGTACCAAACACATGGCTTGGCACCACCACTAACACATTGTTGCTGGCGGCTAAGGCTTTGGCTAAATCGGCTTCGATCTGTAAACAATCAGGAAACGCAATACCAGGCAAAAAAGCTTGGTTGCACTTGTCTTGAGCGAGCGTTTGCATGTGGACAGGATCGTGTCCCCATAACAAGGTCTTATGACCGTTGCTGGCTAAAGAAATGGCAAGGGCGGAGCCATAAGAGCCCGCCCCTAATACCGTGATATCGGCAGAGTTTTTCATGTAATTAAGCGTTAGCTTCTTCGGCAGCTGGTGCAGTCGCAGCAGCTTGACGTTGTTGCACGTATTGGGCAAACAGCGCGTCGAAGTTAACAGGTGCTAAGTTCAGTTGTGGGAAAGTACCACGACCGACTAAGCTGCCCACGGTTTCGCGAGCATATGGGAATAGGATGTTAGGGCAGTATGCACCTAATGAATGGGCCAATTGTGGCTCAGTCAAACCAGTGATAGAGAAGATACCGGCTTGTTGTACTTCACATAAGAAAGCGGTATCGCCACCGTTTTGTGCAGTCACAGTTAAAGACAGGACAACTTCATACACATCATCAGCTAATTTAGCGCTGCGCGTGTCTAAATCTAACTTAACTTCTGGGTTCCATTCTTTTTGGAATACCGCTGGGCTGTTAGGCGTTTCGAAAGACACATCTTTAGTGTAAACACGTTGGATGTTGAATTGTGGGGCTTGTTGTTCGTTGTTTGCTACTTCAGCCATAATTTCCTACCTATCCTATCAATGTTGTATCGGCTTTTCGTTGAAAGCCAATTATTATTTGAAAGCCAATTACCATTTGAACGTAAATTGGCTCGGGGCTTATGTTACTCAAGGCCTATATCAGATCTCGGTATCATCCCAACTTGTACCCATATTCGGGTATCGATCGAACCAGTCTAAAAACTTACATTAAGCCCTTAGCGACCGTAGGATCAGTATGCCAAACAATGATGACTTTATTACTGCACTATCCTGTGGATTGAGTGCAGCTGAAATCATAACTGCCGCCGACAACTTATCTTTTGCTTTTTGAAACAGGCATATTTGCTGCCTGCCATTCACCCATACCACCTTTCAAGTTGTACAGGTTTTCAAAACCTTGCTTACTCAAAAGCTGAGCGGCTTGAGACGAGGTCATGCCAGCATTGCATACCAATATAATGGGACTGGCTTTATACTTTTCAAGGGCTGATATCTGATTATTTTTAATATCGGCGAGCGTAACGTTAAGTGCATCAACAATATGGCCCTTGCGGAACTCGTCATTCGAGCGCACATCAACCACTTTAGCATCCTGTCTATTCACCATAATCGTTAATTCTTGATGAGAAATACTTTTAATTTTTGACATGCTCGATTTGATGATACTCGCGACAAGCACAACAAATAATCCCACCCAAGCCAGACTGAGCATTGAGTGAGCTTTAAAAAATTCGATATATTCTTGCATGATGATTGCCCGCATAAATGGCGAAAATTCGATAAGGGCACAGAGTATACCGATTGCCTTGGCAGAATGCAGCAGTTTAGTCACAGTTCGAGATCGCACTTTTAGTGCAATTGACTCTGTACTTGTCACAAGCCACTCACATAATCGGGCGAATTAGTGATTCGATGACCTTAATCGGGGTAAAGCGCTTTTTCATCCCCCGCTAACGTAGTAATATTTGACCAATTTCAGATTTCTATCGCTTCTATAAAACTTAAAGGTATCACTATGACGACAGCTAAACGTCCGCTCGCGTTGTTGATCCTCGATGGCTGGGGCTACCGTGAAAACACGCATAATAATGCGATTTTCCACGCCAAGACTCCGGTACTCGACCGTCTCAACGCTAAATATCCCCATAGTTTGATTTCAGGTTCTGGCTTAGATGTTGGCTTACCTGATGGCCAGATGGGAAATTCTGAAGTTGGCCATATTAACTTAGGCTCTGGCCGTGTGGTTTATCAAGAACTCACTCGTATCAGTAAAGCCATTGCAGATCATGAGTTTGAAAAAAATCCTGCGCTATGTGATGCGGTAGACTCAGCCATCAAAGCTGGCGGAGCTGTGCACATTATGGGCTTACTTTCCCCCGGCGGCGTCCACAGCCATGAAGAGCATATCGAAGCTATGTGCCGTATGGCCGTTGCGCGCGGTGCAACTCAGGTTTATCTGCACGCTTTCCTCGACGGCCGCGATACGCCACCGCGTAGCGCTATGGGTAGCTTGAGCCATTTTGATGATCTGTTTACTACATTAGGCCATGGCCGTATCGCATCGATTATTGGTCGTTACTTTGCTATGGACAGGGATAATCGTTGGGATCGCGTGTCGCAAGCCTACGATTTAATCACCCAAGGCAAGTCAAAATTCCAATACGACAATGCCGTTACAGCATTAGAAGCGGCTTACGAGCGTAACGAGAACGACGAATTCGTCTCTTCATCGGCGATCACAGATGCCAACGGTCAAGTTGCGACCTTAAAAGACGGCGATGCCCTGATTTTTATGAACTTCCGTGCTGACCGCGCCCGTCAAATCACCCGTAGCTTTATTCACCCAGACTTCGATGGTTTCGAACGCGCTGTAATGCCAAAAATGCACTTCGTCACTTTGACTGAGTATGCTGGCGACATCACAGCCCCTATCGCTTATCCATCTGAAAACTTAGTGAATACCTTAGGTGAAGTGCTGCAGAAACAAGGTCGTACTCAGCTGCGTATCTCTGAAACTGAGAAATACGCCCATGTGACTTTCTTCTTTAACGGCGGTAAAGAAGAGCCATTCGAGGGAGAAGATCGCATCCTAATCAACTCGCCTAAAGTGGCAACTTACGATCTACAGCCTGAGATGAGTTCAGCTGAGCTGACTGACAAGTTAGTCGCAGCAATTGAATCAACTAAATACGACGTGATCATCTGTAACTACCCCAATGGTGACATGGTTGGCCACACGGGTAATTTCGATGCAGCCGTTAAAGCTTGTGAAGCTGTCGACGCTTGTATCGGCCGTGTGGTTGATGCGCTGGCGAAAGTGGGCGGAGAATGTATTATTACCGCCGACCACGGCAATGCCGAGCAAATGACCGACGAAACCACAGGTCAGGCTCACACGGCCCACACCAGTGAACTCGTGCCTTTCGTCTTTGTTGGACGCAATGCGACCATAGATGAAGGTGGTAAACTCAGCGATGTTGCACCTACCATCTTGACCTTGATCGGCGAAGCCATTCCAGCTGAGATGACGGGCAAACCCTTAATCCACATAAAAGAGTAACCGTTACCTAGTGAGCACTCGACTCCTTGTTAAAGCCAGCATTATTGCTGGCTTTATGATGTTATCTTTCTCGGCACACGCTTCTGATTTGGAGAAGCGTAAGTCCGAGTTAAAATCAATCCAAACGCAAATAAATCAACAACAAAGCGCATTAAAAACCACCAGTAAACAAAGAGAAAAACTGCTGTCATTGCTGCGTAGCGATGAAGAAGCGATTGCGTCAGCTGCCAAAAAAGTCAACAGCACCAAAAATAGCTTAGTGCAAATTGACACTAAACTTGCCGAGCTAAAACAACGTCAAGATGAGTTAGAAACGCTTAAAATGACTCAACAACAAACACTGTCGAAACAGCTGTCGAGCGCCTATCTTGCCGGTAATCACGATTACACTAAGATGATGCTTAATCAACAAAGTCCCGCCACTATCGAGCGTATGTTGGCTTATTACCAATACCTCAATAAAGCGCGGATGAAGTCGATCAACGAATTAAAGCAAACCTTGACCGAGCTAGATGAGATCAAGGTGTCGCAAACGAGTAAGCAAAAGCAATTAACGAAACTCGTGGCCGAACAACAAGTACAAGCTAAACGTTTGAGCCAAGAGCAAGATCAGCGTCAACTGACCATCAAAGAGCTGCAACGCACCTTAAATTCTAAGGGTGCAGAGCTTGAGCAGTTGCAAATTGAAGAGGCCAGCTTAAAGCGCGTCGTTGAACAAGCGCTGCGGGCCATGAAAGATAACCCCTCGATGGAAGGCTTTGGTAAACAAAGTGGCAAACTTAAATGGCCGACAAAAGGTCGTGTGAGTGCTAGCTTTGGTAGCCAACGTTCCGGTCAAGTAGTGTGGAAAGGCACTATGTTGTCTGCACCAGAAGGGCAAAATATTCGAGCCGTTTCAGGTGGTAAAGTCATTTATGCCGACTGGTTACGCGGTTTTGGTCTTGTCATGGTCATCGATCACGGTAAAGGTTATATGAGTCTTTACGGTCACGCTCAAACCCTACTAAAAAGCCCTGGTGAGATGGTGAAAAGCGGTGAAGCGATTGCTTTAGTCGGACGTTCAGGTGGACAGAGCGAGCCTGGCCTATACTTTGAAATAAGGCACAAAGGGCAAGCCGTCGATCCAGCGAAATACTGTCGCTAATCATAACGGTCCCCTTATCACAGGGGACCGTTATGAAATACATGATCCGCTATATCAGTTGCGTTGGATTAGGTCTCACTTTAGGCCTATCCATCAGCCTCTCCAGCCAAGAGAATGCTAAATCCTACCGCGACAACTTTGACTATCCATTACTACAAGATGTACTTGAAACGGTTGAAACTTACTATATCAAAACCGTTCCCAAAGAAGAGCTAGTGCAGGCCGCCATCAAAGGCATTTTTGAACATCTCGACCCCTATTCCAGCTTCTTGAATCATCAAGAATTACTCGATCTTAAAGATTCGAATCGCGGCGAGTATTTTGGTTTCGGTTTCGAAGTCGCGGCCCAAAAAGACCACATCAGCATCATAGCCCCCTTTGCCCATTCTCCCGCAGAGCAAGCGGGAATACGTGCGGGCGATATTATTATTAAACTTAACGACACCCTAGCGACTGAAACGAATCTAGCCGATATCCTTACTCAAATAAAAAGACATAGTCTCAATAATCAGAGTATTAACTTAGAGCTAAAACACAGTAATGACGATGCCACCTTTAAAGTGTCACTCAAGCCAAGCAATATCACTATAGAGTCTGTAAGTACTCAACTGCTTGATGGCAATATTGGCTATGTCAGATTAAGCAACTTCCAAGAAAACTCTACCGAAGATATGGTGCGCTCGCTCAGCCAATGGCAAAACAAACCGCTCACAGGACTTATCTTAGACCTACGTAATAATCCCGGCGGCCTACTCGACCAAGCGGTTAAAATTGCGGATCTATTTCTCGCCAAAGGACGCATAGTCTCGACCTCTGGCCGCTTCTTCGACGCCAACTCTGACTACTATGCCTCACCGCAAACCATGCTAACTAACGTGCCTATGCTAGTGTTAATCAACAAAGGCTCGGCCTCTGCATCCGAAGTTCTCGCCGCCGCATTACAAGAAAATGGTCGTGCTAAACTCTTAGGTGAGACCAGTTTTGGCAAAGGTACAGTACAAAGCCTGATCCCCATTTTAGAAGATGGTAACGCGATTAAACTCACAATTGCCCAGTACAATACTCCTAGAGGTGAAAACATTCACAACATAGGGATCATCCCCGACATAAAAATTGCCGCCGAAACTGGTTCCGGCGTTGGTAATTTAGCTATAATCGACGCCCTATCAGCCCATGCATCACTGGCCCAAGATCATCAAGTGACCTCTGCCATTGCATGGATACAGCACCATGATGAATAAGAAGAAATTGTGCGCTTACTTTATTCCTTAGCCCTATTGGCCCTAAGCATTTCTCAAAGCTATGCAGCCCAGCTTGCACTCATTATTGATGACATAGGTTATCGTCATACAGATAAAGCCGTGCTGGCACTGCCCAGTACAGTAACACTCTCTGTATTACCTCATACCCCACTTGGCAAAGAACTCGCTAACGCAGGACACCAAAAAGGCCACGAAATTATGCTACATCTTCCCATGCAGGCGCTTAATGGTAAGACGTTAGGGTTGGGGGGGTTAACCAATACGATGACTGAGGCACAAATTCGCACCAGTATTATTGATGCGATTAACAGCGTTCCCTTTGCCAAAGGTGCCAATAACCACATGGGGAGTCTATTAACTCAACTAGACGATCCCATGCTCTGGGTCATGGAAACACTCAAACAAGAGCAGCTGTATTTTGTCGATAGTATGACAACACGATTCACTAAGGCTGGGGATAACGCAGATAAGCTAGGCATTCCTTTACTAAAACGCCAACTGTTTCTAGACAATGATACCAGTGCCAATGCACTCGAGAGACAATTTAACTTAATGATAAGTCAGGCACATACCCAAGGTAGCTTGGTGGTGATTGCCCATCCCTATCCAGAAACTATGCGCTTCTTAGAGGCTAACCTACACAGACTTAAAACCGAGGGGATTGATCTGGTGCCAGCATCGAGTTTGCTCCCCATCGGTATTGCACTTAAAAGTGGTACTAATCCAGTTGCAGTAATGAAATAGAAAAGTCTGGCAGCAAGGCGACTAACTCATCACGGTTACTCACAATATCCAGCAAAGTATATTGATCCAGCACATTCAAATAAGCTTCAACAGCCTGGGCTAATACGCCTTTAAGCTTACAGGCTGGTGTAAATCGGCAATAAGGTTTGCTGCAATCAATCGGTGCGAGTGAGTTTTCTAATACTCGAACTAACTGGCCTAGGTTAATCTCACTCGCAGGCTTACCCAAACGGAAACCGCCCATCTTACCGCGGATGGTTTCAAGGTAACCCATCTTGCCTAAATGATGCACTATCTTAGAGACATGATTTGGTGACAGATCAAACACCTGCGTAATTTCAGCAATCCTAAATAAAGTTGTTCTATCTGGCTGAACCGCTAAATACATCAGGGTACGAACGCCAAAATCGGTATAACGAGTTAACTGCATATTTCACCTGTCAGCGATAAACTTAATGAGAGGTCTGAGATTCGAGTTGGGTAATCAACCAAATCGCCTCTTCGTTCGAATGACCACAAACATCTTCAGATGCATCGAAATCACTACAAACCGCAGGACGATCAGGCGAGCCGAAAATCAAACATAAATTGGCATCGCTCAATTGCACACAACGCTCACCCGCCGCCTTACCCTTTGGCATACCCGGAATACTGCTGCTTATTGAAGGCGCAATACAGCAAGCACCACACCCAAGACGACAATTCATTTTCGTTACTCATGAAAGACATAAGGCATTATACCGTTTAATTTGTCTGAGATCAGTGTCACAGGTCAATACTGCCAAGTCGCGCACAGGAGGTTTTCAGAACGTGAAAGAAACAATATCGATAAAGTGGAATAAAGATCGGCAAAAAAGTAGGTTTTGATTTTTAACATTGAAGCGAAAGCGTCATATTCTGATAAGGATTTCGTCTACATGATGGCCGAGTATGAGGATAACCATGTACTTCGAGCCCGAAGCATGTGCGTCACGGACACGGATTATCCACGACGCCATAACGAAAAAAGCCTCATCTTTCGATGAGGCTTATCTCTTAATGTTGGCGGAGCGGACGGGACTCGAACCCGCGACCCCCGGCGTGACAGGCCGGTATTCTAACCAAC
>NZ_JAHKQX010000014.1:0-166502 GCF_019345515.1 Shewanella sp. NKUCC06_TVS | reverse complement strand
TGACAATAGCCTTGTGGAACCACCTGATCCCATCCCGAACTCAGAAGTGAAACGCAAACGCGCCGATGGTAGTGTGGGGTCTCCCCATGTGAGAGTAGGTCATCGCCAAGCATCCAAATAAACACAAAAGCCCTAGCCTAAACCGCTAGGGCTTTTGTGTTTATACGCTTCGCGAAAACTTATCTCGATGTCGGTCAATAAATGTTCCTCCAATATAGACACTTCCACCATCCATGGCGGTCGCCCGCCGCTAAGCGGACTCCCCGGCTACGAAGACAAGCTTCTTCGCGTTCAATCATGGCTAAATACTCCGTATTGATAGCGCGATGATTTCACCCCCATGTGAGAGTGGGTCATCGCCAAGCATCTAATTATCGCATTGAGATGTAACCAAGCCAGCTGAATAAGCTGGCTTTTTGCGTCTGCAATTTACATGTTTTAGCGTTTTTGAAACCGTTTCATTGTCTGAAATAACATTAAGCTGTGAAGTGGTAATGGGTTTACTGAACGCTTTTTTAATGAGCTTAAGTTTTACTAAGTTCTAATTTTACGAACTGAATAGAGCCGCCAGTTCATGTATGATACTAAGCTGGCGGTCTGAAATAGATAGCCGAAGCGTTGTTGATGGTTGGAGGACAAATACTCTCTTCAACGCTTGCGTGCTCTATGCATCACTCTTTGTTGATTTTGGCTTTGAAGCTGGCTTTGGTATTGTCGTTAGCTTGTTTGTACCAGTAATCCAGCATTTGACTGATTTCAGCTTGGCTAGGTGTCGTAGTAGGAGTGATTTGCTGAGCTTTGTCATTGACCGCTGTGGCTGACGGTATAACTGCTGGCGCGATCAAGCTCGTGGATGTGGCTGCTGATGTTTGGCGTATTTGCGGCTGGCTTGCCAATATTGGTGTAATCGCGTCGCTTGGTTGTGTTGTCGCGGTATTCATCGTGATATTTAATGAAGCCGGATGATTGCTAAGGTTGTACTGCAGTATCTCGTGTTCGAAATCCCGTCCTAGTTGAATGCCATTCTTAATCAATTTATCACTGGTAAAACCCACTGCTTCATCTTGAGCATTTAATAGTGTCAGCTTAGGTGACTCATCAAATTTCTTTGCATCTCTGGCTGAGTTGATGGCGGGAAGTGTCAGCGTGAGTGTTTGTGCTGACGCATCAAAACGGACGATGAGCACGTCGGAAAGATAATGCACTGAGTCAGCTTGTTGTCGATATTGCGCGGCATAACGAAAGGCAATTTGATTGGTCCCATCGGCTAAAACGAGATCGCCATTCTTTACTGCTGGCTTGCCATTGACCGTTAACACTTCAGCATTTTTAGGTAGTTTGAGATGAACATCGGCCGTTGCTGGCTGCACAGTCCCCAGCACTAATGCCGTGGCACATAAAATTGATTGATATTTCATAAGCTTTCTCTGTTATTATAAGGATGCCGCTAAGCTAAATAGTAAGGCAGATATTTGGCGATACAAAGCAGGTTTAACCTTTAGTGTGGAGCATGATGAACTAAATGGCGACACACTGTTTATAGCGCGCAGATTAGCGTTAATTTAATCGGCAGGGAATAAAAAAGGCTCACGAGGAGCCTTTTGAGCATGATATTTTGGAATTGAACGCTTATTTGGTTAGGTTGATGCTATAAACGGCGAAACCCAGTTCATCCTTGCTTATCTTCTTCATTTCACGTTGTTTATTGGCTTCGATAAAGGCAGCGGCTTTGTCACTGTCTTGGGTTTCGAAGCGAACGTCCAATGCGACATTCGTGGTGATGGTTTTGAAATCCCAGTTGTAATCGGCACTTGGATTGACCATAGCTTCGTACTTACCTGTGGTTTCGTTGTACTGAGATTGCGCTGTGATATAGGCAGCTAGTGCTTCACGGTTAGTATCGGGCAGTTCAAGCACCACATGGTCGCTACCCGTACCAGCAAACTTACCCCCAAAGGCGCGGTAGTTATTTGAGGTGACGATAAATTCTTTCGCGGCAAATTCTTCACCTGTGATGACTTTGCCGTTTTCGTCTTTATAGCTTAAATCAACGATACGGTTTGCGTTGGCATTAACGACGGCGCAATCGCGGTCAAACTTGCTTGGTTGGGTCACATCAATTTTATAGGTTAAGCCATCGAGTACGTCGAAGTTATAGGTTGGATGACCATCCCAGTTGATTAAACCTTGTGGGGTGGTTTTTGCTGGGTCAATTTGATTGAACTGGTTTGCTGAGCACTCGAGCCAATCTTTCAATTCGGCGCCCGTCGCTTTGACTGCCACCATAGTATTGGGATACAGGTACAGATCGGCGGCGTTTTTAAAGGTCAGTGGGCCTTTATCAACTTGCACAAATTGATCGGCATCACTGGTTGTACCGTGGCGACCGCCCGCTTTAAAGGGTGCGGAGGCTGATAGCACTGGCAGACCTTTTAATGCTGCAGGTAATTTCGCTTTCACGTTAGCGATTTGCGCATCGGAAACGATTTGTACCGTAGGGTCGTCCTGCACTAAGGTAAGGAAGCTGTACATGTCGGCTGCGGCAACGCCGATAGGTTCATCCACAAAGGCGAGGGTGCCTTGGTGCTCGGCTGCGACTGCATCTTTAATTGCGGGATCTTGGCTAACTAACTCTTCCTTAGTTGCGCCATTATATATGGGGCGAGCTTGCGTTTTCGCACTAAGGACATGCCATTTGCCATCTCTACGTTCAAGTTTAAAGTCAACAACCCCTAAGTTATCACCCCAACGACCTGGCATCACTGCTGGGACGCCGTTTAGTAGGCCTTTAGTGACGTCGGTATTGGGTAAGTCGGCATACTTAGCATCAGGGAAGATAGAGTGGCTGTGGCCGAATAGAATCGCATTGATACCATCAACATAAGTCAAAGCGTAAGTGGCATTTTCAGCCATAGGATCGCCAGGATTTTCCGTTGAACCAATGCCAGAGTGAGGAATGGCGATAATGATATCGGCCCCTTTGGCTTTCATTTCTGGGACATATTTTTTCGCGGTTTCAATAATATCTTCGACCGTCACTTTACCCGTCAGATTTTGTTTATCCCACAATAGAATTTGCGGTGGCACAAAACCAATATAACCAATGTTAATGGTTTGATTATTGCCTTCACTGTCGATAATGTTTTTTTGTTTGATGATATAAGGGGTGAATAAATGCTCACCTTTTTTAACCTCATTCCAGCAACCATTATCGTCGGCGCAATAAACGTTTGAGTTGATATAAGGGAAATCTGCACCACTAATGGATTTATTTAAGAAATCTAAACCATAGTTAAATTCATGGTTACCGATATTACCGACTTCATAATCTAATAGGTTCATGGCTTTATAGGCTGGATGAATATCACCCATTTGCAGGCCAACTTTAGCCATGTAATCGCCCATTGGGCTGCCTTGTAGTAGATCGCCGTTGTCGACGAGTACGCTGTTTTTGGCTTCGTTGCGTGCAGCGTGGATTAAGCTTGCAGTACGGGCTAGACCGATAGTTGGGTCATTTTTGCCACTGTAGTAGTTGAAATCCATGATATTTGTGTGCAGATCTGTGGTTTCGAGTACCCGTAAATCGGCTTGAACGACTTTGTCGTCATCAGAATTACAGGCGCTGGCACCAAGGGCGGCAGTGATCATCACTGCGAGTATTTTCTTATTTAACATAGTTATCTCTATTTATATTTATTTGACCCCAATGCATGTTCCGTAAAAGAACATGCCCATCATCCCGTTAATTCAGCGTAATTTAACTGTTAGGTTAATTTGCTGCTAAGTTAACGAGCGGGAATTATAAAGACATTTGATGATCTGAATGTGACATTAATCGGAGAAAAGCTGTTTCAAATTGTGACTCAAGGTTTGCTTGCCTAAATAGTGAGCCGTTTAGCCTGTTTATTTGTTACATCAATGTTTAAATAATTACAGTAAACAGTTTATTAAGAAGAATTAATATTTGTTATTGGAATGGCATTTTATTTGCTCAGCCCCTTGTCTATGTCGGGGATATTTGACGTAAAACTTCAGTAGAATTGTTTTAAATAATTCTTTTACATCAAATTTTAGCCAATGTTGATCACTTATGCGCGCATGTCTCTTGGCTTGATTGAGGTGAGTTAGGTTTAGCGTAGCGTTGGCATAGGCTTATTTAGACGGGTAATACACATAAAGTGATACAAATAAGCTGCGCTCTGGGCGGGTAAAACTTGGCTGAAATGCGCGTAACTTGTTAAGGTAGTTCATCGAAATTGACGTACGAAGCTACACAAGTTCGTTAAAACAGACTGTTGTAAACCGAAAGCCAAAATCCATTTGCGCGCACCTTTCACCTTAAAAATACAATCGAAAGGGCAGCAACATCCAAGGGAGTTAATATGCGTAAGTCCGTTATTACCACAGCCGTAGCTGCGGCATTGTTACTTGGCGCTTGTTCAGACAAGCCTGATGTAAGCACCAATGAAGCCAAAAATGCCGTTGCGACTCAATCCGCCGTCAAAGCCGAAACAACTAATGTGCTGCTGAGCAAGAGTCTACTGCAAGATCAAGCGCCGCAATTTAATCTTATTCAGTCCGCAGATTATGCTCCCGCCTTCGAGCAGGGCATTAAAGCTCACGATGCAGAAATCGCTGCGATTGTGAATAACAAACAGGCGGCTAGTTTTGACAATACCATTCTCGCCATGGAAACCTCAGGTGAATTGTTAACGCGCGTATCGCGTACCTTCTTTAATCTCGCAGGTCTGATTTCTGATGATGATTTCCAGAAAACCGAAGCGGATCTTGCACCTAAGCTTTCTGCCCATCGCGATAATATTTATCTCGATCCGACTTTATTTGCCCGTGTTGAAGCCGTATACCAGCAAAAGAGCAGCCTAAATGCGGAAGATCAGCGTTTAGTTGAATACTACTATGAGCAGTTTGTCCGCGCTGGCGCGAAATTGTCGGCCGAAGATAAAGCTAAGATGCGCGACTTTAACGCTGAACTTGCAACCTTAGCGACGGACTTTTCACAAAACAGCTTAAAATCATTTAAAGATGATGTGATTGTTGTGACTGATAAAGCCCTGTTAGCCGGTTTATCCGACAGCGAAATTGCTACTTTAGCCGCAGCGGCCAAAGCTGCGGGAAAAGAAGGCTATTTGATTACTTTAGTCAACACGACACGCCAACCTGTGCTTTCTAGCCTGAGCAACCGTGAACTGCGCCAAAAAGTATGGGAAACCTCAGCGCACAGAGCCGTCGCAATCAATGGTCCATTAATTGTCAAAATGGCGCAAATACGGGCTAAAAAAGCCAATTTACTGGGGTTCGATACTTGGGCATCCTATGCGGTTGCCGATCAAATGGCGAAAACCCCAGCCGCTGTGTATGAAATCCTCGATGATTTAGCGCCAAAAGCTTTAGCTCGCGCCAAAGTGGAAGCGGCTGATATTCAAGCTGAAATCAAAAAGGCGGGCGGTGATTTTGAGCTGCAACCTTGGGATTGGGCTTACTACGCCGACAAAGTGCGTAAAGAGAAATACTCACTTGATGAAAGCAGTATCAAGCCTTATTTCGAGTTTAATACTGTACTGAAAGACGGGCTGTTTTTCGCTATGCATAAATTATATGGCATCAGCTTAAAACCGCGTACTGATTTACCCGTGTGGCATTCCGATGTTTTAGCTTTTGAAGTCTTTGATAAAGATAACAGTTCTATTGGCTTATTCTATCTAGACCCGTATGCCCGTGAAGGCAAAGGCGGCGGCGCGTGGATGGATGAGTTCGTCACCCAAAGCGGTCTGCTCGGCACTAAGCCCGTAGTCTATAACGCGCTTAATATTCCTAAGCCAGCCGATGGCCCAACGCTAATGACCTTCGATGAAGTGACCACTCTGTTCCATGAATTTGGCCATGCAATACACGGTTTATTCTCGCAGGTGAAATACCCAAGCGTGGCTGGCACATCAACAGCACGTGACTTTGTTGAGTTCCCATCACAGGTTAACGAAGATTGGAATATTGACCCTGCTGTGATTGCTAACTATGCCAAACACTACAAAACGGGTGAGCCAATTCCTAAGGCGCTGCTTGATAAAATCTTAGCGGCAAATAAGTTTGGCCAAGGTTTTGATACCGTTGAGTATCTGTCAGCGGCCTTGTTAGATATGGAATGGCACTCTATCAGCGCCGATACTCAAATTAGCGATGTAGAGAAGTTTGAGCACCAAGTGCTAGCTAAACATGGTCTTGATTTTGCGCCAATACCACCCCGTTATAAGTCGAGCTACTTTAGCCATGCCTTCTCCGGTGGTTATTCCGCAGGTTATTACGCGTATTTGTGGACCGAAGTGTTTGCCGCCGATGCCTTTGCCTATATGGGCGAGCAAGGTGGCTTAAAAGCCGATAATGGTGACAAATTCCGTAAGGAAGTCTTATCTAAAGGTAACAGTGAAGATCTCATGCAAGATTATATTCACTTTACGGGTAAAAAACCGACAACAGAGGCACTGTTAAAGCGCCGCGGTTTAGTCGATTAATTGTAAAAAAATAAAGGCTTGTTAGGGAAACCTAACAAGCCTTTTTGAGGGGAGAATATGCAGCTATTATATTTAAACGTGTAATGAGCATTTACAAAAATGTTGTTAATTTTTAAATCACATAATTTGTTAGTCAATATTTTTAATTAAAAGTTTGACATCACTGTTCTTAATGCTTCTATATCGGGTAATCCAATCAATGTTTGGTCCCAAGTAGTGAACATTTGAGTTCGATAGACCAAAATATTGGGTGTTGCCGATTGAGTACGTAGCTGATTAAAATGTTCCGTATGAATAAGGCTTTCTTCAATGATCACTAGCCCAACTTGAAAGTTTTCAACTTGTGCTAAACGAGATGCCTCTGCAAATGAAGCCGTCGTGATTATTCTAAAGTAGCCTAATGAGTTAAGTTGTTTTTCAATACATAGGCGATTCTCATGTTTTTTATCGGCAATAATAATCCGCAATTTTTTTTAGACATATGGAATACTCTGAATGCTAGATTTAAACTTGAGGTATTTCTTTGCCTCTTAGTTTATTGATATGTCATAGTGAATGTTAACGACGTATTTGCACTGCCACCTTTCGCGATATAACCGGTTTGATAGTAAGCAGCTTTAAGGGGAATAGAGTAATTTCCACCTGTTGCAGCATAACCAGAAAAGACATTATCAACACCCAAAGGTAAAGGGTTACTGGAAGCATCGAGTATCTGTACACCAACGCCACTGGCAGTGGAGCTGGATTGTAGCGTAACAACTGATTTTGTTGGATTGATAATGGTTGTCGTTGGATCGAGCCGATATTTTATAGAGTTTATACCACTCGGACAGTTATTAAGATTAATTGCAAAAGCTGTTGGTGTCATTCGAGTATTAATCCCTTGAAATCCGGATGCTGGTTGAACACCCATAGGCACGTTTATATTTGAAACGGTGCATGTTTGCTGTGTTATAACTACTTTTGTTGAATTTCTAAAGAAAGTTACTCTTAAATGCCCAGCGTTATAATATCCTATATCCCCAGCCGGGATTTCAATAACATCCTGTGTAGGGCCAATCTTATATATCTCAAGATAATATGGCATTGAAGTCGGAAAGGATGTCCAAGTGTTATAGTTGTTAAATGAATTGCTATAGTCTTGTAATAAAACATAATTCCAGAAATACTTAAAGCCTAACCCTGTTGTCCCAATAGGGAATATATGCGAGCCATTGGATGGCATACCAATCGCATTCAGTATACCTGCTAGATCATCAGTACACTTAAAGACAGCTGTGTTATTAGGGTAGGCGAGGCTAGATTGATAGACCTTTGTACCGATCGGCGTGTCTCGGGGGATATTGATATTTTCATTAAGTTTGAAAGTAACTATAGCCCCAGTACCCACAGTACATTCTGCAGCCGCATCATTAATCGTCAGAACTGAGATAAATGCACCTAAAAAAAGATGTTTTACATATTTATAGATTGGTTTTTTATTTAAATTCATTTCTAGTCCTTTATTTATAGGTGGCCAATTACTGTTGGTATATTAATTTTTAAAGTGCTCAGTTTCTTACATATTGGATAAAGTTATCGGCAGATATTGGTTTTGCAAAATAATATCCTTGGGCAATATCTGCTCCTAAATTAGTTATTCGCTCAAGGTCAGCTTCAGTTTCTACCCCTTCCGCTATGACACTTAACCCTAAGTCATGGGCTAAGAGGATTGTATTGGCTAATATTTTATGGCTGACAAGGCTCTCTCTTGCTTGATATACGAAACTCCTATCTATTTTTAAAAGATTAAAAGGAGTCAGGGCTAGACGCTGTAATGAAGAGAAACCAGTGCCAAAGTCATCAATAGCACATTTAAATCCATGTAATCTTAATTTGCTAATTGCAGCCGCGAGATCTACTTCGAATCCGGCATAATCCTCTGTGATTTCTATGCCGATATGGGAGGAGTTTATCCCAGATTGCGCTACCCTATGTATTGTATTTTCTGCCCAGCGAACGGAACTTGCGATATCTGCACTGATATTAACGCTGAGGCATAAATCTAAATCTAAACCTGAACCTTGCAAATGTTTCAACATGTTGATGGTGTTATCTAACATTTGCTTCCACAACGCATTGCGCATTATGGTCGAATGCATTCTGGGCAATAGGTATTCAGGGCCAAGTACACCCAGTTTTGGATGATTCCAACGGGCCAATGCCTCTGCTCCATAAAGTTTTCCACTTGTGACGTGGTGCTGAGGCTGAAAATAGGCAACAGTATCAATTAAAATTTCTGCAGATTTTCCCGATAATAAACTATCCCACTGTGCTTTATTCATTAAAGTGTTAATATTTACGGGCTGTCCACATAAGCACTCTGCTTTTTTATGCGAAATTGAAGTGTCATCGTTAACAATGTTTTTATTAACATTTTTGCAATCATATTTTTTATTTATAGCGAATGTCGACGGTTGGTTTTTATCCGTTAGTGTTAGTAATAAGGGCACTTTGGAGCTGGGTTTAGCAGATTGATTAAACAATGTTAACTCCGTTATTTTAGATATTCCCATGCCATAAATCAATATGTGCTAAGGTTGGTCATATAGCGCTATTTGTGCCTGTGTCGTATTCATTGTTGCACATTTATAGGTTCAGGGAATTTAAATATAAACTATCAATTATCTACATGAAATTTATGCGGATAAAAACAATTCTAATAGACGTTTTCTACCCAAACACTCAAAAACAATACCAGAGACTATTTATTAAATAGTTGTTACTAACTATGCTAGTTTGCTGGCACTGTATTGGCAACGCTTCGATTCTTATATAGTGATTAGGAATTATCCTATAAATGGAGGTGGGCTAAATGAATTGGTTGGTTTCACTATTATTTGCATAATAAATAATTAAATTACTTTCTGCTAATAGGATTAATCTTATTGAGAAGTAAGACTTATAGTCTAGGAATAATAGGTGTTTATGCAATATATTCATTGTTGATTTCTATTCATAATGGCTTTCGTCGAATGTATGTCGTAATCAATGCACATCAAATGACAATAATGCAGGCGAATTAGCCTGAGTTACAGCAATTAAATGGAACATTACTATGAAAAATAAAATTTACTCTTTCGCATTAACTGGGATTGTTGCTGCTTCGAGTTTACTTACCAGCACTGTGTTTGCTGCGGATGGCAACATTAATATCACTGGTGAAATTACTGGCACGACTTGCACAGTAAAAGGTAGTGGAGCTAATGGGGATGTGGCTGTGACTTTGGATACAGCAAGTACTCACGCACTTTCAGCGCAAGGCGAAACTGCTGGATTCAAGCCTTTTAATATTACTCTGAGTAGCTGTTCTGCTGCGTCGACAGTAAAAGCAGGCTTTGAAGTCGGTCCAAATACAGACTTAGTGAGTGGTCGTCTAAATTTAACTGGTGCTGGCACTGCCGGTGTTGCAGGAAACGTTCAATTACAATTGCGCAACAGTGATAGTTCACCGATCAAGATTGGTGATAACAGCACGGTAACTTCGGCACCTCTTGACGCTGGTGGCGCAGCAGTGCTGTCCTACCAAGTGGGTTACTACGCAACAAATGCTGCCACACCAGGTACTGCAAATAGCGCTGTGACTTACAGTATCGTATACCAGTAAGTTAGGCTTGTACGAAGGGGAGGTCATCCTCCCCTTTAATCCCCATCTAGAGAACGTGATATGAAACCGTTTTTAGTGCATTACTTGGCAATGAGTGTATTGATCATGGGAGGTGTTATTGCCTCTTCTGCTAATGCCTCGATCGTACTTAGTAATACCCGTGTGGTTTATGAAGAGAGCGAAGGTGAGGCAAATGTTAAGTTAACTAATACAGGCCAGCAACCTTTAGTAGTGCAATCTTGGATTGATGATGGTGACTTAGACACATCTTCGAGTTTAATTAAATTTCCCTTTATTCTTATGCCACCAATTTCACGGATTGACTCTAATAAAGGGCAAACCTTAAGGCTAATATATACAGGGGATACTTTGCCGAAGGAACATGAATCTGTGTTTTATCTCAATGTGCAGGAAATTCCACCTAAAGCGGATACATCTTCCGATAAAAATATTATACAAGTTGCTTTGAGAACTCGAATTAAAGTATTTTTTCGGCCTAATGATATTAAAGGCACTCAAGTTGAAGCGCCTCAACAATTAGTTTGGAATTTGATTAAAGGAGATGCCAGTTGGGTTTTAGAATGCACAAACCCAAGCTCTTATCATGTCTCTATGAGTGAGGTTGCATTATCGACTGGTAGTCATGCTCATATTGTTGGTGATGGAATGGTTGCTCCAGGTGGTAAGTTAAATATACCTGTTAATGCCATATCGAATGAAACAAAAGAAGTTAAATTTAAATCTATCGATGATTATGGTGCAATACGAGAGCATTCATATTCACTTGTCAAGTAACTAATTAAATTGGTTTAACAATATACAAGGAAGTAGTGCTGTCACTATTGTAAATAAGTGATGCATACCCTTTTATTTCGAATCGGATTCACATGATGACTAAATCACCCTCACGTAATAGTCGCAACAATGCGAGCGAACGATGCTGTCTTATTCCTTATTCAGTTCTAGTTACTTTATATTTAGTTGTTGCTCAGGGAGTACATGCTGAAGAAGAGTTCGATGCCTCTTTTCTTCAAGGAGGAACAGATTCTGCTGATCTTAGCCGATTTTCTAAAGGTAATAGCATATTACCTGGGCGTTACTTGAGCGATATTTATCTTAATGAAGTTGCAGTGGGGCGCGAGGAAGTTTTGTTCAAGGTTAGTCCTGGAATGCAAAATGCTGAGCCATGTTTGAGTATTGAATTGCTTGACCGTTTTGGCATTGACACACTCCAACTACAAGATGTTGATATCAAAGATAAGCATGCTTGTGTTGACCTTCAAACGAATATTCCCTCAGCATCAGTACTTTTTGATCCTAGTGAACTTCGTTTAGATCTGAGCATACCTCAGTTAAGCTTAAGGCGAAATGTGCGGGGATATGTTGATCCATCAGAATGGGATCGTGGTGTAACGGCTGGCATGCTTAATTATGGCTACACCAGCTATTACAGTTCCGCACAACAATTTGGTACTCAACACTTTTTAAGCCTAGACGGTGGAGTGAATTTAGGGGACTGGCGTTTAAGATCGAAATCGTCATTAGATTGGAATGATGATAACCGTAACTGGGAGAATCGAGCACTTTATGCTCAGCGTGATATTGAGCCTTTTAGCTCACAGTTAACATTAGGTGATTCTTCTACCAGTGGAAATATATTTGATACCTTCTCATTACGTGGGATTCAGTTAGCAAGCGATGAACGTATGTTGCCAGATTCACAAACAGGCTATGCGCCGGTAGTGCGTGGCGTTGCTAATAGCAATGCTAAAGTGACTATTCGTCAAGCCGGATACACTATATATGAATCCACTGTGGCACCAGGTCCATTTGAAATTGACGATCTATATCCTTCAGGTTATGGCGGCGATCTTGAAGTCATAGTGACAGAGGCTAACGGCCAGAGCCGAACTTTTTCAGTTCCATATTCAGCAGTTGTGCGCATGTTACGCCCTGGTGCTCATAGATATAGTGCGGCAATTGGACAATATCGTAGTGGCTTTTATAGTAATAATGATAAACCTATTGTAGGTCAACTGACCTATGAGCACGGCTTGAGTAATTTGTTTACTGCCTACACTGGTGTATTAGCTGCCGACGGTTACTTTTCACCCTTAGTGGGGGTAGCCATGAATACAGGTATTGGTGCGTTCGGTTTAGATATTGCCCATGCCTCTACAGAAGTGCCTACACATGAGAAAATAGCAGACAATAAAACGTCTAGCGGTCAAAGTGTGCGCTTGTCTTTTAGTAAATCGTTGCCAAAAATGGGAAGTTCAGTTTCTGTTGCTGCATATCGTTATTCCACCAACGGTTATTACAATCTACAAGATGCAATGGCAGTTGCGAATGATGGACACCAAGTAGAAAATAATCCGTTTGATTTTGATGACACTATAAATGGGTTATTTTATAGCTCGTTTGATCAAGGTTATTGGATGATGCCAAAACGTCAGCGTAGTAGCATCCAAGTTACGTTGAATCAATCATTGGGCAGTATAGGATCTCTGTATTTCACTGGCGGAACGCAGGATTATTGGGATAACTCTCATTCTACGACTCAGTTTCAAGTTGGTTTCTCCAGTAGCACTCGGTATTTTAACTATTCTATTGCAGCAATGCGCACATCGGATGAATATGGTTCTGATTCTGATCAAATTTACGCTACGCTATCTATCCCATTAGGCGCGAGTGTCAGTGCAACATCGAACGTTAATTTCTCGAATGAGAATAATAGTATTCGTACTGCAATCAATGGTACCTCTGGAAAAAACAATCAATATAACTGGGGATCAAGTATTTCCAAAGAAGAGCGTAATCATAATCCTTCTATAGACTTTTACGGAAACTTGCATGGATCTCACGGTACTCTTAATGGATCTGTGGGTTACAGTTCTGGTTATCATCAAGTCTCTTTGGGTGCAAGAGGTGCTGTGGTTGCTCATGCTGGTGGTGTTACCTTTGGACAACAAGTGAGCGATACTTTCGGCATAATTGAAGCACCTGATGCTGTTGGTGCCTCTCTTTCCTCATACCCAAGTGTAGCGATAGATGACGACGGTTATGCCATTATGCCGTACTTAGATCCCTATCGTCGTAATCAAATAGATATAGATCCACACAATATGTCGACCGAAATTGAGCTGAAATCAACTAGTGAACAAGTCACTCCAAGTGCAGGCGCGGTGGTGATTGCAAAATTTGAGACTGCTAATAAAGGAAGAGTTGTCCTCATCGATTTGGAGTTTAGTGAAGGCATAAGTGTTCCCTTTGGTAGTGAAGTTATTGCCGATAATGGCAATATTGTGGGCATCGTTGGACAAGGTGGTCGTGTACTAGCACGCGGTTTAGATAACAGCGGCACCTTGATGATTAAGTGGGGCGAATCATCAGCCCAACAATGCAAAATTAACTATGCTATTGAATTACATAATAAAGAGGATAAGCCTACTAAGTTTGAGCGCCTAAACACTCCTTGTTTACAGGTTAAGTAAATGAGTTTGAGTAGGAAAAATAGTGATATATTTGGGGATTGAGTCAGAGTAACCTTTTATAGGTTACTCTGATAAAACCCTAGTTATAGAAGGTAGTTATTAATATTAAAAATCATATGCAATTAATTGCGTGGGTAATTATAAAGAATGAATAAAAATTTTTTTACAACTAGTTATAGTGTCATGACTAGTGATATTTTAAAATATGAATTTAAGCGCATAATTTATGTGGGTATTATAATCTATAAAATGTAAAATTTTGATTTAAGTCACATGAGTTGCTATTGCTATCAAGAGAAATTATGAAATATAATACCTTATGAAATTAAGTGTTTCATAATTAAGCTCCTTCTGTTAATTCCTTTTTCATTCCACATCTCTAAGTTTATAGTAAAATATTATAGCCTCTGTTTTTTGAACAATAATTTAACATGTTTGATGTGTAACGGTTAGATGTTTTACTATTTATTATCAATTAACGTATTTGGAGTTTATACATGCCCTTTAGTCACGGATACTTGTCTAAAGTTAATATTATAGTGGCTGACGATCACCCTGTTGTTGTGATGGGAATTGGTAAAATTATAAATGATTTTAAAAATTTTAATTTAGTTAGGACCGTGACTTCCATTCGAGCACTTTTTGAATCAATCGCTAATGATCCTTGCGATATTTTGATTTGTGATTATTCCTTTGAAAATGATGATGAGCCAGATGGTTTACTATTACTTAGGCGTATTCATAGATTATATCCAAATATAAAAATTATCTTGCTAACTGCACATGATGATTTAGTTATTATGCAACAAGCGATGCAGATTGGCGTTTGTGGTTTTTTAAGTAAATCGAGTGATGATATTTCTATTTTACCGACAGTGATTACTCGTGTACTACAGGGCGAAAAATATATTGACCCCATAACATCAAAAGCGTTAGTGAAACACATGATGTCAAATCATCTCTCAAACCCAACTTTATCTATTTCGCAACTGACGGCGAGGGAACTTGAAGTTGTTCGAATGTTTGTGCGTGGTATGTCAGTTACTGATATTGCCCAACATACGGATCGTAGTATTAAAACGATAAGCACTCAGAAGAAAAAAGCGATGCAAAAATTAGGTGCAAGTAATGATATAGAATTGGTGAATATATTTAACAAACTATTCTGAACACCTTCTCAGTGGTCCGCCTAAATGAAATATTCTCAATTAAATCTACGAAATTTATTATGCAAATATTTGAAATGCACTCCGCTCTCTGATCCTGACTTACCCGGACGTTATTCCCGTTGGTTATTATTTAGTGGTGGATTAGCTATCAGTTTTATTGTGCTTACTATATCAGTTGTAGAAATCACAATATTATCTGAACGTTTTTTAGACGAACGTGTACATTTGTTTCAAATTCAGCGAGGTATTATCAAGGAAAATCTTGATAGAACCCAGGCTCGTTTGAAACAAAGGGTTGAATTTTATGAGATGTTGTGGCGCTTACGTGATGGGGAAAGTTTACCCGTGTTGCGTTATCGTCAAGAGTTACTAGAAAAAAATGGTGTCATAGTTACCGATACTGATGTAACCGCTACCCCTGCGATGATCTTATCTTCATATAGTCATAGCGTAACTGATCATGAACTGGCTGATTTTTTAGGCTTAATGCGTGAGGTCTCGCCAACACCCTTGTTACGTCAGCGAGAAAATGGGCATTACCTTGGCGGTTATATATATTCATCTGATCATCGATTACTTGCATTATGGCCACCATTGACATTAACTAAATTGAATAATATGAAGGAAGTTGGCATTAATAAATTTATCAATGATGCTGTAACTAGGGTCGATGCTGTGATAGCAACCACCAATGTGAATAAATTATATGATGAGAGAATGTTTTGGGTACCCTTTTATAAATCGCCTATTACTGATGAATTAACTACAAATTATGCCGCCCCAGTTTATTGTGATGGTAAGCTTATCGCTGTTATTGTCGTAAACGTTCCTATCAGTAAATTCTCTATGCTCTTTCAGAGTGCGACTCATGAGACAGGTTTTTTTGTTGTCTCCAGTGATCGTAAGCATATATTCGGTGTAGACAATTACAGCTCAAGTGAGAGTCTATGGGCGAAATATATCTTGGAATATCCTGCATTATTACAAAATACGGCTTTGCGCCGAGATATAACTTATCGTGATGGCATGTTTTTCGTTTCACAATTGATCCAAGGACCAAACTGGATTGCAGTCTATGTATTTGACTGGTTTACAATTTTTAATGCACTAAAAAGTAAGCTAATCACATTAAGTATACTGACATTTTTAGTGCTGGGGATCCTGTGGGGCTTTATTCTTTTGCTCGACCGTTTAATACTTGCGCCACTACGAATACAGTCGCGTCTTGTATATGAAAGTGATGCATTCAATCATGCCGTGCTGAATACTGCACCAGTAGGTTTGAGCATTTATGATCCTTTTAGCAATAAAGTGGTTATGCAAAACGAAGCTGCCGAATGCTTACTTTTACCCTCAGAATGTGTGAATTTCTATAGAGAAATATTAGTTAAAGCACAGTTGAATCGCCATAAAAATCAATCCGAAGTGCAGTTAAACGTCCATGAGGTACAGATAACAGAAGCATCAGTGCTAAGTGCATGTGGCGAGCAACGGGAAATATCTGTGGCTTATTCTCATATTCGTTACCAACAACGCGAAGTCATCTTGTTTAGCTTGACCGATATTAGTGCTCAGAAGACCACGGTCCGTTTGTTAGAACAAGCGCGTGAGATGGCTGACCAAGCTAATCAGGCCAAGTCGATGTTCATCGCTATGATGAGCCATGAAATTCGTACACCTTTGCACGGTGCATTGGGTAATTTGGAGTTATTAGCATTAGAGCCCTTAACGCTAGAACAAAAGGCGCGAGTTTCGACAATTAACCGTGCATTTGATGCGTTATTGGCTTTGATCAACGATATCTTGGACTTGTCGAAGATAGAAGCTCAGGAATTACAATTACATCCAGAGCCATTTCAACTTATTGAGCTGGTTGAACGCTGTGCACAGACTTTTGCACCTGTGATTCTGGACAAGAATTTGCGCTTTTTCTGCCTAATTGATCCTGAACTTACAGGCACTTGGAGTGGAGATGGGCACAGATTATCTCAGGTACTGATGAACCTAGTGAGTAATGCTCGAAAATTTACTGAGGAGGGGTCTATTACTATCAGGGCTATTCCTGGTGAAGTTAGGGATGATATCCGCTGGGTGCGCATTTCTGTTAGCGATACCGGAATTGGTATCTCGCACGCACATATCAACAAAGTATTTGAACCTTTCGTACAAGCAGACAGATCTATTAACAGTCGTTTTGGTGGCACAGGGTTAGGGTTGACTTTATGTCGACGGATCATGACGTTAATGGGGGGCAATATTACAGTTGATAGTGAGGAGGGGGAGGGGTCTATATTTACGATCAATGTGCCTTTACGTCATAACCTTTCATACGAAAATCGTTCCCAAGTTGCAGATAAATATCGTTTTAGCACAGTCGTAATTGTATGCGATTCACCACTTTGGCAGTTTAATCTGATAGAGCAATTTAAACGCTGGGTCCCTGATGTCGAAATCATTGAAGCAAGCTTGTTAAAGCCTTTGCCCGCACCAAGGACAAACGCTGTAATTGTCTTTGCAACTTCAGGGACGGCACTATCAGAGCCATGGCAAGATATCTTATATACGTATCTTGATACTGTGATCCTATCCAGCGACGGCCCTCTATACCCTGAACGTCGAAACCAAGATCTATGTGTAACCTCATTCTCGACATCAATGTTCAAACTTATTTTGGCTGCATGTGGTAAGCATGATGAAGTTCTTGAACCCTTAACTGTTCGCCAACAAAGATCAGAAATTCATCATTATGCCAAGGTATTAATTGCTGAAGATGATCCGCTTAACCGAACCTTACTTGAGCATCAACTTGCCGCACTTGGTTATCATTACGTTGATAGCGTAGGGGATGGGCAACAGGCTTTAGAATACTGCTCGACCAAGCCTTATGACATTATAGTGACTGATCTTGGCATGCCGCAGATGGATGGATTTGAATTTCTTAAAGCAATACGAGCTAAAGGAATTAATACACCCGTGATTGTCAGTACGGCAGATATTAATGGTATTACTCAAATTAAAGCTGCAGGTATTGCTGAGGTGTTACATAAGCCCATTACCATCGAGAGATTGAATAGAGCTCTTGAACACGTTCTTGGAAAGGTGATGTCGGATAGTCAAGAAATAAGTATAAAATCATTATCGACAGTGACACTTATTGATATGCAAGCGCTGTTTGTTGCTGGCTGGAACAGTGACGAACAAGGCTTGCTTGATGCATTGGATGCGAATGACGGTAAGCGCTTTCTTGGTTATTTGCATCGGCTAAAAGGTGCATTACTGGCATTGGACGAAAAATCTTTAGTTGCAAGTATTGATATTCTGAGACGGCATATTGAGTCCCAAGGCTTAGCGCAAAACGTAGTACATATAGATGTATTTATGGAAAAGCTAAGATCACTAGTTATTTTGTACAGTAAAAATAAGGCGTTACCTGAGTTCTGATCGAGTGACAAATGAGTTACTACGGGTAATAGCATAAAACAACGGGAGCTTAGGCTCCCGTTGTTGATCTTACCTTTAGCAAACCGTTATTTTTGATGCTATTCAGCCAGTAATCCGCGGCTACGCAGTAGCGGCTCTATACCGGCTTCTTTACCGCGGAAGTTTTTATACATCAGCATAGGATCATCGCTGCCGCCTTTCGAAAGGATATTGTTACGGAAGGAATCCGCAGTGGCCTTGTCGAAAATGCCGTTTTCTTTAAAGGCTTCGAAAGCATCCGCACCTAAAATATCTGACCACAGGTAGCTGTAGTAGCCTGCTGAATAACCGCCTGCGAAAATATGCGAGAAGTAAGTGCTGCGATAGCGTGGGCTAATTTCTTCAATCAGTCCCATTGCCGCTAACGAGTCCGCCTCAAACTTGGCCGCATCCTTTGGCGTAGTGTCGGTCAGTGTGTGCCAATCTAAATCGAGTTTAGTGGCCGCCATGTATTCAACGGTAGAAAAACCTTGGTTGAACTTGCTGGCTGCTTGGATTTTCTTCACCAGTTCTTGCGGGATCACTTCGCCGGTTTTGTAGTGCTTGGCAAATTGGGCTAACACTTCTGGCTGAGTCATCCAGTTTTCATTCACTTGCGATGGGAACTCAACATAATCGCGAGGTACGGCGGTGCCGCCCTGTGAGCGATATTCGACGTTCGATAATATGCCGTGTAGTGCGTGGCCAAATTCGTGGAATAGTGTGCTGGCTTCATCGAAAGTCAGCAACGCTGGCTCATTACCCGCTGGGCGAGGGTAGTTTAATACGTTGACAATAATAGGTTTAGAATCAACGCCATTCATATTGTATTGCTTGCGGAAGGAGTTCATCCAAGCGCCGCCACGTTTGCTGTCACGGGTGAAATAGTCACCCATAAAGATGGCCATCAGTTTGCCGTCTTTATCGTAAACTTCCCAAGTACGAACTTCTGCATTGTATTTGGGCAAGTCGGTGCGTTCTTTAAAGGTCAAACCGTACAAACGGTTAGCCGTGTAGAACACGCCTTTTAATGTACTGTCGAGGGAGAAATAAGGGCGCGTTTGTTGCTCATTAAAGCTGTACTTAGCAACACGGATCTTGTCTGCGTAGTAATCCCAGTCCCACGCTTGCAGCTTAAAATTGCCACCTTGCTCGTCAATCATGGCTTGCATATCAGCCACTTCGTTTTTGGCTTGGGCCAATGCCGCTGGCCATACTTTATTGAGTAAACCGTAGACGTTTTCTGGTGTTTTAGCTGTGCGTTCTTCTAACACGAAATCCGCATGGGTTTTATAGCCCATCAGTTGAGCACGTTCAGCACGCAGGGCAGCAATCTTAGCGAGGATAATCTTGTTATCGTTGGCGTTATTGTTGTTACCGCGCTCGATATAGCCTTTGTAGAGTTTTTCACGTAACTGGCGATTATCGGCATAGGTCAAAAAAGGCGTAATAGAAGGGCGAGACGTGGTAAATACCCACTTGCCTTCATGGCCACGTTTTTTGGCAGTTTCAAAGGCAGTTGCAATCACATCTGCGGGTAAACCTGCGAGTTCGGCTTTGCTATCAACCACTAATTCGAAGGCATTGGTTTCGGCTAATAGATTGTCACCAAAGGCTAAATTGAGTTTGCCGATCTCTTCGTTCAGCGCGCGCAGTTTGGTTTTATCTGGCTCGCTTAAGTTCGCGCCGCCACGGGTGAAAGATTTATAGGTATCTTCCAGTAATTTGGCTTGGGCTGTGCTGAGCTTCAGGTTGTCTTTTGCGTCGTGGACGGCTTTAACTTTTTGAAACAGTTTGTCATTAAGCAAAATATCGTCTTCGGCGGACGATAACATAGGCGACACTTCTTTCGAGAGTGCTTGCAATGCTTCATTCGTATCCGCGCCCGTCAGGTTAAAGAAGACGTTAGAAACGCGCGTCACTAGATCGCCAGAAAACTCCATGGCTTCAATCGTATTGGCGAAGGTGGGTTTGGCTTTATTATCAACAATTGCTTGAATTTGTTCGTGTTGTTGAGCAATTCCCGCTTTAAATGCGGGGAGGAAATGCTCAGGCTTAATTTTATCGAAGGCCGGAATTTCCATAAAAGTATCATAGGGTTTAAAGAATGGATTAGTCGCATTCTGGCTGATAATTTGTGCTGACACTGCATTTGGCGCCGCACTTGCTTGAACACTGGCATCGGGTTGTTGTGTGCTACAGGCACTCAAAGTTAAGGCTAAAGCGATGGCACTTAGCGTGAGTGCTTGCGGTTTGAGGGTTAGTCCCTTCATTATTTGTTCCCCGTTAGGTCGATATTGTTATGGATGTTTGCATGATGATGGCCTTGGATTTCAAGAAAAAATTGAAGTCTACGTGCGGCTAAAACCATTAAATTAAGCTTAATGTGACTGTTTAACATGTATCGGACTAGGGGTTCCATCGATTTTGTGTTTAGTTTGTAACAAATGTTTTGTTTCAGGCTTTTAAGCAAAAAATGATGGCAAACTGGGCGAGGATATTATCGCGTCTCAGGCACGTTTTCTTGGCTTAGTCGACCCTAAACCCATTGCAATTGGCGGCTCAACGAACAGTAAATTATTCCCCAATGCTTTAAGTTTTGCCCAAGCGATGCTGGGTGTGGAATACACAGGCCATACTGAAAAAGAGTTCATCGCCCATAAGCAATTTATGCTTAACCTAAAAATGTATACCGCAGCATTTATCGAGCTATCGGCGGTGAAATAGTGCTCTTTGTTAAAGTTATTTTGGGATGACACAAAAGTGTAGGGAGCAATAAAGCCGTTCTGAATATAAAAGGTTCATACGGAAACGGCGGTTAAATCTTAGATTTTCGCCATTTCAACTTGCGATATATTTCTTTTAAATAACAATCCCTAAAGGCTCTATGAAACATTTCTGTTCTTTAATGTTACTGCAGTAATTATGTAAATCTTAGCTACGTTATTAATATTTAATCCGACATAAGTCGCTGATGTCTAAATAAATAAGTATTCGAATAACAACTCCAGAAACTTCTTGTTTTAAGTTCTAAAAGTAATTAATGGAAAAATAAAAGTTCCTAAGTCTTTTTAACACATTATTCAATGTTATTAGATTTTTTAATGAATGTGACCAGTTGGTTAATGTGTTTATTTAAATCTAGCTTGGTTAATTCAGCTGGGTAGTAGTTGGTGTAGTAGTTTGCCACTTTAACCTTACTAGCTGTAGGGAAGGTTTTTTCTTTATTTTTGGAAGTGGTTTTATGTATGAACTCAAGAAGGTTGTCCCACTTTCCCTTTGCACGTAGCCCAATCGCTGATTTAGGATGAACGGCTATAACAGCTTTCTCTACCTTATCCTCATCTAAATAGTTTTCGACTTCACGGCCTTCTGTTACCCAAGCAAATCCGGGGCCTTTGTTGAATTCATCTTGTAGGCGCTTCTTTGTATTATTGATTCGACTTTTAGGTGTTGCTTTATCGCTGTCTATCATGATCACACTGTTACGATTTAATTTTCGAAGTGAGATAAGCTCTTTTTCATGCTCTTCCAGTTCATCTGTGTCATAGCCACTGATATGACTAGCTAGGCGACCACCGTAAAACATTATAGAGTAGTGTATTCCTTCAATTAGGGTTTCATCCTTAGCTTTAAGCCAATAGTTTAAGTAGGTTCTGTCGGATGGACCTTCAACCCAAATGATGCAGTTGGCTTGGAGAATATCCGACCCTTTGTAACCAAGACTTGCGCATAGTTCAGAACGCTCACGTGTATTAAATACAGTTGTGGCTTTTGATACGCCATCTTCCATCGACACATGGAAAATTTGTGCCTCTGTAGCATCAAGAAGGTGTGCAGAATGTGTTGTAATAAAATACTGATTGCTGGTATCAGTATTCAGATAACTAATGAGTTTACGCTGAAGGATTGGGTGTAAATGAAGCTCTGGTTCCTCTATACATACCACAGTATTTTCAAGAAGTGTTGCGGCGGCAGCTAAGATAACTACCTCATGAATACCAGTACCTAAAGACTCCAATGGGAGAGTTTTGCCATCCATATGAGCGATGATCATTGAGCGATCATGAGGTATTTCTAAAGTAGCGCTTTCATTCTCTAACACACCGCGTAAAAACGCATTTATCTTCTCAAACTTTTTTTTATCTTCTTGGTTTGAACCAATTGCTGGGCGTTCGAGTTTTTGGAGACGCTCAATAATACCAGAGCCACTAAAGTCTGATTGCTTTGACAGCTGTGAGTCTGAAGATCCAATCTGACGAATTGCAGGTATAAATACAGGGCTAATATTTACCCTAGGCTTCGTCATTGAAATGGCATTTAAAACATCTGTAATATTATCCTTATCAGTTGAGTAGTAACCATTATTTAGAGAAATGTTAAGTTCCTTCCAACTGAATCCACTTGGTACTTCTAGGTTAAGGGCACATTGTTTATCCAGTGGTTCGTGGATTTGACTACTGCGATAGTCAAAATTAAACCAAGTAAGAACATCTTCACCTTGTCCTATATGTTCAAAAAGTGGTGTACTAAAAAGCCACTCAAATTGTACTTCCTGCCCTTGGTAATCTGTTCGCTTTACAAGACTGTTACTTAGTGCTTTTATACTTTTCTTTGACGCAGCAATTGAAAACTTGAAGTTGCCAGAGCCTACTTGAGGAATATCAAGTTGATCGAACTTTGTCTCGTGTTTTGTAAACAAGGTTTGGTGTTCACAGATAAGCCTCATTACATTCGATTTACCTGCGTTGTTAGTACCAATTAGAAAGTTAATTTTTTGAAGTGGGGCAATGACAGCTTTTTCGTTACTACCGAAGCTGCGATAGCCAGAGAATGCAAAACCTGAAAGTATCACTTACTAAATTCCTATAATTCATAAGGTTATTACTTTGATGATACTATAAAACCAACTAAATACCATTTCATTAATAATTAGGTGAGTATAAGAAACAACTTTCCAAAGACACTCATAACTAAACTTGAAAATAGTGACCATCTAACCATTCAAAGTAAATAATTTATATGGTGATCGTTCCTGTTAGATCTGTCTTTAGAAGCAACAGGTTACGCGAATGCTCGAAAGGTGAGCCATGGTGATTAGCGAGACGACCGTCCGCCCCATGGACGGACTTGAACAACATCCTTGTTTAACTGCCAGTTCGCCCTCCATGGCTCTCGTTCATAAGCTCAGAAACCTTAGGTTTCTATTCACCGTGTCGATGAGTAATGCCATGGCAAGCCTATATGAGTGGATACCAGCCAACGCAAGTGTCCCAACGATAGAAATAACTGGCCACCCAGTACAATTCACCTACATGTTTTGTCTTGAAGTGAGTTGCGTTTAGTATGATATTTCATGATTCAGTTGCAGCGTCACTAAAGTAAAAAACAATGCAAATTAGCACAATAACTTTTCCACACAATAAAAAGCCCTGCTTATACAGTGATGTATAGCAGGGCTTTTTGATTGCAAGTTTGTATTCGTTGAGTGAAAGCACAAGCTTTACTCAGGGTTTATGACCTAGTTCGAATAGGTCATAAATCCTTTTATCTCATCCACCTATTTCTCTCACTCATCTCTTTACACTCATCTCTTTCACTAAAATCGGCATCATGGAGATGCTAGTAGCCGATGGCTTCGCTACCTGAGTGGCGTGGATCAGACGCACCAAAAATTCCTTGTTCGGTCACCATGATTGATTGTGTGCTGCCCATAGCGGATTGTACTTTCACCTTGTGTCCTTTGGCTTCGAGCAGGGAAATGGTATCGCGATTAAAGCTGGACTCGACTCGCAATTCATCGGGTTGCCATTGATGGTGAACCCGCGCCGCATTACTGGCTTCCGCGATGTTTAATCCATGATCGATCACATTCATGATGATCTGCAGTGTGGTGGTGATAATGCGCGAACCACCTGGACTGCCAGTGACGAGGAAGGGTTTGCCATCCTTCATTACTATTGTTGGGCTCATTGAGCTGAGTGGGCGTTTATTGCCCTCGACCGCATTGGCATCACCGCCTACTAAACCGTAGCCGTTTGGCACGCCGGGTTTGGCAGAGAAATCATCCATCTCGTTATTGAGCAAAATCCCTGTTCCCTTAGCCACTAAACCTGAGCCGTAGCTGAAGTTTAAGGTGTAAGTGTTTGAAACCGCATTGCCCCATTTGTCTACTACCGAGAAGTGAGTGGTTTGGTCGCTCTCATAGGGGGCGAGCTTGCCGGGCTTGATTTCAGCGCTCGGTGTTGCCTTATTCACCGCAATTTGGCTGGCGATTTTTTGGGCGTAGTCCTTACTGGTTAATGCTCTGACGGGTACCTTATAAAAGTCGGGATCGCCTAAGTATTCGCTGCGATCGGCATAGGCGTACTTCATGGTTTCTGCCATTAGATGAATCGTCTGCGCGGTATTGTGGCCGAGTTTATCAATCGGGAATTGTTGCAACACATTAAGCATTTCGATTATGTGCACGCCGCCCGATGATGGCGGTGGCATAGATACAACCTCGTAGCCACGGTATTCGCCGCGCACGGGTTCGCGTTCTACAACCTTATAATTTTTAAGGTCGTCTAAGGTCATAATGCCGCCAGCGTCTTTCACCGCATTGATGAGCTTAGTGGCGGTTTCACCTTCGTAGAATCCTTTGGTGCCTTTTTCTGCGATAAGACTTAACGAATGGGCAAGTTCAGGTTGTTTAAGAATATCATCCACTTGATAGTCACTGCCGTCGGCTTTGTAGAAGATAGCGGCCGTGGTTGGCCATTGGGCCATGCGGCGTTTTAGGCCGGCAAGGGATTGGGCAAGATCTGGCGTCACGCTAATGCCTTCCTGCGCCATTTTAATCGCGGGCGCGGCGACTTGGGCGAGAGTCATAGTGCCATATTTCTCAAGGGCTAAGCTCATGCCCATCACTGTACCTGGCACACCCACGGCAAGACCGTGTTCACGGCTCAGTTTTTCAACTGCGTCGCCATTTTCGTCGAGGAAAATGTTTTTCTTGGCTTTAGACGGTGCCATTTCACGGTAATCGATAGCGATGGTTTTGTTTTCTTTGGCAATATGCACCAGCATAAAACCGCCGCCACCGATATTGCCAGCACGGGGTAAGGTGACAGCCAAACTGAAGGCGACAGCCACGGCGGCGTCAACCGCATTACCGCCTTGCTTTAGGATCTCAACGCCGGTGCGACTGGCGAGAGCTTCTTGGCTTGCGACCATGCCATGTTTAGCCCACACAGGTTGTGCGGTGGCCATCTGGCTGAAAATTGGTGATTCATCGGCAAGCAGACCGGGAGATGATAGTAAGGGAAGCGCCATCGCAATGGCGAGAATAAGAGGTCTAAAAGGTCTTGTTGGACGCATACTCAATCCTGAATTTATTTTAATTATGGCTATGCAATGTGCCGAGAATTAGGCTTAATTGCAACCTCGTATACTTGTTCACACCAGTAAAGGACGATAATTTACCCAATGAGACAGCTTATTTTGGCTTTTGCGAGCTCAATGTCGGATATTTCGGCCAGTGCGTGGAATGCCGCCATGGGTGAGGCGAATCCATTTTGCCGCCATGAGTTTCTGTTGGCACTCGAGCAAAGCCGCTCCGCTTGCACTGCAACCGGTTGGACGCCTCGACATTTATGCGTGTTCGATGCGGGTGACACATTAAATGATGTCGCCAGTAAGGATAAAAGCTTGTCGCTTTTGGCTGAAGGAGGGTTTATCAGTGTGCAAACGGCTAAGTACTTCAATCAGTTCCCACTTATTGCCGTCATGCCCTTGTACCAAAAATCCCATTCCTACGGTGAGTATGTGTTCGATTGGGCGTGGGCCGAAGCCTATGAGCGCCATGGACTCGATTATTATCCCAAATGGGTGAATGCAATCCCTTTTACCCCAGTGCAAGGTCAACGGATGGGCATTCATCCCGCAGTAGAGCGCGCCGAGCAACTGCGCGTGTCGGCATTACTGCTGCTGACATTGAATCGCCGACTAATATCAGCGCAGGATAATCTCGTATCTAAGGAAGCTATTCTTAATGAGCCAGAGCAGGGCAATACCCCGATTTCCTCATGGCACAGCCTGTTTGTTACCCCAACACAAACGCCGTTATTTGAAAGTTTGCCAAATTCGCTGTTAAAACGCTTAGGCACTCAGTTCCATTGGCATAATCGCAGTTATCGGGATTTTAATGATTTTCTGGCGGGCTTTAGTTCCCGTAAGCGTAAAAATATCTTGAAGGAGCGGGCGCAGTTACAGCCTTTTAATCTTAAGTTTCAGTTTGTCGAAGGGGAGCAGATCACCGCTTCGCAATGGCAGACTTTTATCCAATGTTATCAATTAACTTACCTTAAGCGCTCCGGTCATCGCGGCTATTTAACGCCAACCTTTTTTCAGCAGTTGGGGGCACAACTCGCTGCGCAAGTCCTACTCTTGGTGGTTGAAGATGCAAAGGGTGAGATGGTCGCTGGCGCCTTGTATTTAAAAGGTGAGAATACCCGAGGGCAGAAATGCTTATATGGTCGTTATTGGGGGACGACGGTTGAGCTTGACGGTTTACATTTTGAGGCCTGTTATTACCAAGGTATTCAATATTGTATTGAACATGAGTTTCAAGTGTTTGATGCGGGCGCACAGGGGGAACATAAGGTGCTGCGTGGCTTTGAACCCGTAGCAATGTATTCCTACCATAACATCGCCCATTTGGGATTTAAGGCGGCGATTGCTGACTTTGTTGAGCAAGAAACACTGCAAATACAGCAATATATGGCACAGATGCAGGATGTATTGCCCTACAAAAAAGAGCCTTCATAAAGACCGAGTTAACGGGACTTTATTGGGCTCATTTTAGGTAGAACGGCTTACATTTAAGCGGTTAGTTCAAACCGTTAGCTCATGGCTAACCAAACTCCTACGCCTATCATTAGGCTGCCCGCAATGCGGTTTAACCAGCGAATATTATCACCACGGCTCAAGAAGATGCGCAGGCTTTTGCCACCACTGGCGTAGGCGAGCATAGAGGTAAATTCGGTCACCATGATAATGCTCAGTAAGGCGAGGAGCTGCGGCGCGACGTCGCGCTCGGCATTGATAAAAGGGGGCAATAGAGACACCATAAATGCCCAACCTTTAGGATTGGCAATGGCGGTAATAAAGCCTTGAGAGATCAAGGTAAAATTGCTGGCTCTGGGGTTAGTGTCATCATCACTTAATATGGCCATCTTGCCGCGCGCGCGCCACATCTGTACGCCGATATAGCCTAAATAAATCCCGCCGATCCATTTAAAAATTTGAAATACTTCGGGATAGTTGAGCATGATACTGGCTACGCCCATCACGGCGGCTGTCGCCACTAACGCCACCCCAACCAGTTCACCCAACATCATCCACAGGGTGCGGCGCACACCTATGCTCATACCCAGTGTCATGGCGAGTGTCATGCACATGCCCGGCGTGATAGAAACAAAGAAAAAAGTCGGGATAAACACAGCGAGTAAGGCAAAATCAGGCATGGTTTGGTCATTCTTGGGTGAAGATGAGAAGGGCGATAGTGTAATGAAAATGGCGGATTTAGCCAATCTGCTTATTTTGAACTTGCTCTCTTTAAATGTAATCGGTTGTGTTGGCTGGCGATATTTCACGCAAAAAGCATACTGTGGTTATCATTAACAATATGCTCACTAACCCCATTGTGATTAATTCTGCAGTTGTTCGGTTAACAGCGATTAACCTCATAGTTTACAAGATAAGACATTGACTGTAGGTTCTACATCAGTATCGATCAAGTAAACACTATCGGCGCCCACTATATAATAACTGTATAGGTCTTGGTAAATATGTTCGCCTAATTCACCATAATAAGGACGGCGTGCATTTTTTACCGACTTCCATATTGGCCAAGGTAAAGAAAAATAATCGGCATTGGATTGATTCTTGATATTTAAATCTGAATCAATAGGGAATGGCGTATTGTTTTTATCATCATGTTGAATATCAATAAAGTTATCACTTATGTTATCTAAGAAGGTTTGATAACTTGACTCATCAATTACTTGTATTCCTGAAATCGTTGGGAAATACAATTCCATCGTGAATGCATCGTTATCAAGTTCCTGCCACAGTATGGTTAAAGATAAATGCTCTAATCTGCAACTCAGGTTCGGGTGTGGCTTTAGGTTTCTGCTCACGGGAAACCAAGGTTGATAAGCCGCTTTAATCATAGCTAATCCTCGTTATCTTATTGTGTTAAGAACATATCTTAGTCGTTTGGTTGTTACTTTTTTGCATTATTTTTGCTGAAACTACCATAACCTAAAAATAACTGAGAAGCATGTTGAGATTATCCAATATTTTTTGAAACTCATATCAACCAAATGCGCCTTATCAATCATAATTTGATTGATATGCTAACCCACATTCTCAAATCAATGGTTAATGACTGTTCTAGGACAGTTCAAAAATGGGTTCAGTACATTATGAAATCGCCTTATTTCTCCTCTTTTAAAAAGACTCTCTTGGTGACTGTCGCTTTGGCCGCCAGTATTAATTACGTTATGGCTGACGACAGTGCCTCTGCGTTTAGTCTCGAAAGTAATTTAGCTGATAATTCAAGGTTCCCTCCTGAGTATTATTGGAATCAATTTGGTTGTTCGGGCGAAAATATTGCGCCGCGTTTAACTTGGCAAAATGTACCTGCCGGTACCAAGAGCTTTGCTGTCACTTTATATGACAAAGATGCGCCTACTGGCAGTGGTTTTTGGCACCGTGTTGTGTATGACATTCCGGCACAGGTGTCGACTCTCGCAGGTGGTGTGAATGGCGGAGCGCTACCCAGTGGTGCCATTGAAGCTAATACCGATTTAGGTAAACCTGGATTCTTTGGACCTTGTCCACCAGAGGGACGTGAACACAGTTATGTATGGACAGTGCATGCTTTGGATGTGGCGCAGTTGCCGATAGACAAGGGATCAACACCCGCTTTGGTGGGATTCTATCTTTGGCAGCATAGATTAGGCGAAGCAAGTTTAACGCTTTTAGCTGGCCCACGTTAGGAGGAATGAAGATGACCATATTATATACGCGCATTACATACCCAATGTTATCAAAGGCTTTTACTCTACTGGCAACCAGTTTGTTGTGTTCTCACTCATGGGCGACACAGACTGAGCCGCTGGCAAAAATGGAAGTCTTTGCCGAACTTGATGGGGCTGTGGGCGGTATTACTTTCACATCAGATGAACGATTGATTTTCAGTTATCACCCTTTCTATCAACCTAATATTAAGGTAGCCGAGCTTTTAGCGGATGGTAGTACTAAGCCATTTCCTAATTCGGATTGGCAGCAATGCCATGATCCGCAGGGCAAAGCGAAAGAACCTGACACTTGCCTTAATTGGGTGTTGGGGCTGCGAACCGACGATCAAGACAGAGTGTGGCTATTAGATTCTGGTCAGCAGGCGCCACGTATTGAGCCTAAATTAGTGGCGTGGGATACCAAGAAAAACCAATTAGATCGCATTATTCATTTGCCCGCGCCAGTCTCTCTTCCTGAGTCACAACATAATGACTTTGTTATCTCATCTCGACATCAAGCGATTGTGATTGCCGATGAGGGGATTGGCACGGGTCCCATTGGTGAAAAGGCTGCGCTGGTGGTTGTGGACTTAAATACAGGGAAAAGTCGGCGACTATTACAGGGTGATAACAGTGTGATGCCAGACTTACAGCGGCCACTGATTATCGATAAGGACTCAAAAGGTAGAAAGCAGATTGAAGTCTATGTGGGTGCCGATGGCATTGCTTTAGATAAAACCCAAACATGGCTCTACTTTGCCCCGATGAATAAAGACAAAGTTTACCGTGTGCGGATGACAGATCTCATCAATCCTTCGTTAACGCCTGCGGCACTCTCTGCCAAAGTGGAGGCTTATGCCGATAAGCCCGACAACGGTGGCTTAAGTATTGATGAAGCGAATAATTTGTATCTAACGGAAGTGGGAGAGCGGGCCATTGGCGTGATCCCTGCTGATTCTCGCCAGTATCGCACTTATGTCCATGATGAACGTATGGTTTGGCCCGACGGTGTGAGTTATGGCAAGCAAGGTTATTTGTACTCTGGGGCTGCGCAATTACCGTTATCGGCGCCATTAAACAATGGCAAAGCTGAAAACAGTCCACCTTATTATATTTTCCGTTTTAAGCCGTTGGCTGCGGGCGTTCGTGGTAATTAATTCGAACAATTAATCTCATCAATTAATTTTATAACCTTACGCCAAGTGCTTATCTTAACTGAATTTATTCACATAATTTTTGCGGATTAAAACGGTTTGGATTCGCACTTGGTTATACCGAGTCACTGAGTCACGACATCCAGAGGATGACAATATGAACATTATCGGATTGGATCACTTTACCATCAGAACCCCCAAACTGGTTGAAACGCTGTTGTTTTATCAAGTTATCCTTGGATTGAAATTAGGTTGGCGGCCACAGTTTGGTTTTCCTGGACATTGGCTCTATGCCTCAAATAAGCCCATTTTGCATTTAGTGGAAGCGGGCGATCAGGCGCTAGATGCCTACTTAGGGGAAAGCAGAAATATTTATGGCTCGGGACGTGTTGACCATTTGTCGTTTCGTGGCACGGATTTACACCAGATGCAGCAGCATTTATGCCAGCAGAGGATGATTTTTCAGGAACGAATTGTGCCTGAGATTGGTGAGCATCAGTTGTTCCTTGAAGATCCGAATGGCATCAAAGTAGAGATGATATTCCCCTATGCAAAGGACAACGCCATCGTAGGGATTGTGATGGATAGGCTCACTATTTTAGACACCAAGGAGCCTGAACATGGCGGAGATTAATGTCTTCAGAAGGCAATTATTGCAAACGTTGGGATTGGGCAGTTTGGCATCATTGGCATTATTTCCTCGAGGTGCGATAGGTATGAATTCATTGAATAAGAGTACAAATATGGAGAGCTCACAGGGTAAGCCGATGATTCGCATGGGAGTGACAGACTTAAGTTTTCATCGCGTCACCGCCGCTGTGGTTGCCCATGTGATAGGGATTATGGGCAAAGAGGTGCAACGAAGCTATGCATTGCACGAGGCTAATTTTGAGCAGCTAGGTGAAGGCAAAGTGGATATGCTGTGTTCAGCATGGCTGCCCCATAGCCATGGGATTTATCGACAAGGTGTCGAAGAGCGAGTTGCTACGCGGCAACTCGGGCTACATTATGAGCCCTATGCGCTCTGGGGCGTACCCGATTATGTGCCTGCTGAGCAAGTGTCGAGCATTGAGGATTTACTCAAACCTGACGTGCAGCAACGTATGCGGCCCATCATTCAAGGGATTGGTGAGGGGGCGGGGATCACGCGATTTTCTAAAAAGATCATGACGCAATATGGATTAACGGCGGCAGGTTATCAATTTAGAACAGGCACTCAAGCCGACTGTGTCGCGGCTTTTGAGTCTGCCGTAGCGGTAAACGAGTGGGTGATCGTTCCTTTGTGGCATCCACAATTTTTACACCATCAATACGGTATTCGCGATCTTCAGGACCCTAAAGGTTTACTCGGGGGAAAAGATAAAGCGGTATTGCTCGCCCGTGAACACGAGTTAGCGGTTAATTTCTCGCCAGCACAAATTCAGGTACTTGATAACATAGTATTATCGAATCAAATGGTTGCAGAACTCGATTATGCGGTTAATCGACAAGGAATGACGGAAGATGAGGCCGCTGCGAACTGGCTGACAGTCAATCCTCAGCATTTGACGACCTGGTTAGCCCCGCTGCTTAATCCTGCGAATGCCTCATCTCAGGGGGTGACATTATGATGATCACACCTGAATCGCGGCTAGTGGCGGCAGGGCTTGAACTACCTGAGGTTGCTGCGGCTCTTGGAAATTATGAACCTTATTCAATTGTTGGCAGTCAGTTAATGACCTCGGGTCAGTTTCCCTATTTAGAGGGCGAGCTTCAGTATCAAGGACAATTGGGCGCCGATCATACTGTGAGCGAAGGCTACGCTGCCTGTCGTCTTGCTACCCTAAATGCCATTGCCCAATTGAAACAGGCTTGCGGTGAGCTTTCGCGGATAAAACAAATTTACCGCTTGGAAGGAGTGCTAAATGTGCATCAATCTTGCTTTGAACATCCTAAAGCACTCGATGGGGCTTCGGATTTATTGCTTGAAATCTTCGGTGAAGCAGGGCGTCACAGCCGGATGATTTGGACAAATCCTGTCATGCCGCTGAACAGTTTGTGTCTAGTGTATTTATTTGCAGAACTCTATTGTGATGACGAACAAAGGCAATGACCTTTGTCTCGATTGAGATTGAATGCTTGAATGTGACTCACATTGGCTGTTAGCTAAATGTTCTGTCAGCAAGACGGGTAGTTCATTCAAGAGCATATGAGGCAGTTCTTGAACTTTCATCAATCGATTGTTAGGGTTAGGTCATCATTGACGGAATGTTGACAATACGATGACTGAGAAACAAAAAATGTTGGCGGGCCAGCCCTATAAGGCTTGGGATAATGAGTTATTGGCTGAGCGGATGCGGGCGAAATCCATTTGTCATCAGTTTAATCTGGCCGAACCGACTTTACTTGATGCCCGAATGGAGCATCTTCGTGGCCTGCTTGATATTCAACACTGCGCCCATATTGAGCCTAATTTCTTTTGCGATTACGGCTATAACATCCATATTGGCAAACAATTTTACGCCAATCATAATCTAACCATATTAGATGTTTGCTCCGTCTCGATTGGCGATAATGTGATGTTTGGTCCCCATGTGATGATTTCTACCGCAACGCATCCTATTAATCCTATCGCGCGGCAAACGACGGAATACGGCGCGCCAATTCAAATCGGCAATAATGTTTGGCTAGGCGGAAACGTCTCTGTACTGCCCGGTGTGACCATTGGTGATAATTGTGTCATTGGTGCTGGTAGTGTAGTGAATAAGAGCATTCCGGCGAACTGTGTGGCGGCGGGGAACCCTTGTAAAGTTATCAAACCTATCGATGTGGACTAGCGCAGGAAAGTTAAAGCCGAGTGATTGGTGTCAAAGCTGATAGTGATTTAGATGACGATATAGATATTCGTAGAAAGAAAAACGGTACGCAGTGCGTACCGTTTTTTATTAGTTGGATGACAATTTACAGTACGCCGCGGCGCATTTGGTCCCGTTCAATTGATTCAAACAGGGCCGTAAAGTTGCCTTCACCAAAACCTAAGTTATTCTTACGTTGGATGATTTCGATGAAAATCGGTCCAAACAGGTTTTTAGTAAATATTTGCAATAAATAGCCTGTATCATCACCATCCACCAGAATTTGGTGATGTTTAATGTGCTCACGATTTTCTGTGACCTGCGGTAACTTCTCGAAAATAGTGTCGTAGTATTCAGGGATAATGTCTAAGCATTGGATTGAGCTGCCTTCCATCGCATCCAGAGATTTAACGATATCGCGGCTTCTAAAGGCTAAATGTTGCACACCTGGGCCATTGTATTCCTTCAGGTATTCATCAATTTGGTTTTTATCGCTGCCTTTACCTTCGTTGATCGGGATACAGAAGCTGCCATCTGGCGAACGTAGGGCGTAGGACACTAGCGCGGTTTGTACGCCGCTGATGTCAAAGTAGCGCACTTCAGTAAAACCAAAAATGTTTTTATAGAAGTTAGCCCAATGTTCCATTGTGCCTTTGTAGACGTTGTTGGTTAAGTGATCGACCTCGATAAAGCCTTTCTCTTGGGTGATGACTTGCTCGTCTAAATCTTCAAAATCAGCGGCATAGATATTGTTATCTGCGCCAAAGGTGTCGATGAAATAAATTAAGCTGTCACCAATGCCGTAAATCGCAGGATAAGGCAGATCTTTGTTGGCATCATCGGCGGGTTTTGCACCACGTTCAACGGCAACGCGATAGGCAAAGCCGGCATCTTCTACACGCCAGCCCATAGAACAAATGGCTGGGCCGTGGGATTTAGCAAACTTAGCTGAGAAACCTTCGCGTTCAGTGTTGAGCAGAAAATTAATGTCATTCTGTTTGTAGTACAGGATGTCTTTGTTCTTGGCTTTTTTCAGCAGAGAAAAACCAAAGTCGATAAAGACTTTGTGCATAAAATCAGTATCAGGGCTGGCGAATTCAGTGAATTCGATACCTAATAAGCCCAGTGGATTTAGTTCGCTTGCCATGTTGTTTTCCTCGTTATTTTAGTGCAACACGCCGTCACTCTAATGACTCCCGCATGGGAGTGCTGGTGGCTTGGGGCTAGTCTTCTAGCCAAGAGCGGTTGTAGTCTTTGCTCATGCAATTTTGTACATGTTCGGTTAATTTCAGTGGGGCGAACGTGTCCACCATCACTGCATATTCATAGGTTTCTTTTTTGCCAATTGAGGCTTCAGTTCGGCCCGGTTGTGGTCCGTGGGCCACACCTTTTTGATGTAAGGTCATGTAACCCGCTTCAATGCCCGTGCGGCTCATAAAGTCGCCATCGACGTAATACAAGACTTCGTCGCTATCTATGTTGTTGTGGTAATAAGGCGCCGGAATCGATTTAGGGTGGAAATCGTAGGGGCGCGGTACGAAGTTACAAATCACAAAGTTATGCGCGGTAAAGACTAAGTGATCAGAAGGAGGTAGATGGATTTTGCCTACCTTTGGTGCGTATTCTGTGATGTTGAATGCCCAAGGATAAACGCAGCCATCCCAACCCACTAAATCAAAGGGATGCCATTCGAGCGTGGTGAGTTGGTACTTATCGCCAAACTTACACACTAAGGGGAAGGCGCCGCGCTCAACCACAGCCTCTTGCAGTGTAGGTACGCGCAAATCGCGCTCGCAGTAAGGTGCCGATTCTAATAGTTGACCATACTCGTTACGGAAATGCTTAGGCACTTCCACCATAGAGAATGACTCGATGACGAAAAGTCGCACATTGCTGTAATCGTTGAATTTTAGTTGATAAGTGGTACCACGTGGGATCACGAGATAGTCCCACTTTTGTACCTTAATCGTGCCGTACTCGCTGTAGAGTGTGCCTTCGCCTTCGTGGACAAAAACCACTTCATCGGCATAGGCGTTACGGTAAAACTCGTCGGTATCGGCGGTGACTTTGGCGGTATAAAGTGCTAAGTCATTGTTATAAAAAATCTTGTTACGGGCGCTGAAAAAATTACCTTCACGGTCGGCGTCGCGGGAATCGAGTTTATAGTTTTGGACCAGCGAGTCTTCCCAATTGGCACCATGGCCTAGGCTATAGGGCGCCACTTCTAATGCTTTGGTTGGCATGTTGTGGTGATATTTATTGGAATAAATATTGGAAAAACCATGGGTTGAGAACAACTCTTCACGGTAAAGCTCGCCGTTTTCCTTTTCAAATGCGATATGGCGCTTATGGGGAATCTGGCCTTGTTTCACATAAAATGGCATGGAGGATCCTTGGTTTTTACAGCGGCGTGAGATTAGCTCTACTTCGCTTGTCGTTATGGTTATGTGATCTTGTTATCAATTTAGTTGCTTGAATGAACAAAAAAAAGAATAATAAATCCGTTATCTCAATCTAAAAATTAGATGGTATTCTAATCTTTACGAATCGTAGTGTTTCAGTGACATGTTCATTAGAGCCAAGGAGTGACCATGCGCATTGATATTGATGCTTTTAATGTGCTGCAAGTGCTGGTGGAAGAGGGCAGTTTTGCCAAGGCGGCGGAGCGATTACACAAGGCGCAATCGGCGGTGAGTTATCAAGTTAAAAAGTTAGAAGAGCACTTAGGCGTGCCGCTTTTTAGCCGTGAGCAATATCGTGCTGAGCTGACGCAAGAGGGCCGCGTGATTTTGGCCGAGGGACAAAGATTACTGCAACACCTTGCAAACATTGAACATCTTGCCAGTCGTTTCAGTGAAGGCTGGGAGCCAAAGCTAGAACTAGTGATAGATGGCGCCTTACCGATGGAGCCTATCATGACGGCCTTAAAGCGCATGGCTGAACATCAAATCCCCACTAAAATTCAGCTGAATATGGAGTTTTTAGGCGGTGTACAACACAGATTCGAGCGTGATAATGCTGACTTGATGTTAGTGAAAGATTATCGCACTGGCCCCTACTATCATCCGCAGCCGTTGCCTGCAATTACTAGCGTACTGGTAGCCAGTGCTTCGCATCCTTTGTCTTTTATTCGCGAAATTAGTTTGTCTGAGCTGCAGCAACATGTGGAATTAACTATCGAAGACTCTTCACCCAATAAAAGTTACCGCGATGAAATGCAATTTGGCGGCGATAAAGTGTTTTATCTTTCTGGCTTTATCATGAAAAAGAACGCTTTGTTAAAAGGCTTAGGTTTTGGCTGGTTGCCGGACTTTTTAGTGCAAGAAGAGTTAGCTAAGGGCGAATTAGTTGAAATCGACTTCGTCGGTGGCAGTCGTTTTACGTTTATTCCACAGCTCGTCTCGACCTTAGAGCGTCCGTTAGGGCGTGCGGGACAACTTTTTACCGAGTTGATATTAGAGGAGTTTGCTAAGGCTGAGCAGTTTAATGGCGTGGGTTTAGGTTGATAAGTCGCCGTTTGTCATTTTTTGATACAAGTTACCGCATAAAATAATCGCATTTTGACATTTTATGTCATAGATTAATGCCTAGGTCAGATGAAGGTTTAGATTGAGAGTTAAAATAAGGCCTAAATTCAGACTGAGCTTAGATCTAGATTAAGGTCGAGATGAAGAGTGAAATTGAGCCGCGATAAGTAAAGAGTCGTCCATCGGGGTCAATCTAAAGGATAGTAACAAGGAACTGACAGTTAAGGGGAACAGTATGTCTAGACGTTGTCATGAAGTGGATTATGAAATTATCGGCCACAGTATGCAGTTGGTTGAAGTGGAACTCGATCCTAACGAAACCGTGGTCGCTGAAGCGGGCGCGATGAATTATCTAGAGCAAGATATTAGCTTTGAGGCCAAAATGGGCGATGGCTCTGAGCCTGAGTCTGGCTTTTTTGGCAAGTTGGTGGGCGCGGGTAAACGGGCATTGACGGGTGAGAGCATTTTTATGACTCACTTTACCAACCAAGGCAATCAAAAACGTAAAGTCGCCTTTGCCGCCCCTTATCCAGGCACTATCCTAGCGATCGACTTGGCCGAACATGGTGGTGAGCTTATCTGTCAGAAAGACAGTTTTTTGGCTGCGGCTTTAGGTACACGCGTGACGATGAAATTTAATCGCCGCTTAGGTACGGGATTTTTCGGTGGTGAAGGGTTTATTCTGCAAAGTCTACAGGGCGATGGTATGGCGTTTATCCATGCGGGGGGCACCTTAGTGAAAAAAGAACTAAAAGGTGAAACCTTAAGAGTTGACACAGGTTGTCTTGTTGCATTTACCTCAGGGATTGATTACGACATAGAGCGTGCAGGCTCATTAAAGTCTATGGTCTTTGGCGGTGAAGGTTTGTTTTTAGCCACACTCAAAGGCCACGGGACTGTTTGGCTACAAAGCTTGCCATTCTCACGTATGGCGGACCGCATTATCGCCCATGCCCCATCGGCAGGAGGAAGTGATCGCGGTGAAGGCTCTGTGCTTGGTGGTCTTGGTCGCATGCTCGATGGGCGCTAACACAACATTTTTAATGGGGCGCCTTTATGTAAAAGTAAAAAAAGTGACATATCGAGATTGATGATATGTCACTTCAAATGGGAGATTTTAAATTAGCTTAAGTAACGTTGGTTAGAACTTATAGTTAACGCCTACAGTGATACGTTGTCCCAGAATGTCATAGTAAGCACCTTGGTTATATACACTCGGTTGACGAGGTGGGGTTTCATCAAACATGTTGAGTATGCCCGCACGAACTTGTAATGCATCAGTGATGTTATAGCGACTGGTTAAATCAAATGTAATATATGATGGAATATCATTATAGTTGTTTTGATTTGGTGACCAATCGTTACTTAAAACTGTATTACTACGATAGTTCGCAGTTAGTACTGCAGAGAAATCTCCGTAGGTGTAATCCGTCGTAAAACGATGACGCCAACGTGGCCGCTCTTGTTCACCTGTTTCTTTTATTTCATCTTCAGCAAAACCTGTTGAATTAAATGAACGTTCTTCTAGATAAGTACTGAAGAGGCGGATCCCCCAGTCACCAAAGCTACTTTCAAACTTATAGTTAGCTTCAATATCTACACCAGAAGTAATGCTGGTCGCAGAGTTAACTGGTTTTTCATAGTAATTGGTGATCTCATGCGTATCAGGATCACGTTCAAGCAATGGACAGAATGGGTTGTCTAGAGTGCTTGATTGGTAGCAATACTTTACAACATCTGGGCCATCAAAACTGTTAATGACATTTTCCATGTCAAATTTCCAGTAATCAACAGTGAAACTTAGGTTTTCAATATAACTTGGGGTATAGACAAAACCGATAGTTATGTCATCGGCAACTTCGTTTTGTAAGTCTTCGTTCCCTACTATAAATCCAGGACGAGTCGAACCATACCACTCTTGAGATGGTTCGAAATCGGTAGGAATACCTTGTGCCGCACAGTTTGCCAAGACATTGTCTAGATATTCAGGATTTATTTGGTTGCGGTAGCTAGAAGCGCAATAATCCTTTATAGATCTGAATGTTTGTCCTGGTGGGCTATACAAGTCACCTATATTGGGAGCTCTAACAGATTTCGAACGGTTTAATCTGATCCTCAAATCGTCGAAGACAGCCCAGTTTAAGCCTACTTTCCAAGCAGTATCAGAACCAGATGTCGAGTAATCCATATAACGGAAAGCTGTTTCCAGTGTTAAATCTTGTACTAATGTAATGTCACTTAGTAATGGAATTGACAATTCTGCAGAAGCTTCCGTTACATCAAACTCACCTTTAAGTGGCTGAGATTGGTTGTTGAACAGTAAGCCCTCTCGCATAGCTGGATCTGGTAAAGTGTCTGCCTGCTCTTTTCTATACTCGAGAGAGAATGCACTCGATACAAAACCTGCTGGCAATTCAAATAGATCACCACTTACGGATGCTCCGAGAGCTGATTGAGTGATAGATGAGCGTCGAATTGCGTCAGTACTTACCCAATCATAGGCGTTTTTATCGTAGATTCCGCGCCCAAATATATTGAGTGGAAGGCATCCATTATTTCGAGCACTTTCACTACGACAGACTACTTCCCCTTTATCATTTTTTATAGTATCAACAGCGTCATAGAAGCGTTGCTCGAACATTTCACCATACCATTCTGTATCAGCTTGAACATGTCCAACGGTAGCATAAGTGTCATAAGACCAATTTTCAGAAAGTGCTCCCTCAAAGCCAAGTGCTATACGGGCAGTCGTTCGTTCTTGGCTATATTTTCGATTACCAAAGTCCGATGCAAGGTATCCTAGAGAAATACCATCTCCTGGTTCTGCTTTGCCTGCATTAACAAGCCTAGCTTCTTCAGCAGCGATAAGTGCTGCTGCTTCAGGGGAGAGAAACCCATTATCATCATGCACTTTCAAACTTAGGAAAGCTGGGGAGCTTTCGCCATAGGCATCTGTTTTACTAAGCGTCGCCTCCATGGTCATTTTATGATCGTCATTAATGTCATAGCTCATGACAGAGAAAAAGTTAATGCGATCTAATGGCGTTTTGATGAAAGAGTTTTCTGCGAAGTTATAACCTTCTCCGCCGAGATAATCGACACGACCAGAAGTCAGCGGAGGTAAAGCTTGTCCTAATTGCATTGGTCTAACATTGCCATTTTCATCAAATGAGTATCGAGTACCATTTGAAACAAATGTCCCTGTTTTACTATAGGAAGCTAATACTTGTTGACCATAACCCCATACAACAGACTGTGGGTCATCTGGACCTGTTGCATTTTGATTACGTACAACAATTGGAGCTTCACGTAGGAACTCTCTATCCATAAAGGATAATTGCCCCTGACGAGCCCAACTAAGGTTAGTAATAAAATTAGCTTTACCTACTTCTGAACCAAATGTTATTGAAGCATATTTTTCTTCACCACCATCTTCTGTTGGCTGTGTAGTCGAAACGTCAACCGAAATGCCATCAAAGCTTTTTTTCGTAATAATGTTCACAACACCCGCGATAGCATCTGAGCCATATACTGCTGATGCACCACCAGTTGTGATTTCAATTCGTTCAACCATAGCTGTTGGTATATTGTTAAGATCTACAGAACCTGAACCAGGTGCTCCTGCAACAAATCGACGACCATTAACAAGAACGAGTGTACGGTCAGAGCCTAGTCCTCTTAAGTCTGTATTATTTAATCCGCTAGCAAATACAGTATTATTGGTTGTTTCAGGTGATAGTCCTACTAGTGTGTTGGGCATCTTATGCAGCAAATCAGCAACGTTAACGACACCTGCGTCAATTAACCCATCACCTGATATAACTGTCACAGGTGTAGGCGTGAGTTCACCAATACGCTTAATTTTTGAGCCTGTAACTTCAATACGTTCAAATGTTTCAGTTGGTTCTTCAGTTTGGGCATGAACAAAAGTGGAAGCTGTTAGACTTGCTGCGGCAAATATACCGTAGCGAACCGCTTTTGCCGTTAGTGACAAAGAGTTCATACATTTCTCCTTTATATTTTTTATTGGTTAAATTTATAGTTGTAAATTGAAGCTGCACTTAACAACTCCAACCACATATTTATTTCCAAGTTGCGAGATTGTCAAACTGTAGGTGTTTTTAGGTTAATTTTGACGACAATCGTTTAAGGTTAGATGAACAATTTTGTTGATTATTTTACATTAATTAAACAATGTGATTCGTTATTTGTAACATGTAATTGTTTTTTGATAGACTGTTTTTAGGTGGAAGGTATTTAATTGGTTGATTATAAAGATTATTATTTTTTGTGATTTTATTTGTTTTTTTCGCGGGATATTAATTGTAACTGAGTGTTTCTTATTTGGTTATTTTGCTTACTTTTTTTTGTTTATTTTATAATTATCATATATCAATCGTTAGAAAGTATTATTTGCAGGTTTACCAGGTTAATTCATTATAAAGTATTGCTAGCAATTAATGATTAATGTTGTTGTGGGTTTAATGAAAGGTTTTTTAAATTATTTTATATTTGCTATTTATTTTTAATATTTCTCTCTATGATTTTTGAAATAAAATACATCATCAAATAGCCCGTGCCTAAGGCTAAAATCACCGCGACGACATTCTCCGTATACAGGCGGTAAGCGTAGAAAGTACCGACCAGTACTGCGATACCAGCAAGGCGAATAAGTAGGCTTTGGGTAAAATAACCGTGGGCTTTGATATAGGCCAACTGATAGCCATTGAGCATCATAAATATAAAAAACATGGAGAAATGCATTAATACTGGGGCCGCTTTAATGTATTGCTCGGGGAATAACCAAGCGACTAACGGCTTGCTCGCAAAGACCATAACGACAAAAAAAATACCGCTGGTCCACAAAGAAACTTTCGTCAGCCATGACTTAATTTGTTGCACTTCGTCAAAGCGTTTTTCTCGTACGCACACTGCGACTTCGGGCAGCACAAAACGGTAGATGGGAAAGACAAAAAGCAGGGTGAGGTAAGTGATCATCGGCCGCACCACCACTTGGAAATCACCCAGTTCATCTATGCTGAAATAGGCAATAGTCAGCAGTACGGTGATGTAAATCATCAAGATACTGGCCCCCGCTTCCATGGACGCCGTCAGGCTTTTCTTCATAAAACTGCGTAAACCCGTATCAAAATGCACTGCACTTAAGGGCGGAGTGGCAATATCTTTGCGCCGTTTTAAGTACATATATAAGGCAACGATGAGCGATGACAGTGTCATGCTGTAAAAGAGTGATGCAATGGCGGTTTGTTTTAAGCCATAGAAACATAATAAAAAGCTAGTCACTTGCGCGAGCGGCTCTAACCAAGTGACTCTATTGGAGATGGCATATAGCCGGTACATGGCAATTTGATTGGTAAAATAGACCTTGAGCCCCATACTCAGAATAATCCCAACCAATTGAAAATATTCTACATTGAGCTGAAGTTTGTGTTTGATATAGGGTAAAACTAAGCCCCATGTCAGTAATACCATAGCGATCAAGCTGTAGCGGAATATATTGGTAATATCCACATCTTGCTTGGTCTGGGAGTAGGTCACCACCATAGAGGAGCGAAATCCCGTCATTAGGATTAGCGACAGTGAGATAATGTCGATCACTGTGTGATAGAGCGCTAGATCGGCTTTGGCAACCCATTGTGCTAGCCAGAGTTTAAATAGAAAACCCACAGAAATACTGGCGAGTGATGCCCAGAACCCCGCAATAATTGCCTGCTTAACCCGTTGAAGTGAGGTGTTTTCCATTATCAAAAATCCAGCGTTAGTCTACGGTCATTATCGGGATGCTATGAATTCAATTAAGATTTTGCCTTAGCCGCATGAGTATTTTTAGGTGACACTTATCTTGTTCTGTTCGATCTCTTTTCACCCTGCATGAGTCTAGCATTTAGCCAATTTACGACCAATAGCCAGATAGTAAAGATATGATAAATATCAATATGTTGCTTTATTGTAAGTTAGAACGTTATTGAGTGAGGACTGGGGTGATAAATTGTCTTACAAACAACGTTTTTTGATAGATCAAAGCAGTATTAGGAAGTACAACTACGCCCAGATAAGCGCTGGGCGTAGTTGTAAAAGTGTCAGTTATAAATGCCATTTTGCCATGGGAAGTTAATCGGTAATGATATTGACGATATCGAGGATTTTACGGCTGTTATTATCGAGTTTGATTAGTGCACCTTCGACTTGAATGCTAATGATGCCATCTCTGTCTAAGGGGACTACGATGCGGCCGCGATCATAAATATCATGCTCAAGCACATCACCACGGTGGAGTTTTTTCTGCCAACCGGGTGGCAGTGGCTGACCTTGGTCAACTTTTTTCTGTAATCCCGGCGGTAGACTTTTATCCTTTTTGTGGTGCTCATGGTCATCTTTAGCAAAGGTTGAGATGGACATCGTTAAGCTGAGGACAAGTCCTGTGATTACCACTGAGGTCAATTTATTCATCTGTACTCCTAAGGGGCATTGAGTTGATGTTGTGTCCAATGCTGGATGTGGCCAACAATAGGCGATGCTAAATGAACTATAGCTGAACGTTCTGGTTCAAGATTGCTTTCTAGCGGGTTAACATGAGTACGGCTTGCCATTGTTCGGCGGTCACAGGTTGGATACTGAGTCTTGACCCCTTAGAGACTAAATACATGTCCGCCAGTTGGGGTAAACTTTTTATCAAACTTAAGGGAATAATCTCGTTAAATTTTTTGACAAAGCGGATATCCACTCGCAGCCATCTTGGTTTGGTTGGATCTGACTTAGGGTCGAAATACTTCGATTCGGGATCGAAGGCTGTGCTGTCGGGATACGCATTGGTCACGACTTCTGCTATGCCGACAATTCCGGGTACTTTGCAGCTTGAATGGTAAAAAAATACCTGATCACCAATCTGCATCTCATCGCGCATAAAGTTACGCGCCTGATAGTTACGGATCCCATGCCAAGCTTCAGTTTGGTTAGGGCAAGCCTTAAGATCATCTATGCTGAATTCGTCGGGTTCCGATTTCATAAGCCAGTAGTTCATCTTGTTTCCTTTACTCATAGTTGCCGTTAAGCGCTTCAATACCGCTGAGTTTATCTGAATTTTGTCGAATACCCCAGTTCGTCACCCATATCAAATATTGTGAGTTTGATTAAGTTTCCGTTCAGATAAGGTGGCTTAGCCTGTTGACAGCAATCTTATTTGGTATGCCTTATGCAAATTCGTGTTTATAAGGCAAAGCGTCAAATTCGATCTCGGTTTGTGACTGGTGTCGTACAAGTTGTGGCAGCAGAGGCAACCAAAACCTGTGAGGTGTGTTATGGGGACTTCAACAATGACATCCGATTGTGGCTTATACACTAAATATCTTAAGGATTTTACGGCGGGTGATGTGATCTTAAGTCATGAGCGAATGCTGGAATTTATTAATGACCTGACAACGCAAGGTTGGTTATTGGCTAATTTCACTTGGGACTATTGGTATAACAACAGTTACTTAGTCGATAAACCTGCCTATATTCGTGATGCTAGCATCGCACAATGTAAGTTGCTGTTGACGGCCATGACGCGACTCGAGGTTTTTAGCCCCGGCGTGTTAGAAAATATGCGTCGCCAAGGGGTGTTACTGGCCATTGTTGAGCGGTTACAAAGCTTAAATGTGCCTAAGTCGAGTGCTCATTTTGAGTTTATCAGCCGTTAGCACTGGGCTTTAATGGATTGTTATCTAATAGTTTGTCTTACTCTTTAGTCTAATAAAGTGCTTTTTTACTTGTGACATGATCCGTGGATTGGTTAGTTTGGACCTCGCTAACCATAATAATAAATGCACGGAGGCCTTAATGTCAGTTCCTACAAGCCAAGTTATAAGCCCGCTCAACGTTAGCGAGTTTAGAGGCGAGTCATCACCGAAACTCGTTGAGAAGACCATAGGTCAATATCTTGATGAGATTGCGGCAACGTATCCCGACCAATTAGCTGTCGTCGTACACCATCAACATATCCGCTGGAATTACCGCCAATATCTTGCCCAAATCGATGCGCTCGCCACAGGACTATTAAAACTCGGCATTAAGTCTGGTGATAGGGTAGGGATTTGGTCGCCTAACAATATCGAGTGGTGTTTAACTCAATATGCGACCGCTAAAATTGGCGCCATCATGGTGTGTATTAATCCTGCGTATCGTCCTGAAGAGTTGCAATATGCGCTGAGTAACGTGGGTTGCCGCGCAGTAATTTGTGCTGATAAGTTTAAATCCAGCAATTATCTTGAGATGCTATATGAATTGGCGCCTGAGCTAACCTCTTGCCCCTCGGGTAAATTACAAGCTAAAGCCGTACCTGAGCTTGAATTTGTGATCCGTATGGGCGCGGAGAAATCCGTCGGTATGCTGAATTTTGATGACTTGATCGTTGATGTGACCGCCGCTGACAGGATAATGCTCGAGAGGATTGCTAAGGAATTAAGCCCATACGATGCGATTAATATCCAGTTTACCTCTGGCACGACGGGCAGCCCGAAAGGTGCGACCCTATCCCATCATAACATATTGAATAATGGCTATTTAGTCGCAGAGGCGATGAAGTTTACCTGCCACGATAAACTCTGTATTCCAGTGCCTTTATACCATTGTTTTGGCATGGTACTCGGCAGTTTAGTCTGCTTAGCTAAAGGCGCAACTGCTGTGTTCCCCGGAGAATCCTTCGATCCATTGACGACATTGCAAGTGATTGAACAAGAGCGTTGCACCGCTTTGCATGGCGTACCGACCATGTTTATTGCCGAGTTGGAACACCCAGAATTTGCTCGTTTTGATTTGAGTTCCTTACGAACCGGCGTGATGGCGGGGGCAACTTGTCCTGAAGAAGTGATGCGACGTGTACAAAACCTGATGTATATGAAGGAAGTGCTGATTGGTTATGGGCAGACCGAATGCAGTCCGCTCAATCACATTACTGAAATCGACTCACCCGTAGAGAAACGCGTGCTCACTGTTGGCCGTGCTTTACCCCATACCGAAGTGAAAATTGTCGATGAATTTGGCGAAGTGCTGCCAATTAATCAACCCGGTGAAGTTTGTAGTCGCGGTTACTGCATTATGCAGTGTTATTGGAATGATCCTGAGAAAACGGCGGCAACCATAGACAGTCAAGGCTGGCTACATTCGGGCGATATTGGCCAAATGGATGAACAAGGTTATGTGCAAATTGTGGGGCGCATTAAAGATATGATTATTCGCGGCGGCGAGAATATTTATCCCCGTGAGATTGAAGAGAAACTTTACACCCATAAAGATGTGCAGGATGCGGCTGTCTTTGGCGTTCAAAGCGATAAATACGGCGAGGAAGTGTGTGCTTGGATTAAAGTCCGCTCAGGCTCCGCGATTACAGAGGCTGATATTCGTCATTTTCTCACCGAGAAGTTCGCCTACTTTAAAGTGCCACGTTATATCAAGTTTGTGGATCAGTATCCAATGACAGTGACGGGAAAAATTCAGAAATTCAAAATGCGTGAGCTGATGTATCAAGAGTTATATGAAGATATTAATGCTTAAGTCATTTGGCTTTGAGCTGATTAATACTATTGATATTTGACTTCCAAGCCGCGCAATGCGGCTTGAATTTTATTCTATCTAGCTATTTCGGTTAGCAGATAAACGAACAAGCTAATTGGCTAATGAAAAAGTTGGCGAGTCATACCATCAAGTCAAGCTGCATGTTGAGTTAGCTTTCGCTGCTAATGTCGTTATTCTAATTGTAACAAAACTTCACTTCCCCGCTGTGGCTTGATGGCTATACTAAAACTAGTCATAAAATCTAACCAGTCATAAAATCTCGGCAGATAAAAACGAAAGCGTTAAGTTGTCGATGATGTAGTCGTAAATCCATGTAGGCAAAGGAGTACTAAATGGTTCGATGGCGTTCAATGCTCCTTGTGTATTGTCTTTCCTTTATGGGATTGAGCGTAGCTAAAGCGGATACCTTAATGCTCACTTCTTTACTTTGGCCGCCTTATTCAGGAGAGCAATTAACGGAGCAGGGTGCCAGTATTGCCGTGGTACGGGCGGCGCTGAACGTTATGGGACATCAGTTAAAAGTGGATTTTTATCCGTGGAGCCGCGCTGTCAAACTTACGACTATGCCGAACTCTGACTACATAGGTTATTTTCCTGAATACTATGTAGAAACTGAAAAGTTTATTTTTTCAAAACCGATTGGCGAAAGTCCATTGGGGCTGGTGGAGCAAAAGTCCCATCCAGTAAGTTGGAATTATATTGAAGATCTTAATCGCTATACCTTAGGTGTGGTGAAAGATTATGTGAATACTCAGGCCTTAGATCGCATGATCGTTTCCGGTGTACAGCGGACTGAAGCTGTGACTTCGGATGAGCATAATGTCAAAAAAGTTGCCGCAGGTCGGATTGATGCCGCGGTGATTGATGTCAACGTTTTGCACTATTTACTCAAGCAAAAGCCCTTACAGCCGCTGGCGACAAAGTTGCAAATCAATCGGCAAATTTTGGCGAATAAGCAGCTCTATATCGCGTTTCGTAATACAGAAGAGGGACGGCGTTGGCGAGATATTGTTGACCAAGGTTTAGCGCAGGTTGACGTAGAAACCATCATTGGAGAGCTACTTTATCGTGAAGACTAATGTAGGGTTTTAGGATAGCTTATTCTTTGTTTTACTCGCTATTTTTCCGCTTATTTCCCCGTAAAGTCACTTCTGATATGCAGTTTGTCATCATTTTGTCTTTGTTCAATATTAGTATCACTTTAATGGTATGAGTTGTTCTCTCATTTTATTGATTAAGGTGACATGAAGAAACTTCCTTTTGAGCTTCCATTTGAGTTAGATACGCTGCAGCAACTTATTGATACTCATCATCTTAAGTTGGATTATCAGATCCTTGCCGACATTCCATTCCGCCAAGAGCATTTCCCCCTTTACAGTGTTGAATTAGGTGGTACAGATACGCCTTGTCCGACAGTACTCTTTGTGGGTGGCGTGCACGGGGTTGAACGTATTGGATCTCAAGTTATTTTGGCATTGTTAAACAGTTTATTGCAGCGGCTTGTTTGGGATAAACACCTACAACAGATGCTAACGGGCCTGCGGTTAGCTTTTGTACCTGTAGTGAATCCTGTTGGGTTATTCATGGGAACGCGGGGCAATGGTAATCAAGTGGATTTGATGCGTAACGCTCCGATAGAATCCCGTGAAAAAGTGTCCTTTATGGTGGGAGGACAGCGTATATCGTCACGGCTGCCCTGGTATCGCGGTATTGGGGGAATGGAGCTGGAAACCGCGGGTTTAGTTGCCTATGTACAACAACTGTTGAGTCGCAGCACAAGTTTGATTTCGCTCGATGCCCACTCGGGATTTGGCTTGAGTGATCATATCTGGTTCCCCTACGCCCATACCCGTACCGCCTTCGAAAATGCCAATTATATTTTTCATCTAAAACAATTATTTGAACAGAGTTATCCCCATCACGGCCATTATCGGTTGGCGCCGCAGAGCCAGTTTTATCGCACTCATGGCGATATTTGGGATTACCTCTATCGCCAGCATCAAGTGGCTGATCATTCTGCTCAGGTGCCATTTTTACCTTTGACATTAGAGATGGGATCTTGGGCATGGATAAAGAAAAATCCTAGACAAATATTTAATTTTGCTGGCTTTTTCAATCCACAAAAAACACATCGTCACCACAGGATTTTACGCAGGCATACAGTACTCATGCAATTTATGATGGAAGCGGCCTATGCCCAATCGTTAGAGCAGTTAACACCTGAACGTTTGGCTGAGCTGACAGAGTGCGCACGGCATTATTGGTATTGGGAGTCTCAGTCATGACAACTTGGGTGTTATTAAGGGGATTAATGCGTGATCAGCGCCATTGGAATGGTTTCGATCAGCGTCTGCGACAAAAGGGATTGCGAGTGCTGACACCGGATCTTCCGGGCAATGGGACGCTATCCCACGAATTAAGTCCGCTTAAGATTGCTGATTATGCCTATGCCGTGTGGCAGCAATTGGATGAGCTGGTACAGGAAGGGGAGACTATTTATCTCCTCGGTTTGTCTATGGGCGGTATGTTGGCGCTGGAAATGGCATGCCAGCGACCTTGGCAGATAAGGCATGTCTTTGTATTAAACAGCAGTGCGGCGAATTTATCGTCTTGGTATCAAAGATTTAACCCGCTGAATGCATTGAAGGCTTTTTTCATGCGGGCTCGGGGTGACGCTTTACATCCAATCGAGTCGACTATAGTGCGTTTAACCAGTTTTCGTCATCGGCGAGACCGAGAGTTAATTGTCAAGTGGAGTGAGTTTCGCCGCGATACTACACCAAGTCGACGCAATGTATGGCGACAACTTTGGGCGGCTTTTCAATACCAATGTCCATTGACAGTGGAAGTGCCGATAACTGTGCTCTGCGGTGACCGTGATGCGCTGGTGAGTATCGCATCGAGTAAGGCGTTAGCACGGCATTTTTACACCGATTTGATTGTACTCGCGTATTGTGGTCACGATGCCGCTATAGATGCACCCGCAAAACTGGCGCATTATCTGTTGGACATTGTGGGGGCGACTAAGCCGCAAGCGCAGTTTTCTGCGGATAGCGAGTCTGCCAATACTCAATATGATTGCAACGTTTTATTGGAGGAAGAAATAGCCTTAAACGAAGCGATATTTGCTGTATGGGATGACAAAGCGCTATCCACTCTTGAAACCAAATAATCGAGAGTGAATAGCGCAGTTAACGCATTGTCTTATTAAGCTTTAGCCACTACGGTTTGGCCTATCGGTGTGAGGCTGAGTAAAGCCAATTTAAGATGCTGTATCCCAAAGGGAATACCGATAATCGTCACAAAACAAGCTAAGGCGTGGACCAAATGCCCTATGGCTAACCAGATCCCAAACAGTAAGAACCAAATGATATTTCCTACCATGCCTAATGCACCTGTGCCCAAGTCTTCACGCCCAGTTAAGTGGCGACGGTTCATTTGTTCTTGGCCGAAGGGCCAAAAGGTCATTTCGCCGATAACAAAACAGGCGCGGCCGAAGGGAATACCAATGATACTGATAAAACACAGGATACCTGCGAGCCACCAAGCGAGTCCCATCACAAATCCGCCGAGTACAAACCAAGCTATGTTGAATATTAAGCGTAATACAGCCATTGAAAACTCCTTATGTTTACCCTGTTAGCCTTTATCGTTAGCTTCGATAAATTGAATATATGTCAATGTCTAAGCGATAACTATGCCAACTATTTAAATTGTTCATAATCAATTGGTTAATTATATGTATTCGAGATTCATGTGTCATTTTCACTAGTTTTTCGCCAAATTGATAATTTCTTAAGGGCGTAACAGGAAGGGCGGAGTTACACTAGCCTTCCCTTAACTGGTTTAAAAACCAGAGAATTTAATCGTTTGAGTAGCTTGATGTTTGCAAATTCCCCTGTCGATACATTTGCCTTTGCTGGCAGAGACATATTCCTAAAACGTGATGATTTACTGCATCCGGCGTTTAGTGGCAATAAAGCTCGCAAATTCGGCTATTTTTTAGATCATGAGTTTGCAGGCATCAGCAAGGTGATAGGTCACGGCTCGCCATTGGCTAACTCACTGTATTCATTGTCAACATTAGCGAAGATGAAAGGCTGGCAATGCGATTTTTATGTAGATCATATTGCCAGTCAAGTGGTTAAACATCCTACGGGCAATTACGCTGCCGCTTTAGCGAATGGCGCTAATATTATCGATTTAAGTGTGTTAATAGCACAAAAGCAGGCGTGCACTCAGTCGCAATCTGAACCTCACGTTTTGTCAAATCTTAATGCTAGGCCTGACCCTACAGCGCAAGTGGGCGATGTGCGACTGAGTTGCCAAGATTATATCGAGGCTCAAGTACTCGTGAATGAGCCGACGGCGCTTTTTATCCCTGAGGGGGGTCGTTGTGCTTACGCCGAATACGGGGTTAATAGATTGGCGCAAGAGATAGTACAGTTTGCGAAGGCGAATGGATTGGTTGATTTAACGGTGTTTTTACCTTCGGGGACGGGAACGACTGCGTTATTTTTAAATCAGTATTTTATCCGTCAGCAAACGGATATTCGCGTCGTGACTTGTGCCGTTGTCGGTGGCGATGATTATTTGCGCTTGCAATTTTCCTTACTTAATTCCAATACCAGTGAGCATCCACAGATTGTTAATGTCGGCAAGAAATATCATTTTGGTAAACTTTATCCGGAATTTTATGCCATGTGGCAGCGGGTCTGCGCCTCAGGCGTGCAGTTTGAATTACTCTACGATCCCTTAGGTTTTATTGTGCTTGAGGAATATTTACAAGGCGGAGGCTCTCGTCCAGTGATGTATATTCACCAAGGTGGCTTACTCGGGAACGAGACCATGTTGCCACGTTATCAGCGTAAATTTGGGCGAAGTGGCTCATCCTGCGCCTCTGATCATTGACTTAGTGACGCTAAGACATAATATGTTTGAAGCTGTGTAATGCTAAGTTAAGCTGATGATTTGGAACGATGGGGAATATCAATGACTGAAGCGGAATATCTCGCCAATTACGATCCTAAGGTTTTTAAGGCTCAGCTACTGACAGTGGATGCCGTATTGTTTACCTATCACGATCAGCAACTTAAAGTACTCTTAGTACAACGCTCAAATCATCCATTTTTAGGTTTATGGGGATTACCTGGAGGGTTTATCGATGAAAATTGCGACCAATCCCTTGAGCAAACTGTATTACGTAAACTGCATGAGAAAACCGCGGTAGTGCCACCTTATATTGAGCAGCTATGCACTGTGGGTAATCGTGGTCGCGATGTAAGAGGCTGGTCTGTGACTGTGTGTTATACCGCCTTGATGAGTTATCAAGCTTGCCAAATTCAGATTGATTCAGTGAGTGATGTTAAGTGGTGGCCATTAGCAGATGTGTTGCAGATGCCCTTGGCGTTTGATCATCTGCAGTTAATTGAGCAAGCGCGGGAACGCTTAACACAAAAAGCCTTATATTCTTTAGTGCCAGGATTTGCACTGTCTGAACCTTTTACCTTGCCAGAATTGCAGCATGTACATGAGGTTTTACTGGGCAAGCCTATCCAAGGTAAATCTTTTCGTCGGCGGGTTGAACAGGCTGATTTATTGATCGATACGGGATTAAAGCGCACCGAACGTGGTCGTCCTGCTAATTTATACCGCTTGAAACCCAATACCGCATCGTATCGCTTCTTAAGAAATTTAGAATGTTGATCACAGTGAATATGGATTTAAGCAAGATATTCGCCTTGCTCAATATGAGTAACGGCGACTGCTTATGCCTTATTCATGGTGACTTTGAATCAGTAAAGGCTGTTTAATTACTGATTTTGCCTTAATGTCTCCGGTTCTTGTATTACTCGATACCCATATTGTAGCTTCTTAGTTGTCTTCCCTACCAATAGTGTCTAAAAGACACTATGTGCCATTTAAGCATAACATTTTAGGTTGCGGCGTCTGAAATAGTCTAAAAATCAACTTTACATAATAATGTCTTTAAGACACTATTGTTCATGTAGACAACAAGGGCGTCGTCAATTTCGGCAATCTTGCCACAGACAGGAGGTTACTATGTCCCAACGTATTCAAACGTCTCAAGATGCTTCTCACGCTCAATGTTCGCAAGCCGATTTTTATCGGTTACCCGCAGCTAGCGATGAGACTCACTACCGTTTATTTCAATTTGGTGCGGGGGAAAACCATGTTCAACTACTGGTTCCTCCAGCGAAACGCGTCACAGTTTTCTTCGGTTATCGTGGCGATCATTCCATCATGCAGCTCTTGTTGTTAACTGATGCATTGCGTCGCAGTGGTGCAGAGCAAATTGATCTGTTACTGCCTTATATGCCGGGCGCTCGCCAAGATAGGGTGTGTAATGCCGGTGAGGCTTTGTCGGTAAAAGTCTATGCTAGCCTAATTAATCAGCAGCAATATGCTTCGGTCACTGTATTTGACCCTCACAGCGATGTCACCGCCGCATTGTTAGACCGAGTTCAGGTTATAGACAATCACAGCTTTGTCGCCGCTATCACTGCCCAATTATCGGGTGAGCTAGTGTTAGTCTCGCCCGATGCGGGGGCGAATAAAAAAGTATTCGGCTTAGCTAAAGCGTTACAGGGAATGCCGGTGATCAGGGCCGATAAACATCGTGATGTGGTCAATGGGCATATTATCGCTACCGAAGTGTTCTGTGATGACTTATCGGGTAAAACCTGCTTAATCGTTGACGACATTTGCGCGGGTGGCAGAACCTTTATTGAACTTGCCATCAAATTAAAGCAAAAGGGGGCCCAAAGCGTTATTTTGATCGTGTCACATTATGAAGATAAGGCCAGCGAGTTGGTACTGCGAGAGTCGGGCATAGACAGATTATTTTGTACCGATAGTTTAGGTGTCCCCACACATATTTCGAGCGAGTTCTGTCATTGCCATGCTGTTTTGAGTTATATGAATCATTAAGGAAAATATTATGTACTTGAATCCTGTTACCGCCATTGATGGCTACAAAGTCGACCACCGTCGTCAATATCCCGATAATACTCAGGTGATTTTTAGTAACCTGACTGCCCGTAAATCCCGTCGTGGTTACACTGACCAAATGGTGTTTTTTGGCTTGCAATATTTTATCAAGCATTTCTTGATTGACAGTTGGAACCGTGATTTCTTTCAACAACCCAAAGATCAGGTCATTCGTCAATTCTCCCGCCGTATCAATAACTATCTCGGGCCGAATAATGTTGGCACTCAGCATATTGAGGAGTTGCATGATTTAGGCTATTTACCAATTAAAATTATGGCATTACCTGAAGGCTCAGTGTATCCATTAAAAGTGCCTTGCTTGATTTTGTACAATACCGATGAGCGGTTCTTTTGGTTGACCAATTATCTCGAAACCATCCTTTCCGCTAATGTGTGGGGTATGTGTACCAGTGCCACTACCGTGCTGCAATACCGCAAAATATTTGAGGCTTATGCGTTAGAAACCGATGGTGACATCGCTTTTGTTGATTGGCAGGGTCACGATTTTAGTTTCCGTGGCATGTATGGTGCAGAGGCCGCTGTAATGAGCGGCGCCGCACATTTACTCAGTTTTACTGGGACTGATACCATACCCGCCATCGATTTTCTTGAGCAATATTACCTTGCCGATAGTGATAAAGAACTTGTCGGTGGCAGTGTGCCCGCAACGGAGCACAGCGTGATGTGCGCGGGTGGCATGGAGAATGAATTAGAGACGTTCCGCCGTTTGATTGAAGATATTTACCCAACGGGCATTGTCAGCATTGTTTCAGATTCTTGGGATTTTTGGCAAGTGATGACAGAATTCACCTTAGCGTTAAAAGACCGCATTCTTGCCCGCGATGGCAAAGTGGTGTTTAGGCCTGATACGGGTTGTCCGGTGAAAATCATTTGTGGCGATCCACAAGCACCAATCGGAAGTCCCGAATATAAAGGCGCTATTGAGTGTCTGTGGGACGTCTTTGGGGGCAGCACAACTGCCAAAGGTTACAAAGCGCTGAATAGCCATGTTGGACTGATTTATGGCGATTCAATCACCATTGAACGGGCTGAAGCCATTTGTGCTGGCTTAAAGGCTAAAGGTTTTGCGTCAACCAATATTGTGTTTGGGATTGGCAGTTTTACCTATCAACACGTGACACGAGATACTGACGGTTATGCCGTGAAAGCGACCTTTGCGAAAGTTGATGGTAAAGACAGAGAAATATTTAAAGATCCTAAAACAGATGATGGCACTAAAAAATCCGCTAAGGGTTTAGTGGCGGTATTTAAAGATGAGCAGGGTCAATTTTATCTTAAAGATCAAGCCAGCTGGCAAGATGTCAACAATTGCGAGTTTGTTCCCGTATTTGCCGATGGTGAACTATTAACGGAATATTCTTTGGCAGATATTCGTGCAAGGTTGGCAGGGTCTAGAAGTTGAGCTTATCGATTTGTGATTTTTAACGGCTATCGACAATAGCGAAGATAAAACTGGCAATGTGATTTCTATTAGGGTCATATTGTCAGTTAAGTTTTGAATTTATTTTACGTCGTGTAAGTAAAGCGCCCCATAAATAGTAAAATGCAAATACAAGCGATTAAGACAGTAACTGGTTCCGTTTAAGAATTTTATAGGTACGACGGCCAATGTTTTCGAGGTTTTTTAAATCTTTTAGGCTAGGCGTCACCTCACTAAATTGCCAATAACTGATTTCGGCATCTAACATTTCCAGCTTTTTCTTCGAACAACCTAAACATTGTCCCTGGCACAGTTGTGCTTCTTCTAAATTGAGTGGAATAGTCTCTTTGATCTGGTTTATCAAGGTTTGCATGGCAATTTGAGTATTGGGTTTTGGCATAGATGATGTGCTGAACAGTATTCATGTATATGAATATTAGCGGATGCTGCAATGGAAAGAGGTGATCTAACGCTGGATTTGACTCATTTGGTTCGGCAGGTATCTGTGTGAGAGAGATACAGCCTGAACCAAATGTGCTCGTCATAATGACGTAAAAAAGGATAGCGTGTTCGTGACATTCGGCTATCAGTCTACTTAAGTGCTCGGTACTGCGAAGATAATGGAAACCGATTAAATACACTTGAGTAAACGGGTACTGCGGTATTAATTTTTAACTTATCGTTTTACTTACTTTTTGACTTATTTGTTCGCGGACAATAACCATTTCATAAAGCTGATGGCTTCTGTACGTTTAGAAAAAGTCTGTCTGTTTTTACCTTGACGATCGGTAAAAGCAATTGAGGTTTTATTTACTGAGATTGAATCTACAGGGAAGTTCACTGTAATTTCATGTCCATTAATTTTGTATGACATATGCCACACTCCTTTTTGTTAATTCACCCATAGGTGAGATAGTTGTAACTATAAAATATCCTTAGCAATTGTGCGAAAGATTCGTTCTATTGAGTATCGAGGTTACCCCATCTTTGATTCATTAATCAAGAGATGCTTAATCGATAAATATTTCATGTTGTCGATTACGTCAATGGAATAACTCGATTCAACCAGTTGACCATAGCTTAATGACAATACTATGACAACAAGGAGAACGGTAAGTTCACAGACATAACCACATTATTTTAGTGATATCGAATGATTGAGCTTATGGGGTTTTGCTTGTAGTAGGCTTTCTTTATGAGGACCGAACTCTGATTGCTAAATATCAGGCAGGGTTAAAAAGGTAAACAACAAGGTGTATCTCAAAACGACGTGCAGTATATCAATAAAAATGGCTTATGCAAGTTTAATTTTTATTCGATGTCATTATTTATTTGCTAATGTTGAATTAAAGTATATTTTTCGTGGCTATTCACTTGATTTAAATAGGTATAGTTAGGTTTGTTTATGGGTTGGTTTTTATTTTTGTGGTAATTGACTAAGGTTAATATTGCCATTTTATAGGTAAATGTTATAAAAAATCCCACTAAAATAGGTCATTTTAATGGGATTAATCGTAGTCAGTTATGTAATGGAATTAGTAAACTGAATTTATAAATGAATCTATGCGTTTGCTCTTGTTTAAAAAGCTCAGTCAAAAGGTTTAATAAATCAGTTCACCTATGGGATTGAGTAGCTTACTCAGACCTTTGGTAAAATGCAGCGGTGCATCTAATACTGTGTAGCATAAGCAACCGTTAATGGTTTTCGGTGAGTGATGATGTTGGCTGTCGAGCACGATAAAATCACCTGGCACATAGTCACCATTTAGATCGGAAAACTCTCCGGCTAGTAATAGTGTTAGCTCATAACCTTTATGGGTATGTTGGGGGATTTCACCTTGGGCATCTATATGCAATAGGCTAGCGCGGGTGTTCGTTTCGTCGACATCAAAACGCATGCGACTGACTTTGCCTAATATTTGCCATGGACGGGCCAAATGCTGACGAAACACCGATGGCACAGTGTAATGCTGTTGCTTTATGTCGACATCGATAGGGGCGTTATTAGGCACATTTGTCGCTGCCGGTTGAGCCATGATTTGCGCCATCATAGCGTCAATGTCCAATGCCGATTCTTGATTGTCGCCTGAGTGTTGCACCTCAACATACTCTCTGTGCATCAACTCTTCGCCCGTATCATTTGCAGCATGACCGCCATCAGGATTTAATGCTAAATTTGCAGCTTGTTCTGTGAATAGAGCAAGCTGCTCACGACAAGCCTCACATAGGGCGCAGTGTGCGGATATTGCTATCGCCATTGATAAAGGTAAGTTCCCATTGGCATGGCTGACGAGTAATTCTTGTTGGGGATGATGCTTAATCATGGTGTGTCTCCAAGAAGCTTTTCAACTTTTCTAGCCCTAATCTTAAACGGGACTTTATGGTCCCTATCGGTACCTTTAGGGCATCGGCTAGCTCTTGTTGAGTGAGTTCTTGCATGTAAATGCCTTGCACAACTTGTCTTTGTGCTATGGGAAGGGCATCAAGATGTTGGAGTAATTTAGCCGTCAACTTGTGATCAGTGAGTGTGTCTTGAGCCATGGTCGCATCACACAGCGGCCAAATATCATCACCGAAAGTATCTTCTCTATTGTGTTGTACCCGTCTAAGCATATCGAAACATTGATTACGCATGATGGTAAACACCCAAGTTGTCACTGACCCTTTTTCTGCATTATATAGATGAGCCTTAGTCCAAACGCTGGTCATGGTTTCTTGTACTAAATCCATCGCCAATCCTTGTTGATTCAGTCTTTGTAAACCAAAGGCTCGGATCTTGGGCATGAAATGCTGAAATAAGTGACCAAAGGCGGCTCTGTCTCGGTTGTCTGCTACTTGTAGCATAAACGTGATTAAAGCATCCGCTTGAGGCTCGCAGGTTTGGGAAGCTGGAATTTCGTTATCCATAGCCGAATTAGTCAGAGACGTGATTGGGACATGATACCGAGTTTGCCTGCTTTGTGATTGAATATTTTCCATTATTTTCGCTCTTATCCCAGTCGTGAGTGCTGAGTGTGATATCAGTAACGACAAAATTGAGAAGTGTGTTGTACTTCTGAGCCCAGTTTTGCTGTCAAACTTTCAATCAATACGAAGTGGCTTAAATAAAGGATCATTCACAGTATTATTTAATGACGGCCCGCAATAGATCTCGGGTCATAATATGATCTAAGGCATTAATGCAGGTGTACTTTTCGGATGCTTGTACGGGTAATATTTCTAGCCAGCGCTGGCAGACCCAAGCGATATCATCGAACTGTTCTGTTTGGTAGTGCTTGAGATGTTGCGGATATTCCTTAAGAATGTTTTGTAACATTTGACTCAAGTAACGTTCATCGGTCGCAATACGTACAGCAGGCCAATTGTCGATTAAACTGACGTCTCCGCGCTTTAAACCATCAGCTTCGACACTGATTTTATCAAGTTTAAAGCGTTTTGAACCTTGAATACTGATCCCTAATAGTCCGTCTGGTAAGGTTTCAAAATCAATAATATGCACTAAGGTGCCTATGGGCTGAATGGTTTTACCATCCTCTTCAAGCATACATAAGCCAAAGCCTTGGCCTGACTTTAATGATTCGGCGACCAAGCGCTTATATCTAGGTTCAAATACCCGCAGTTGCGTGTAACCTTCGGGCAATAAACAAATAGGTAATGGAAAAAGAGGTAATTTCATCGTGGCCTCTGGTGAACTTATGTTCTTATCATTACGTACCATAATGGCAGTTCGATCAGTAAAATTATTCAACAGTAGTTTACCCATAGTGAGAGGATGGCATGAAATTAAATCCATTTGAGAAAAAGATCGTTCAGCATCCATTACGTTTTTGGCTACAAAATCATCTCGAAGCGCCTTTACTAACGTCTATGATGCCAAAACCTATGGCTTTGTGCGAACGCGCATTAGAAATAGGTTGTGGGTTTGGTAACGGCATTCAGTTGATCCGCGAACATTTTGGCGCGGGACATATCACGGCCGTGGATATCGATCCTGAAATGGTTGCCTCCGCACAATCCCGTTGGCAATCTCGGCCGCAAGGGTTAAAAGGGTTGAGTTTCTCGGTTGCTGATGCAACATGTTTACCCTTTGGCGATGGCGAGTTTGATATGGTGTTTGATTTTGCCGTATTCCACCATATTCCAGAGTGGCAAGCGGCCATTAAGGAAGTTGCAAGGGTGCTGAAACCGAACGGATACTTTGTGATAGAGGATTTATATCGTGCCGCAATTTGTAATCCATTGAGCCGGCGCTTATTTGAGCATCCACAGCAGAATCGCTTTAATCATAGTGAGTTGTTAACGGTATTGCGCCAGCTGGGATTTGAGATTGTCCGCGATAGAAATGCCTTTAATCTTGCGGGTATGGTGCTCGCCCAGAAAATATTGCGTTAGGCGTTAGAGTTGATGATTAACCTAAATTGAATCGTTAGGATTAAATGATCGCGTTAACACTAAGACCAAATATTAGCAATGCCGCGTATTATCTGAAGATATCAGCTTAGGGATATAGATATCTGCGATGCGCTAAACGAAGTTTATGGCCGAACTTTGCGAGAGTGGTTGTAATTTTTAGATAAAATAGACTCTCGGCATGGTTCTTCATGGGAGTTTACCGCTATAATTTGAGCTAATCCGTCGCATGTGGGGAAAGGATTTTCCTCAAGAGTAGAGAAGCAGCATTATGGCAAACGTACTTGCAACCGTAGATCAGCGTACCAAACTCGTTGGTGAGAACCGACTTGAGTTGTTGCTCTTTAGCATTAATTCCACGCAGTTATTTGCCATTAACGTCTTTAAAGTCAAAGAAGTCGTCAAGCTTCCTCCCTTGAATGCGATGCCGGGTAGTCATCCGCATATTTCTGGTGTTGCTAATATTCGTGGGATTTCTATCCCCGTGATTGATTTACGTTCGGCCATAGGGTTTAAGCCCGTGCCGCCTAACGAAGATGCCAATATGATCATCACAGAATATAACCGCAGTGTGCAGGGTTTCTTAGTCGGTAAGGTTGAACACATTATCAACATGACTTGGAGCGATATTATGCCGCCGCCGAAAACGGCTGGGCGTAATAATTATCTAACGGCAATTACTCGCATAGAGCATCAAGGTCAGTCGCAGTTAGTGTCTATTATCGACGTAGAAAAAGTCTTGGCGGAGATCATTCACTACGATATCCGTTTATCTGAAGGTGTACTCGACGAAACCTTAGTCCATGAAATGCCAGGTAGAAAAATCCTGATAGTGGATGATTCATCGACCGCCAGACGTCAAGTGCGTGAAACGTTAGGCCAACTGGGTATCGAAATTATTGAGGCATCTGATGGCCTACAAGCGCTGACGTTATTGCAGAAATGGCGTGATGAAGGTAAACAAGTTGCCAAAGAATTATTGATGATGATTACCGATGCCGAAATGCCCGAAATGGACGGTTACAAGCTCACTTCTGAAGTGCGTAGCGATAAAGCTATGTCGGATTTATTCATCACCTTAAATACTTCGTTGAGTGGCAGTTTTAACCATGCCATGGTTGAAAAAGTGGGCTGTGATAAGTTTATTTCTAAGTTCCAACCGGATTTGCTGGTGGAAGTGGTGCAAGAAAGATTAAGACAAGTGATCAATCACTGATCGCATTTTGAGATTCGAACTATCGGTGATTGACCTTGAGTCGATCATCGGTAGGTTTAGTGTTTTTAAGGAACGCTTTAATAACAGTTTTTAATACGGTCTTTGAATCACATTCTTTTAACTGCTACCTTTTCAACTGCTTTTCTGCAAACATCTGCCAACCCACTACCTATAACTCGCTCGATTATAACGCTAATTCGGCTGCTACATCGTCTAATACTTGGCGCTTCATTTCTTTGGCGGCGGCGATATGGATACGGGCGAGCCTTAAGGCATAGTTGAATCTTGCTCGACCGACGAGGCGCACAAGTTCGGCAAAAAACTGTGGATCTAAAGTGAATTGCGTCGAATAGTATTGGATAGCGGCATTGACTGAATTAAAAGTCACGCCATCGAATTCAAAACCTGCGCTATAACCTTGGTCGTCAATTTCTTCGCCCTCTAATACCAGTGGCCAACCGGGTGCATTGATACGGTCGCGGGCAATTTGGTACATCATCCAAGCACTTTTTTTAAAACCTTCAAACACTTTGCAGGAGAATTCGGACTCAGCAAGCTCTTCTTCGGTCCAATTAATCCCAATGGCGAGGTGTTTCGCATAAATACGCATCAGTGCATCTTTGACGGCCATACGACAATCCCAAATGGAGCTAAGAGTATGTTGTTTGGCTAATCGCAAACATTCGCTGCAGGCGGGCACAGCTAATGAAGAATGTGGTGTATGTGTGTGTGCAATATATTCGAAGTGTTGATGGCTCGGTTCGCCACAAAACCAGCAGGTATGGCGTTTGTCGAAGGGAATATCGATAAGCGGAATAGCAGACATCAAGGAATGAGCACCTCAGTCCTTGATATCATCAATGGCATACTGAAGCGATTAAACTTCTTCAACATCAACCAAATCTTTTGCTAAAACAATTGGATCAAGTTCAAGACAATCTTCATCGGTTTGCCAATCAACACCGATCAATACACCATCGTCGTTTAGATCTGAGACCCAATATTCTAGAAATTCTTCTAATGAAATAGAAACGGGTTGATAGTCGTGCCATTCGTCGCTGCAATGGGATTTTGCAGTAGCTTCATTTGACCATAATGGCATCACATCTGTGTCTTCAAATTCTGAAGAATCACAAACGACCCAGCCTTCGCCAGTTTCATCCATTAGACCCCAAAGCGTCTGATGTTGTTTTACATTTTTGATAAAGCCAGCCAAAGCCGCATTGATTTCAGTCATGATAGGTCTCTTTGATGTGTGCTGTTAACTTATCCATTATACGGTAACGTGCTGCGATACCAAGGGATTCTTTGTTAAGAATTTTTTTGTGTTGGATAACTGAGCAATAAGCCTATGCCGCAAGGTATTTATGGCGATAAGGATTGTGTTACGTGTCACTATGGGTCAGGATTATCGATAATGAGTCGCCTTGGTACAGGCTGTTTTACTGACTAAATGTGGCTTAGATAGGGGCTTTACGTAGCGGAGAAACGTGTCTTCTATGCTTTTGGCCGTTAAAGGTGTTTTGGATTCTAACCTTTAACTCGTTATGCCAAGGCGAATATCTCTCTAGGGCAATTCCCTCTTGAAGACGGAATATTGTCGTGTTTAGCCACAGCAGTGTGATTACTGTGTCATTGTTGTGAGATCAAATATTGGAGTTGTTGATTTGATTAAAATTAAAGGGTTAACTTATCTGTTTGCGAGTATTGCCGCCTGTGTCAGTCTGAGTGCCTGTTCAAGTGCGCCAACGGCGAGTGCTAATGCAACCAGCTCTAAAGCAAGTGGCATAGCTGCTGAAGTCAATCAAATGCCCGATATCAGTGTTAGTGTACAATCTAATGCTGAGGCGTTTCCAATGTGCTTGACTGGACTGCAAGCGCGGGCACGTGCAGAAGGCCTGTCAGAGGCGACGATAAACTCTACCATTGCGAACTTGAAATTTGTCCCTCGAGTGATTGAGCTGGACCAACAGCAACCCGAATTCAGCCAGACATTTGATAATTATTTCAGTAAGCGCGCGACCGAATGGCGGGTCAATGAAGGCCGCCGCTTATTGCAAAAGCACAGTGTTCTACTCAATCAATTAGCGCAAAAATACGGCGTTCCGCCGCAATATATCTTGTCTTTTTGGGGGCTGGAAACGAACTACGGTTCCTATAAAGGCAAAATGTCGGTATTGAATTCGCTGGCGACTTTGGCCTGTGAGCCACGCCGTAGCAATTATTTCACCATAGAGCTGATGCAAGCCTTAAAACTGAAAGAAAAGTATCAGTTCGATGATGACACTATGGTGGGATCATGGGCAGGTGCTATGGGACATACGCAATTTATGCCTTCTGCGTATGCCAAATATGCGGTCGATGGCGATGGCGATGGTAAGGCCGATTTATGGAATAGCACTACAGATGCGCTCACTTCTGCCGCGAATTTTTTGCAGCACTTAGGTTGGCAGCGTAATCAGCGTTGGGGGCGTGAAGTCTTGTTGCCAAAGGATTTTAGTTACAGTCATTTAGGTGCGAAACAGCCCTTGTCGTTATCTGAATGGGCTGCGCTCAATGTAACGCAGTCGAATGGGCAACCTTTGCCTGCCGTCGATATTCAAGCTGCGCTGTATTTGCCTGCGGGACACACAGGCCCAGCCTTTTTAGGTTATGAGAATTTTAATGTGATCATGCGTTGGAATCGCTCCGAATTTTATGCCATTACGGTAGGGCACTTGGCCGATCGTATTAATGGTGGACAACCCTTGACAGTCAGTCCGCCTGAGCAACCACGCCTAAGCCGCGAGCAAGTAAAGCAACTGCAAACAAAACTGAACGAGGCTGGATTTGATGTTGGTAAGCCTGATGGCGTGTTGGGACGTAACTCTATGGCAGGGTTGCAAGCCTTTCAACGTAGCAAACAGATGATTGCCGATGGCTTCCCAAGCCCAGAGGTGTTTACCGCTTTAGGACTATCACTGTAGTTACTGTCACTGTAGCCAAAGAGCGCTCGCTACGGGTTTTGAGTGCTTTGAGGCCGGATAAAAAAGTGGAGTGAAAAGCGCAGTTTTGTTAAGCTCGGCCCACAATTGAAATCGAAGAAAATCAAAGGATATTCGATGAGCATTAAAGACGATATGGTTGTGCAGTTTAACTACACACTGCGCGACGAGAAAGGTGAAGTGATCGAGACGAACGAAGGTCGCGATCCTATTGCCTATTTACACGGTCATGACAACATGATGCCTGGTGTAGAAAACGCGATAAACGGTAAAGCCATAGGTGAAAAGTTCACTGTAACCTTGCCTGCCGCTGAAACCTACGGTGAGCGTGTAGCTGATGCTGACGCACACCAACGTGTGTCAGTTAAGCATTTACTGGGTGCGACTGTGTGGAAACCAGGCATGACAGCTGTGGTTAATACCGACCAAGGTCAGCGCCAAGTGACTATCGTTAAAATGGGTAAGTTTATGGCGACTGTGGATGTAAACCATCCATTAGCCGGCCGCGAACTGACATTTGATATTGAAGTCGTAGGTGCCCGTGATGCGAGTGATGAAGAAATCGCCCACGGTCATGCCCATGGTGCAGGTGGTCATCACCACTAATCTTTAGGCTTCGGGCTCGGCTTCGAACTTGGCTTTTATCTGACTCAATGTGAGTGGAGTATAAGTTCAGTATGAGTTGAATGAATCGAGGCTAAAGATTAAATAGCAAAAGCCCAAACCTAGGTTTGGGCTTTTTGTTTTTATGGTGCTAATGGCTTAATGATTGTCGCAACCGCTAATGGCTCTTTATCTCGCTAATGGCTATGTTCATGCTCGAGTGGTTTGTCGGCAAACATCATATCTAGGCTTGCTTGGGTTTGGGGATGATAACCAGATCGAGCGTTGAGATAGATACTCTTGGCCCAGTCGTATTTATCTGAGCTTGCTAGCTTTTGATATAAAGGTACGATTAAGCGCATGCGGCCAATATGGGTTAAATGTTGTTTTAATGCGGGTAGTACTGCGTAATAGCCATTGTCTAGGGCCAGTGAATACCATGCGAAAGCGATTTCACTGTTGCCAGTGCCCGTAAAATGAAACGCCTTATCTAGCTCAGCAAGTTTGGCTTGGTCAAGATTGACTCTTGGCATTTCATTGATGAATCTTAACCACTGGTGGACTGTCCAAGTGCTGGTTTTCAACTCGCTTGCACTGAGTTTACCCTTGAGCCAAGTTTGTCTTTGAGCATCAATATCATCGAAGGCATGGGAATTGGGCGGCACAAGAAATGACGGTAAACCTTGACCTTCAATCCAAGTATCCACTTCGCCTTCACTGACAAGATGGGGATATTTGTTTAATAGATTCAAAGATAAATATTCACGGAATTGCGCCGTAGTAATACTCTGAAATGCAAAATGATTGAAGTAGCTTTTCACAAAAGTGTCGAAGCGTTCACGGCCAAATTTTTGCTCTAAAAATATTAAGAACAACTGGCCTTTTACATAAGGGACACCGCTGAAGGCTTCGTCGGGCGAACGTTTACCGAGATCGAGATGTAGCACTGAATCGGCAGGAGTAAGTTCTGCAAGCTCGGCAAGCAATTCAGAGTAGCCGATGGTTTGCTCCATCAGCGCTCGGTCACGACCATAGAGATCTTCCATGATGCGATTCTCAACATAGGTCGTAAAACCTTCATTAAGCCAGAGATCGCGCCAAGTGGCATTCGTCACTAAATTACCCGACCACGAGTGCGCAAGTTCGTGGGCGATGAGGCTCACTAAGCTTTTATCACCCGCGATCACCGTGGGTGTAATAAAAGACAAACGCGGGTTTTCCATGCCGCCAAAGGGGAAACTTGGTGGCAAGATAAGTAAGTCATAACGTCCCCAAGGGTAATCGCCATAACGTTTAGCCGCGATTTTGATCATTTCTGGCGTGTCGGCAAATTCTTTGCTCGCTTTGTCGAGGATCTCTGGCTCAGCCCAAATGCCCGAGATGTTATCTAAGGGAGCAAACTTTAAATGTCCTGCCGCAATAGCAATCAAATAAGCTGGAATAGCCTGCGGCATAGTGAATTGGGTTTGAGTGCTCGACAGGGTTTTACGATCGGCACTCATGACCACAGTTATGGCTTTATCGGCCGTAATCGTTGCGCTATAGGTTTGGCGAACGGCTGGCGTATCTTGCAGTGGGATCCAACTGCGGGCGTGAATAGCCTGACTTTGACTGAACATAAAAGGCAACTGTTTACCTTGGGTTTGCTCAGGAGTTAACCATTGAATACCAGACGGATTATTCGATGTGTGATAATTGATTTTGACCTTTTGACTATTTTCATCAGCAAGTTTGATGGTTAGCGCGGCGCCTTTTACAGCGTCCACTTTGGCTAACGTGAATGGCACGCTTTGCCATTCCCCAGCTGTATTTAAAGCTCTTACGCTGTTAATCGTCAGACCTCGGGTATCTAAGATGAGTTCTGTCCCCGCCTTATGCCAAGCTAAATCGAGGGTGGCTTCACCGGATAAGCGGTTTTGCTTAAAATCGACGGTAAGAGTTAGTTCCAAATGACTCACGCTGACTTCAGTGTAATTGGCGTAGGTCAGTGCATCTTGGTTCTGCTGCGTATCAGCTTGTACAACAGTTGCAGTAGGCTCAGTGGTTAAGGTATTTGGAGTGCTATTGGCATAAGCGCAGGGAAGTAGTTGCAGGGCAAAGACTAGGGTGCTGCAAAGGACTGTTCGGCGAAGTGAAAGCATTATTTATAGTAGCCTAATGATGAAGTATGTTAGTTCGAGTTTGGGGAGATAAGACCATCAATTCAGCTTGGTTTTCTGTTAACCCACTCTATTAGCGCAAAAGTTTACCTGATAATTCACTGGATTTGTTATCTCACTGTTAGCTCAAATGTAATCAAACTTTAATGGCTTGGATGCTGGTCAGGAAATGCCATCGGTAAAAGAGCACAAGTTTGCTATGATGACGGCGTTTTCACATAGGGCGGTTATCAAAATGGTGTTAGATTTTTCGCAGGGTAAGTTAATCGTTACTGAGTTCGAGGTTCAAGTGCGCCTCAACGTTGCCAGTATCGTACTGCAAGCGAGTGCTGAGGATATCGGCTTGAGACGTCAGCCTCCTATGCTGATCGCCGATGGTGGCGGTGTACGTTGGAGCTTAGTATTGGACTCAAATACTCAGTTACGTGCGATTCAAGATGTGCTGGGCATGGATGCTGAATAACCTGTGCCCGAGTGGTGATGAGTGTTTAACGTATAGATTTATCATCATTTTTTAGTTGATGAGTGTTTAATATCGAATTGGGAATTTTTAGTATGTCAGTTTCTCTTGAGCGTATTGTTGTCGAACCTAAGACTCCTGCTACGGCTGTGGTTATTTGGTTACATGGATTAGGGGATTCGGGGGCAGGATTTGCTCCCGTAGTGCCTGCATTAGGCTTACCTGTAGATCATGCTATTCGATTTATTTTTCCCCATGCACCAGAGCAAGCCGTGACCATTAATGGTGGCTACGTTATGCGCGCTTGGTACGATATTAAAAGCATGGATTTGCATGACAGAGCCGATATGCAAGGCGTGCTTGAGTCGGAGAAAATGGTTGCCGCATTAATTAATGAACAAATCGCGGCGGGTATTGCGAGCCAACGTATCGTATTAGCGGGATTCAGTCAGGGTGGAGTAATGAGTTTATTCTCTGGACTGCGTTTCCCTGAGCCACTTGCAGGGATTATGGCGTTGTCTTGCTATTTGCCGACGGGCGATGTGTTACCCGCTGAATTAAGTGCGGCGAATCGCAATACACCCATATTACAGCAACACGGTCTACAGGATGATGTTGTACCATTATCCGCTGGAATGTTAGCAAAAGAAGCCTTAACGGCGGGCGGCTATCATGTTACGTGGCAGACTTATCCAATGCCTCATTCTGTCATTCCTGAACAATTGAAAGCGATTTCTAATTGGTTATTACAGCGATTTGAAATGTAGATAAGTCTAATTGCTTATAAAAACAGCATGCGGTAAGTTGAAATTTACTCATGCTTGTTTTTTTAAAGGAACAATCGCGATGTTTTTTCATATTTCCTAAGTTATTTATAACAAACGATTAAAATCCATTTATTCCATTTTTATTTTGTATTCTCTAAATATATAAAAATCAGTCATTCAGCTTATTTTTTATATGAAACAAATCCTTCTTAAAATGCCCGCCAAATTTCATATAAATGTCAAGTTTTTAATAAAAATGACACAATTTATCTTTATTATTTGCTATTATCCGTGACGCTGAACTTGATGGAGTTCACGGCAATCTTTCTATGATAAAATAATTAAAATCAAGGGGTTGATGTAATGAGACATATGCTTATTAAAGGATTAGTTGCAACTGCTGTTCTCGCTGCACTTGCGGGTTGTAATAATAGTGATGACGATAAAGTTCCAACAACGTGTGCTGAAGCGGGAAGTGCTTGTAAAACCTTTACCGTTTTACATACCAATGACAACCATGGCCGTTTCTGGGAAAACAGTGATGGTGAATATGGTTTAGCCGCTCAGAAAACTCTGGTTGATCAAATTCGTGCAGAAGTGAGTAAGAATGGCAGTCAAACCTTATTATTATCTGGTGGTGATATTAATACGGGTGTACCAGAATCTGATCTTCAAGATGCCATACCAGACTTTACGGGCATGAATAAAATCGGTTATGACGCCATGGCTGTTGGTAACCATGAGTTTGACAATCCGTTATCAGTACTTGATATGCAGCGTCGCCTTGCTGAATTCCCTATGTTAGCGGCGAACATTTACCGTAAAAATGCCGAAGGCAAACCTGGCGAACGTTATTTTGATGCCTATAAAGTATTTGACATTAATGGTCTTAAAGTTGCTGTTATTGGTTTAACGACAGAAGACACTGCTAAGATTGGTAATCCAGAATACATTAGCGATCTAACATTCACCGATCCCAAGGTGGAAGTTGCTAAAGTGATTAAAGAAATTAAAGATGCCAAAGCAGCAGATATCATTTTCGCTACCACGCACATGGGTCATTACGCAGATGGTAAAAATGGTAGTAATGCCCCTGGCGATGTGGCTATGGCTCGCGCATTGAAAGAAGGGGATTTACAAGTTGTTATCGGTGGTCATTCACAGAATCCAGTGTGTATGGAACCGGGAACTGACAACAAAGCTTATGCAGCCTTTAAGCCTGGTGATGCATGTGCACCTGATAAACAAAATGGCACTTGGATCATGCAAGCCCATGAATGGGGTAAATATGTTGGCCGTGCAGATTTTGAATACTTTAACGGTGAACTCCATCTAGCGAGCTACAAGCTTGTCCCTGTGAATATGCGCAAACTGGATGATGCTGGTAAGAAAACTGCTGACTTAGCTGGCACTAAAATTGAACCGGATTCAGAGTTAAAAGAGCTGCTTTCTTACTATCAAGAGAAAGGTCAAGCTAAGTTAGACGAAGTCATTGCGACAACGGATGCCCTGTTAGATGGTGAGCGTGCAAACGTGCGTAATAAGCAAACTAACTTAGGCCGTATGTTAGCGATGGCACAAAGTGCTAAAGTGACTGCTGATTTTGGTGTAATGAACTCAGGCGGTGTACGTGCATCTATCCAACCAGGCAACATTAGTTACCGTGACGTGCTGACTGTTCAGCCATTTGGTAATATGGTTACCCTTAACGAAATGACGGGTACTGAAGTTGCGGCTTATTTAGGCGCAGTCGGCAGTCTTCAAGTTGGTTCTGGTGGTTATGCACAAATCACTGGTGTTAAAATGACCATTGACTGTGTGGCTAAAACAGCCAACATCAGCGACATCGGTGGCAAGGATTTTAGCCCAACAGCCACTTATAAGTTCACTGTACCTAGCTTTAATGCTGCGGGTGGTGACGGTTATCCTAAACTAACCAGCCCAATTCAAACGGGTTTTGTTGATGCTGATTTACTCTATTCTTTCTTGAAAGAGAAACAAGTGATTAAAGCTGCTGACTACAATCCTGTAGGCGATATTGTTTATGAGAACTCAAAAAGTGTTGAAGGTTGCCAACTTTAAGTAATCAATCATTACTCAGTGTTTCAATATTAATGCCACTCAAATGAGTGGCATTTTTTATGGTTAATTAATATTGAACTAAGTGTAAATTAATATTCAGCGTTTTATTTTAGATACACTTTGATTCATTTGTGGTGTGAGTTTCTCGGTATTCTTTTAGTTAACAATTAAGATTTATTGTATCAAATTAAATATTTAATATATTCAACAGGTCTGTATTGCTTAACCCCATGATGTATATCCGGATATCTTATATTCAAGTTGATTTATTTTGTGTCAATTTGTTTTAATTTGAGATTAATTGTTTTTAATGGTTGACTTAGATGTTGCGCATTAACATTATCCCTACAGCGAAATAGAGTTCGCTTGCCAAATATAAAAATAACAAACATAGGGTTTTATTTACCTCAAGGAGAGATTAATGCGCTATTTAAGTTTAACGGCCAAAGCCGTTCGTACTAGTTTAATTACAGTGGCGACAAGCAGTGTGGTTTTTTCTGGAATAGGCTTTTCTGCGGCGGTAAATGCAGCAGAAGAAAATGCGAAAGTTGAACGCATTGAAGTGACGGGTTCTCGTATTAAACAAGTTGATATGGAAACTGTTTCACCCGTGACTGTCATTAATGCTGCGGATATTGCCATGACGGGTGAAAAAACCGTTGCTGACGTATTGAATAACTCCGCGATAAACAGCTTTGGTTCTTGGCGTGGTATTTCTGGCTATGGATCAGGAGCAAGCTCAACCAGTGATGTCAATTTACGCGGTTTAGGATCGTCTGCGACATTAGTGTTATTAGATGGACGCCGTATGCCTGGCACGAGTTCAAGCTCTGGCTCTGTGGCCGATACATCTTCTATCCCTATGGCTATCGTGGAGCGTATTGAAATCCTGCGTGATGGCGCCTCGGCAGTATATGGTTCCGATGCGGTTGCGGGTGTGATAAACATTATCACTAAGAAAGAGTTTGAAGGGTTTCAGCTTGATTACAGTACTGAGCAACCAAGCGTAGAAGGAGGCGATGCCAACCGTTTATCACTTGCAACGGGCTTTAATACTGATAAAGGCAATATCACGCTAACCTATGAATATTATGATACTAAAGCTGTAATGGATCGTGATATTTGGCGAATGGACGATTCAAGTTATAACGCATATAGTGGATATAGCTCAGTACCAAACGGTAAATATGGACCTGGCAACGGTAGCTGGTATAGTAATTCAGATATATGTGAAAAAACGGAAAATACCATAGACTCAGGTGATGGTCGTTGTTTATATAATCATGGTAATGTCACTAAGTTATTTGGCGATCAAACTCGTAATTCGCTGTTATCTAATTTCTCCTATGAGATTTCTGAGAATATAAAATTCCGAGGTCGTGCTTCTGCTTCATTAGCAGAAACTGAAACCCGTTATGCGGGTACGCCAGTATCAACGAATACCCCTGTGATGAGTGCCGATAATAAGTTTAATCCAGTTGGCGAAGAATTAGTGATTTCTATGCGAGGCGCGCAACTTGGCGAGCGAGATACATTAACTGAAACCAACAACTTTGATATTCTAGGTGGCTTTGTTGGTACAATAGATTCAGGGAATGGTATCGACTGGGAATTAAATGCCCAGCACGCAACATCGACGACAAATAGTTTTAATTATAATTTACTGAACGACGATATTATTCAGCAAGAAATTGATTCAGAGCAATATGATATTTTCAATACCTCTGGCATGAGTTATGAGCAGTGGGATCAACAGATGACAGATCTGTATCGTAAAGCTGCGCATACTGGGGTTTATCAGGGCAAATTTGAAAGTACTCAATTGGATGGTCTTGCTTCGACCTTACTGCTCGATGACGGTGATCTTTCGGTCGCTATGGTCGGCGGTCTTGAATATGAAATGATCAAGTTTAAGCAAACCAGTGATCCAGAATCGGCCGCGGGTATTATCTCCGGCGGTTCGGGTGGTGATGATGTGGATGCCACGCGTGACCGTAGTGCCGCTTATTTGGAACTCCAAGTTGGCTTACCTGCCAATGTTGAGTTTTCTGCCGCAGTACGTTATGAGCGCTATGAGCAGGAAGGAACTCTCACAGGGCCTCAGGGGGAAGTTGTTAATTCATCGACCTTCGATGCCGTGGTGCCTAAGTTTGGTTTAAGCTGGCGTCCTATAGACACGTTATTACTGCGTGCTAGCTATGGTGACTCATTCCGTGCGCCGAATATGAGCGAAATGTTCTCGTCTCAATCCTTGAGTTTTGAGAAGGGTGTTGATTCTTTATGGTGTAATGAACCTGGTAACGTGGATGCCATATATTGCGCGACTAATAATCAACATAAAACCTGGTATGGAGGGAATCCTGATCTAGAGGCTGAAGAGGGTAACTCGTTAACCTTTGGCGGCGTTTGGAATGTCACTGACGCATGGAACTTGGAGTTATCTTATTACTCAATCACCTATGACAACAAAATTGAGTCAATTGATGTGGATGATATCCTGCGTGATGAAATCAAGAATGGTTCTTCTCCCTATGTGACGCGCGGTCCTGATGGCAAGATTGAATATATTGAAGCCGGAGTTCGTAACTTAGCTACAGTTGAGACCTCAGGTATCGATTTTGTTACGGCTTATAACTTAGAAACAGGCTTTGGGGATTTCAATTTCAAACTGGATTTAACTCATGTGCTTGATTTTAAAAAGCAGGATAACGCTGAAGCAGACATGATCGACTACGCAGGGTCGACTGACTCGCCCGATTGGCGCGGTAACTTTGCGACCAGTTGGAAATACGATGATTTCTCTGCCGCATGGACAGTTGTTTATATTGGTAATCAATCAGCAAGTTATTTCAACGAGTTAGAAGAAACCGACCGTTATGTTGATTACGATAATTACTTTAAACATAACATTCAGTTTGGTTATACCCATGCTTATAACGGCTCTATCACAGTAGGGGTGAATAATGTGTTTGATGCTGAAACACCAAACTATTACACCTATGCCGATTATCGCGATGTGAATGTGGGTTTATATGATGTGTTAGGTAGAACGTATTACCTGAGAATAAACCAGAAGTTTTAGGTTGTCCGCCCTCCCTGGATAACTCAAACCTCCGCTTGCGGAGGTTTTTTTGCTTATAAGGCAGTTTACTGGATGTCGAATGAGCGCTATCAATGCGTGAGGCGCAGTTCGTGGCGGTGTTCATGCTGATAATGCTCGGCGCAGGAGGTGCAGCGTTGTTCGGTGGGATCTTGGCTTAAGCGTTCGGTTTCAATTTCTGCCTCACAATCCGAGCAAAGACCGTAGAGACCTAAGTCGAGCTGGCAAAAGGCGGCATCAAGTTTATTTAATCGGCAAAATAGTGGGTGTTCAGCCAGTGGTGTCTGAGCCAATTTATCAATTAATTCTGCCAGACTCAGGCTAGCGTAATGCTCCCCTATGGCTTCGAGGAACAGAGGGAGCGCGCCTATTTCTTTCCTTAGATTAGCTTCAAGCTCTGACAATTCATGTCTGATATGGGTGGTGCTCACGTAAAATCGCCTATTTCATTTGACTCTAGGCGTCCAGTCTAATAGTTCCACTATCAACGACTATGATAAAGATCAAGTATCTGCCACATTTTCGGTTTTTTAGCCGTTAAAAATCGAAAAAGTACTTCATTCTTATCGCATTATATGTGCTACGGCAAAAGCCCTTTTATCATAAATATCGTCGCGATTATTCGTCGCATAAGTTCCGTTGCGCCGTTTCTAATACGCGGACAATTTCTTCCGTTGTTTTAAAGACTCTCAGTTCCCTAAACAAGGTATCGGCTTCGGGATATTGACGGCTGAGATAGGTGAACCACTGTTTGATCCGGGCTGGATAATAGTCACTCTTACGGCCATTGAGTTCCCTTTGGGTATAACTGAGCATGAGCCCTAAGGTTTGCGCCCAAGTATAAGGAGTAGCTCCTGTCTTGATAGTATCTGCCAAGTTCGGCAATGAAATTGCCCCGCGGCCGATCATGATACTGTCGCAGCCCGTGACCTCGATACAACGCTTAGCATCGTCACTGTTCCAAATTTCACCGTTGGCGATCACTGGGATCGGCAAACGTTTGCGCACTTCGGTGATGTATTCCCAGTAGGCTGGCGGTCTGTAACCGTCGACTTTGCTGCGCGCATGGATGGCAAGTTCAGTTGCACCGGCTTCATACACAGCAATGGCGTTTTCCATAAACAGTGACTTATCTTCATAGCCCAAACGTATTTTGGCCGTTACGGCATGCTCTTTTGGTACTGCTTGACGCATGGCTTTGACAATATCGTGCACACTCTCAGGATATTGCAATAATACGGCGCCACCTTTACTGCGGTTAACAATTTTTGCTGGACAGCCAAAGTTTGCATCAACACCGTGTGAGCCTAGCTCAATGGCACGCAGGGCATTTTCGCCCATACATTGGGGTTCTTGACCAAGCAATTGTACTCGTACTGGCGTACCTGAAGGGGTGTTGCCGTTGTTGAGCAGTTCAGGACACAGTTTGAGAAAGACCTTTTCAGGCAGCAGTTGGTCTACCACTCGCACAAATTCGGTGACGAGCAAATCGTAGGGATTGATGGTCGATAGGATGTCACGCATCAAAGCGTCTACTACACCTTCCATTGGAGCCAAAATCACACGCACTGCAGTAAACCCATATCTGTTGCAAAGGGCGAGCATTCTACCTTATCAGCCCTAAGTTACAAAGTGGCCTAGTGAAGGAGGATGAATAGGTACGCCAATAAATAAAATCCAAGCTAAACTGATTGTCCTAGCAGGATATTTTGACCATTTCTGTGACTTAGTGATATTTTTTGCAATAGAATCGAAATAAGGCAGGTCTTTTGTTATAAGCCAGCTACTTAAACTGTTGTTGGTCATTATTACTCAATAAACAAGAAGGGATTATTTATGAATTCAGTTAAAAAAACAGCAGTTGCAGTAGCGTTAGGTTCAGTTGTGATGAGTTCAGCTTTTGCTGTCAATGCACAAACTAACCCATTTGGTTTTGAAGCTATGGATGCGGGCTATCAAATTGTCGGTTCAGAAGGCAAATGTGGTGAAGCCAAATGCGGCGCAGACATGAAGAAAGCCGCCGCTGAAAAAGCCAAAGAAGGCAAGTGTGGTGAGGCTAAATGCGGTGCTGAGATGAAAAAAGCGGCTGCAGATAAAGCTCATGAGGGGAAATGTGGCGAAGCGAAATGCGGTGCTGACATGAAGAAAGCCGCTGATAAGGCCCATGAAGGTAAGTGTGGTGAAGCGAAATGTGGCGCTGATATGAAGAAAACCGCCGAAAAAGTGGATGCTAAAGTCGAAGCCGTTAAAAAAGAAGTGAAGTAAAGTGGGTTAGTTTTATCCCTGCAGTTATTGGGATAATTGAGCCTAAAGAGGCCAGCCAGCGCTGGTCTCTTGTGTTTTATTCTTAAGCGATTACAGGTTAGCGTTCGTGAGGTTCTATGAATGATCAAAAAAATACGGCACAGGTAGGGCTGGGATTAAGACGAGAAATGCTCAGTGAATTTTGTTTACAGGTGCCTGATGCTATTAATTTTTTTGAAGTGGCGCCTGAGAATTGGATGACCTTAGGTGGTAAATTTGGCCGCCAATTTCGTGAGTTGACTGAGCAACATACTTTCTACTGCCACGGTTTGAGTTTATCTATTGGTAGCCCTGAACCTTTAGATCTCGCGTTTGTAAAAAATATCAAAACCTTTATGGATTTACATCAAATCCAAGTCTATTCCGAACATTTAAGTTATTGCTCAGGGCAAGGTCACTTATATGATTTAATGCCTATCCCTTTTACCTACGCTGCGGTGAAGCATGTGGCGGCGCGGGTCAAGCAAGTAGAAGATATTCTAGAGCGGCCGCTTATTTTAGAAAATGTGTCTTTTTATGCCGCTCCAGGTGCGCAAATGACAGAACTTGAATTCGTTAATGCCGTGCTGCAAGAAGCCGATTGTAAACTGCTACTGGATGTGAACAACATCTATGTGAACTCGATAAACCATCAATACGATGCCGATGCCTTTTTACATGCCATGCCGACGCAGCGCATCGCTTATCTGCATATTGCTGGGCACTACAAACAAGCTGAAGATCTGCTCATTGATACCCATGGCGCAGCCATTAACGATCCCGTCTGGACATTATTGCAGCGCTGTTATGCCTTGCATGGGGTAAAGCCGACTTTGCTGGAGCGTGACTTTAATGTGCCGACAACTGCTGAATTGTTGCTCGAGCTAAATCAAATCCACGCTTATCAAGCGGCGGCGCCCAGCTCTCACATCCAAAATAGCGCTCATGCCGTAAAGAGTAGCGCCTAATGGATTTTAAGCAACTGCAGCAATCCTTTATCGATTATATCCGCGATCCCTCTTCGCCATTGCCCGTGGATACTGATTTCCGGCGTATGCAGGTTTACCGCGAGTTATTTTTTAATAATGTGCTGGGATTTGTGTCGAACGGCTTCCCCGTGCTGAAAAGTTTGTATTCTGAGGAGGATTGGCTGACTTTGGTGCAGCGTTTTTTCAGTCAACATGATTGTCAATCGCCCATCTTTATCGATATCGCGGGTGAGTTTTTAGATTTTTTACAGCAGGAATATCAGCCCACGGCAAATGATCCTGTTTTTATGCTCGAATTAGCGCACTATGAATGGCTAGAGTTGGCCGTTGCGGTCGCACAGGCGAGTGAGGATGAATCTCAACTTAGCCCAGCGCAAATGTCGACGCAGGCTTTATGTTTGTCGCAGACGGCGAGGGTAGCGCAGTATCACTTTGAAGTGCAGCACATTCGTCAGGATTATCGTCCGCAGCAACGACTCGATACGCCAGTGTTTTTTTGTCTCTATCAAGATGCCGATTGTGAAGTGTGCTTCTTACAGTTAAATCCCTTAAGCGCACAGGTGCTGGCATTTCTTCAAGCCCAAGGCCAAGCGGGTTTTAAAGAGATAGTTGATTGGTTAACAATTACATATCCTCAAATGGCGCCAGAGATTATTGAGCAAGGTTGTATGCAGTTACTCGAGCAATTAGCGGCCAAAGGGATAGTGCGCGGACGTCAGTCTTAAGGTTGGGATTATTGCCGAAATAAATGCAATAACCCTACATTTAGAGGGTTTTTATTAATTTGACAAACCGCTACAATGTCGGCCGTTTTGTGATCTCAATCACTGTACGATTCCTGCGCACTTATACTTGCACATACTAGAGGAGCTGTAATGAGTAGTCAGCCGTTCAAAGACCCATTTAATTTTTTGTATTTTATTGGTTTTATTTTAGTTTTACTGTTGCCGACTCTGCCAGCAAGTCTGTCTTGGTTAAAGCATTTAGGTTTAATTTAAGCGAGCGTTAATCTCTAGCGCGTAGCCTATTGGCCACTCTTCGAGTGGCTTTTGTTTTTCCGATAAAGGGCATTTAAACCTATGGTATTAAAGCGCGGATTATTTTTACTGTTAGGCTTAACCGCTTTAGTCTTAGGTTTAGTCGGTATCGTGCTACCGATATTGCCGACCGTGCCTTTTATCTTGCTTGCTGCCTTCTGCTTTGCCCGCTCGAGTGAACGTTTACACCATTGGTTGATGACACATCCCTGGTTTGCCGACGCCTTAACCCAGTGGCAAGAGCAGCGAGCAATGCGTAAGGGATTGAAACGCAAAGCCATGATAGTTAGCGCACTCAGTTTTAGTGTCAGCATTATTGTGGTCCCTATCCTTTGGGTAAAAGGTCTGCTGTTTGTCATGGCGTTGGTCTTACTTGGGTATCTTAAAGGTATACCTGAAATAGAGGGATGATTGAGTGATTGAATGGGCTCAGGCGCTGTGACTGAAAGTTTAGTCGTGTTCTTGTTGAGGATATTTAACACAGTGCCGACAGGGTTTGATCTAAGGCACAAATTGATAACCTTTCCATCACTTGTGCATTGTGATTGTTGCAACTAAAACTAAAGCGGCATAAGCTTTGTCCGACTTTCGACAATGCGTCCACCCAGTGTGGACGTTTTGTTTTATACCGCCACCGCTAGGTTGGTGAATTGATTAAGTAACTTATTAAGCAAATATGATGGCTATGAATACAGAAACCTTATCCTTGATAAAGCAAAGCATTAAAACGATTCCTAATTATCCTAAGGAAGGGATTTTATTTCGAGATGTCACCAGTTTGCTTGAGAATGCAGCAGCCTATAAAGCGACCATCGACTTGTTAGTTGAACATTATCGTGGTCAAGGCTTTACCAAAATTGTGGGTACTGAAGCCCGTGGTTTCTTATTTGGTGCACCGTTGGCTTTAGAATTGGGTATCGGTTTTGTACCTGTGCGTAAACCCGGCAAATTGCCGCGTGCAACCATCAGCCAAAGCTATGAACTGGAATACGGTCACGATAGCCTAGAAATTCATACTGATGCGATTAGCGCAAATGACAAAGTGCTCGTTGTTGACGATTTACTCGCCACTGGCGGTACTATCGAAGCAACCGTTAAACTCATTCGCCAACTCGGCGGTGAAGTTAAACATGCGGCCTTTGTGATCTCATTACCTGATTTAGGCGGTGAAGCCCGTTTAACCGCATTAGGGCTTGAGTTGGTTAAACTTTGTGAGTTTGAAGGCGAATAAATCTGCAGCTAAAGGCGCCTTGGGATAGTTTGATGGCATGTCAAATCATGGCATGTTATCTTTCAAAGTTCTCGGGGCGCATGCTCCCGCTTTTGTATCACATACTCTGGGGAGTTCCATGTCATATCAGGTGTTAGCCAGAAAATGGCGCCCTGCCACATTTGATCAAATGGTTGGCCAAAGCCATGTTTTGCATGCCTTGACCAATGCGTTAAGCCAGCAGCGCTTACACCATGCTTACCTGTTTACGGGAACGCGCGGTGTCGGTAAAACCAGCTTGGCGCGACTCTTTGCCAAAGGCTTAAATTGCGAACAAGGCGTGACAGCCACTCCCTGTGGTGTTTGCGGCAGTTGTGTGGAAATCGCCCAAGGCCGTTTTGTCGATTTGATTGAAGTCGATGCCGCATCTCGCACTAAGGTCGATGATACCCGTGAGCTGTTAGACAATGTGCAGTATCGTCCAACCCGTGGCCGCTTTAAGGTTTATCTCATCGACGAAGTGCATATGCTGTCGCGCAGCAGTTTTAACGCACTGCTAAAAACCTTAGAAGAACCCCCCGAGCACGTTAAATTTCTTCTGGCGACCACCGATCCGCAGAAACTGCCAGTGACTGTGTTATCTCGTTGTTTGCAGTTCAATTTAAAAAGCCTGACCCAAGCTGAAATTGGCACTCAGCTCAATCATATCTTGACCCAAGAGCAGTTTCCCTTTGATGTAGAAGCCCTAAAATTGCTGGCTAAAGCTGCCAATGGCAGTATGCGTGATGCCTTGAGTTTGACAGATCAAGCCATCGCCTTTGGTGGCGGTAATGTGATGCTTGGCCAAGTGCAAACCATGCTTGGCAGTATTGATGAGCAGCATGTAGTTGCCTTGCTTAATGCCTTAACCGATGCCGATATTGGTGTGTTAATGCATACCTGTGCCCAAGTGCTTGCGTACGGCGCAGATGCCCAAGAAGTGCTACGCAGTTTACTTGAGTTGTTACATCAAATTACCTTGACCCAATTTGCCCCCGCGTGCGCGCAGCAATCCTTGTATAGCGCACAGATTCGCGCCTTTGCCGAACAGCTTAAGCCGGAACAGGTGCAGCTTTATTATCAGATTTTATTAACAGGCCGCAAAGACTTACCCCATGCACCGGATCCTAAATCGGGTCTTGAGATGGCGCTATTACGCGCTGTGGCGTTTGTGCCGGAAAAGCCAGTAAAGCGCTGGCAGCCTGATGCGGTCGCTGAGATCAGTTTATCCGAAGGGCAAACGCCAGTTGCGACAGCGCAAGCTCATGATGTAAAAGAACAACAGTTTGCTGAGCCACATACTGCGGAACAACTGCCTGCTGAAAAAAAAACAGCATTAATTGAGCCTGCCGATACCGCAGAGCAGGCACTTGATGCTGAGCTCCAAGCGGATGCGGCATTAATTGCCGAACAGGCGGTGATTCTAAGTCAGGCGCAGAGTCAGGGATTTAACGCTGGCAGCTTAAACGTTGAGATAGTGAATGCTGAGGTCGAGCCACAAACTCAAACAGTATCAACCGTTCAAGCGTCTCTTATACACACTTCAGAATCCGTTACTGGTATCGAGGCATCGGTTGTTAGTATTGATACTCATAATATTCAAGGAATTGAATTAGTCACAACAGCTTCCGAGCTGAGTCTAGTGAATACGGCAGAGCCTGAAACTGCTGTCAATTCAACAGCTGTTGAGTGTGGTGACAGTGTAGATAAAGCTCTTTCTGATAAAGACCCTGCTGCAGAGAACATCTTCGATAACAACACTTTTGAGCTAGGGCATGATGCCAATAGTCTTGATGGAAATGAAGCTGAGCATTCATATCCAGCGATAGGGGATTATGCCCTAGAGTCAGCTCCGCTTGATTCCTATCAAGACGTTTATGCTGATTTCTCCTCTGGCGCTTATAATGATGATAACTTTAACCATGGCTTTGATTCGCAAGAGGCTATAAATTCTGTTGATGTTCAAAGTTCTGTAGGTGTTTCAAACGCTGCAGGCATGCAAGCTTCTGCTGATCGTCAGTTAGCACCTGTGGCTCAAGTCTTCACTCAATCACAGACCTCAGTATCAGATTCAATACAAGAGCAAGCGCTACAACAAGCCGCTTCTGTATCCTTAGCCGATGATGATATTCTCTCGGCGGTGTTGGCGGCTCGGGATTCACTGCTATCGGATCTTGACGCCTTAAGTGCTAAGGACGGTGATGAAAAAAAGTCGTCATTGGACTCAAAACTTAAGACGCCAAACACTAAATCACATGGTGTAACCTTACCTAAATCGGTTACTAAAATTGAAGCGAGTCAGCCAAGTGTGGCATTTTCTGTTGATCCAGCATCTGATTTAGACCCTGATTTAGCGATAGATTTTGATGATGACTTCGACTTAGATCTTGAGCCTATCGATCTGCACCAAGCAGTATCTTCAGTCGTCATTTCAACTGGAATTGTCTCTGAGAAGCCTGTCAAACCGTCAACTGCAGATGATCGTCCGCCTTGGGAGGCAGCGCCTGAAGCTGAATCTATCGAAGTGACGCAAGTCGATAGCAATAAGACTGACAGTGTTCAGCCTGTGAGCGCGCAAGCTACTGATATAAATAATGTTCAAACCAGTCATGCTCAAGAGCTTTTAGGCGAGAGTTACACACCTAATCATGCACAAGATGACACTCTATCCCTGAGTGACGGGCAGGTCGCAGCATCAAGTTTGAAGTCGGAAATACTTCAAAATCAGGCTGTACGTCAAGAAGAAATACCCGCCTCAGAGTTTGCTTTGGCTAGCACAACAGCACTGACAAATGCGTCAAATACAGTGGAACACACGCAGGAGACACAAGTCGCGCTCAGTTCGACTCAACCTATTAGCGGTCATCCATTAGATTTACATTGGTACAAGTTGATGGCGAGCTTAGAGATCGGCGGGCGAGTGCGGCAACTGGCGGTTAATTCTGTCTGCCAAACCTTGAGCGATCCTTTGCCGTTGCTGCTTAAACCAAACCAGAAGCATTTAGCGGCCGATGTTGCCATAGTGCAGCTTGAGCAAGCCTTAACTACCGCGCTCGGGAACCCAAGACGGGTACAAGTGGTCATAGGAATCGATGAACAGCGGGAAACGCCCTTAGAGTTACGTAAGCGTTTCCACCAAGAGTTGCTGCAACAAGCGCATCAATCATTGATTCATGATGACAATGTGCAATGGTTGATCCAACGTATGGGCGCCGAACTCGATGCCGATAGTCTAGTATATCCGCCAGAGTTGTTGAATTTACGCAGTCAGCAAATACAAGCGTTACCTGAGTTAACTGAGGCTGCGAGTTAGCCATTATTGGCGAGTCTTTGGGTAAAATTTTCATCGTTAATTTGTAACGCTGTGGTTTAAATTTAGGCTTCGAGTGCATATCTATAGTGATGCTGCTGAGAAACTCTGCATCGAGATCATAAGTTTATTAACAAGATAACGGCATTGATTGCCAATCCCATTTATTTAAGTAAGATTAGCCGCGTTAATGCTTGCGACTAACCCTAATAGAAGAGAAATGACTATGTTTGGAAAAGGCGGTATGGGCAATTTGATGAAACAGGCCCAGATGATGCAAGAAAAAATGGCCAAAATGCAGGAAGAAATCGCCCGTATGGAAATGGTGGGTGAATCTGGTGCAGGTTTGGTGAAAGTCACCATGACTGGCGCGCACACAGTGCGTAAAGTCGAAATCGACCCAAGCCTGATGGAAGACGACAAAGAAATGCTGGAAGATTTGATTGCTGCGGCTTGTAATGACGCAGCCCGTCGAATCGAAGAAAACCAAAAAACTAAAATGGCTGAAGTTACTGGTGGCATGCAATTACCACCAGGCATGAAAATGCCATTTTAATTGAGATAGCCGATGAAATTTAGTCCATTGTTAGATGAGTTAATTCAGTCCCTGCGTTGTTTACCTGGGGTTGGGCCTAAATCGGCGCAACGTATGGCGTTTCAGTTACTTGAACGCGACCGAAAAGCAGGGCTTAAGTTAGCCAGTGCGCTGTCCAGTGCGATGAGTGACGTCGGTCATTGTCAGTCTTGCCGAACCTACACTGAAGAAACCCTCTGTCCGATCTGTGCTAGCCATAAACGCGGAACCTCCTCCACCATTTGTGTGGTGGAAACGCCGGCTGATGTGTTAGCCATTGAAGCGGGTGGACATTTCACTGGCCGTTACTTTGTACTTTTAGGCCATTTATCGCCCCTCGATGGTGTGGGGCCAGAAGAGTTAGGCTTAGCGTTACTCGAGCGCCATTTGGCATCGGGTGATGTCAACGAACTGATTTTAGCGACAAATCCAACAGTAGAAGGTGAGGCTACAGCACATTTTATTGCCGATATGGCCAGACGTCACAAAGTGATGATAAGTCGCATTGCCCATGGCGTACCCGTAGGTGGCGAGTTGGAATACGTGGATAGCACTACGTTAGCGCTGTCCTTTAATGGTCGTTTACCACTCTAATTAAACAGTTTCTATTGGTCCATGCTATTGATTGTATTGGATTAATTTAAGATTGAAGTATTCAACTCAATTATCACTTTAGTGCCTGAATCTTATAAACCCGCCAAGATCCTATCTTGAGCGGGTTTTTATTTACCCAGAGTTTCAACCTAGGTGTTGAGGCTGGGTTATGGAGACAGGGCGGTGGTTGATTCAATTCCTATATTGATTGATATCTATCTATATAAAATCCATGTTTATCAATAGTTTTTTAAATTTCATACTTGTCTTATGCGAGCTTCATCCGTAAAGTAGGTTTGATAATAATCGGGTTGAGTTGCTTAATCACAGTGATCCACAGTATGTCTAGTCAATTCGTTGGGCTTAGATCTGTGTGCTTAGTTCTGTGTACGTTGAATTGGCCACGTCTTTTTTATTTGAAAACTAGGGAGGGGACTCATTGGGAAATATTACGATTAGGCATGCAGAGAAGTGTGACGCTGCAGCCATTCAAGCAGTATATGCCTGCCCAAATGCCTATGCCGGTACCTTGCAATTACCTTTGCCATCGACCGATAAATGGGAGGCGCGTCTTGCTGCAACATCGAATCATGTTCATCGTTATGTTGCAGAGATTGAAGGTGAAATTGTCGGTGAGTTGGGTTTTGAAGTGTATGAGCAACCTCGCCGTAGGCATGTTGCCTCCTTTGGTATGGGTGTAAAAGACAGTTGGCAAGGCCGCGGTATAGGCAGTGCCTTGATTAACGCGATGCTTGAGCTTACCGATAAATGGATGAATATAAAACGAATTGAATTAACGGTTTATACCGATAATTATGCCGCCATTGGTCTATATAAAAAGTTTGGCTTTGTAATGGAAGGTGAGTAGAAGGATTTTGCTTTTAGAAATGGTGAGTTTGTTAGTGTGTATCATATGGCGCGGTTAAATTAATGTGCTGATATCTATGCTATTTTAGCTGTTACTTAAGGCTCTCACTCTAAGCACTAACTTTAAGAATTTGCTCTAAGCGCTCAATTTAAGAACTTACATCAAGAGGTCACTTTACGAACCGAGGTATTGGAATAGCATTAAGCGCTCATTTTCAGAGCTCGCTTTAGGTGCTAAGTGTATGTCTATCCTAACTTTTAAGGATAAAAATGGGACTCATTTTATTGCCGCTGCTGATACTTTGGTTGGGTGTTGGTATTTATGCCATACGTATCGGCTATCAAGTATTGGCTGGGGCTTCTCAATTAAGCTATGCACTCAATGTTTGCACTCTCGCCTTAGTGGCATTACTGCTTTATCTCTATTTCGGTTTCGCTCAATTTAAGGAAAATAAAGAGTTGTGGGCATTCGAAATATCGATGTTTTTTGCTGCGAATAAGTTTGCTTTTGGCATCATGATGCTTGGTCTAATACTGCACTGGTTCGGTCAAGGTGTTCTCATTTCTGCTTATTTGAAACCTCTACCTTTCATAATGATTTTCACCGTTTCCTTTGGTGCTATGGCAGGAGTCATATTGTCCGACACTTTTATGGCGAAATTTGACATCCAAAAAATGCATTGATGTCAGCTGATCAGTTTAAATCTTATTTTGGACGCTGTTGTTGAAGATGATTTGAATTGATGGCTTTCATCGGTTGTTTATAGGTCGTTGAATCCGATGAGCTACCATGGTGATCTGGTTAGGATTTTACAGAGAGTTATTACGAATTTTAGATACAAAAAAACCAGCTTGTGCTGGTTATTTTTCTCTTTCATTAAAGAGAATTGGTTGCGGGAGCCGGATTTGAACCGACGACCTTCGGGTTATGAGCCCGACGAGCTACCATGCTGCTCCATCCCGCGTCCGATTGTTGCTGTTAATAACTGTTTTAATTCTGTCATCTGAGAATTGGTTGCGGGAGCCGGATTTGAACCGACGACCTTCGGGTTATGAGCCCGACGAGCTACCATGCTGCTCCATCCCGCGTCCGATTATTGCTGTTAATAACTGTTTTAATTCTGTCATCTAAGAATTGGTTGCAGTAGCCTGATTTGAACTGGCTACCTTCGCCTGTTGTTTATAAGGAGTTGAGCCCGATAAGCTGTTTCTCGTTATAAGCACATATATAAAGTGGTTGCGGGAGCCGGATTTGAACCGACGACCTTCGGGTTATGAGCCCGACGAGCTACCATGCTGCTCCATCCCGCGTCCGATTGTTGCTGTTAATAACTATTTTAATTCTGTCATCTAAGAATTGGTTGCTGGAGTCGTATTTTAACTGACTACCTTCGCCTGTTGTTTATAAGGAGTTGAGCCCGATAAGCTGTTTCTCGTTATAAACACATATAGAAAGTGGTTGCGGGAGCCGGATTTGAACCGACGACCTTCGGGTTATGAGCCCGACGAGCTACCATGCTGCTCCATCCCGCGTCCGATATCTATCTGTATTACTTTACTATTTTGCTTTTAAATGGTTGCGGGAGCAGGATTTGAACCTACGACCTTCGGGTTATGAGCCCGACGAGCTACCATGCTGCTCCATCCCGCGTCCGTCTTCAAAGCGGGGCAGACTATAACGGCAGCGCCTTGGCATTGCAAGGACGAAGATCGAAAAAGGTGGTGAACGCTTAAATATAAAGCGGAGTGGGGGGCTTTCATACAATTTAAACATAAGTTAGGGATTTTTCGTTGATTATCTTAGGTCGAGGATGAGACTAAATGGGGTTTCGACTAATAACTGTTTATCTTTTATGTATTCGAGCAGGTATAATGTCGCTTTGATTTTGACTGCGTACTGATTATCCCATGCTTAATTTTTTTGCCGCCGCCCCTAAGGGCTTTGAATATAGCTTAGCCCAAGAGCTGACAGAATTTGGTGCGACTGAAGTAAAAGAGAGTGTTGCTGGTGTGTATTTCACTGCCCCCTTAGCTTTAGCGTATCGGATTACTTTATGGACACGCTTAGCCAGCCGTATCGTGTTGGTTATCTATAAAGGCAGCTGCGAGTCGGCAGAGCAACTTTATAATGCCGCCTATTGTGTTGATTGGCCGGCGCATTTTTCCAATAAAAGCACTTTTAGTATCGATTTTCATGGTACGGGTGGTTTTATCAATAATACTCAGTTCGGCGCCCTCAAGATTAAAGACGCGGTTGTGGATAGATTCCGGGACGATGACGTTGAGCGCCCAAATGTGTCACGCGTCGATGCTGACTTTAAAGTTGATGCCCATTTTCGTAATGGCGTAATCACGATTGCGATGAACTTCTCTGGTCCATCATTGCATCAACGTGGCTATCGTTCTACTACTGGTGAAGCGCCACTGAAGGAAAACTTAGCCGCCAACATGTTAGTACGCAGTGGCTGGCAAGCGGCGCCTTCGACCTTGCTCGATCCTTTCTGTGGTAGCGGTACTGTGTTGATCGAAGCGGCTTTAATGGCGGCCGATATTGCGCCTGGTCTGCAGCGTAGCCGTTTTGGGTTTGAACATTGGCGTCGTCATGATAAAGCTGTGTGGCAAGAAATCGTTGAAGAAGCGAAAGCGCGTGCCTCATTAGGCGTGAAACGTTGTGAGATTAAATTCTACGGCTCAGATATCGATTCGCGCTTAGTCGCGTTAGCCAAACGTAACGCCGAAAATGCCGGTGTACTCGAGTTAATTGAGTTTCAAGTTGCAGATGCGTTGACGATAACGCCGCCTGCAGAAAGTGGCTATTTGATCACTAATCCACCTTATGGTGAACGTTTAGGCAATGTGTCTGAGTTATTGCAGCTTTACTATCAGCTAGGCGACAAGTTTAAGAAAGAGTTTGGCGGCTGGAAAGTGGCCATGCTGTGTAGTGATATCGAGCTGGTATCATCACTTAAGCTTAAAGCCGACAAACAGATGAAGATGTTCAACGGTGCCCTAGAATGTGCCTTTAACATTTATACCTTGCATGCGACCAGTACGCGTCGTGATACGCCAGTGCTGCCAGACGGCGTCGACATTGCCGATATCGCCCCTGCATTTGCTAACCGCATTAAGAAAAATGCCAAGTTATTAGAGAAATGGGCCAAGAAAGAAGGCATCGACAGCTATCGTATTTATGATGCCGACATTCCTGAATATAACGTCGCAGTAGATAAGTATTTAGATTACGTGATTATTCAAGAATATATGGCGCCAGCAACTATACCTGAAGCCGTAACCAAGCGTCGTTTAAGCGATGTTTTGTTAGCACTGCCGTCGGCCATTGGTATCAATCCGAACAAGATGATCATGAAGACGCGTGAGCGTCAAAAGGGTACGAGTCAATATCAAAAGTTGGATGAGCGTAAGTTAGAGCTTATCACCACTGAATATGGTGCTAAGTTCAAACTGAACTTAACTGGTTATTTGGATACAGGTTTATTCCTTGACCACAGATTGACACGCCGTTTAGTCGGTCAAAAATCTAAGGGACGCCGTGTACTTAACCTGTTCTCTTACACAGGTTCTGCTTCTGTGCATGCGGCGCTCGGTGGGGCTAAATCGGTGACAACGGTGGATATGTCCAATACCTATATTGCTTGGGCGAAGGACAACTTTGCACTCAATGGGCTTCAAGGTAAGCAGTATGAGTTTGTTCAATCTGACTGCATGCAGTGGATCCGGGATTGCCATGAACAGTACGATCTGATTTTTATCGATCCGCCAACCTTCTCAAATTCTAAGCGGATGGAGGATTCATTCGATGTGCAGAGAGACCATGTGAACTTACTGGCATCCTTAGTGAAACTGCTCAGCCCAACGGGCGAGCTAGTGTTCTCTAATAATAAACGTAAGTTTAAGATGGACATAGAGGCGCTGACGAAGATGAGCATTAATGTGAAGAACATTGATGACATGACTTTGCCTATGGACTACAAACGTAATCCACATATTCATAATACCTGGCTTATCACCCATGCCTGAGTTGACTCAAGCAGAATTAGATAATAGGCATTATCTGCTATATCACACAGAGGGATGTCATCTGTGTGAACTGGCCGCGGCCTTATTGGCAGCGGCTGACATTGGCTATCGGGCCATAGATATTTGTGACGATGAATACCTCGCGCAGCGTTATGGCGTATCGATCCCTGTGCTTAAAGCTTGGGATGATAGAGAATTACATTGGCCATTTAACGCAACGCAATTACAAGAGTTTACAGGAGCTTAGTTTGAGTCTGGTTCGTATCAATAGTGGCTCTTTAGCCTATGGTTACACTCCGTTATTACAAAAAGCGGATTTTACTATTCAACGCGGCGAGCGCGTGTGTATTGTTGGCCGTAATGGTGCCGGCAAGTCGAGTTTATTAAAAGTGTTATCTGGTGATGTACTGTTGGATGAAGGCGAATTCAACATCGCTGGTAATGTGACCGTTAGCCGTCTGCAACAAGATCCGCCAAAGGCTGAGCAAGGCACGGTATACGCTTATATTGCTGCGGGATTAAAGGAAGTGGGCGAGGCGCTTGAGCGTTATCATCAACTGTCCCACGATGTGGCCCATGCCGATCCAGAGCAAATGGATCGTATGCTGAATGAGATGCAAGGCCTGCAAGAAACCTTAGATCACTACAATGGATGGCAGCTAGATTCTCGTATCCAACAAAACTGCGAATTATTAGGACTCGATCCTGACAAATCCTTGAGCGAGTTATCGGGTGGTTGGCAGCGTAAAGTGGCGTTAGCCAGAGCACTGGTGAGCGAGCCAGATCTGTTGTTACTTGATGAACCGACCAACCATTTAGACATAGACACTATCGAGTGGCTTGAAAAGTTTTTACTCGATTATCAAGGCGCTATCGTCTTTATCAGCCACGATAGGGGCTTTATTGCCCGTATGGCGACGCGGATTGTCGATTTAGACCGTGGTGTGGTGACCTCATGGCCGGGCAACTATCAAATGTATCTTGATGGTAAGCAAGAATGGTTGCGCGTCGAAGCCGAGAAAAATGCCTTGTTTGACAAGCGTCTCGCCGATGAAGAAGTGTGGATCCGTCAAGGCGTTAAAGCCAGACGTACCCGTAACGAAGGTCGAGTTCGCGCACTGAAGGCGCTACGTGAAGAGCGAAGTGAACGTCTGAATCGTCAAGGCAATGCTAAAATGGCAGTATCGGATACTGAACGTTCTGGTAAGTTAGTCTTTGATGTGACCGATCTTAACTTCAATCTGCCCGATAAAAATCTGGTTAAAAACTTTAATACGACGGTTATCCGCGGTGACCGTATTGCGCTGATTGGGCCAAACGGTTGTGGTAAATCAACCTTGATCAAGCTGTTAATCGAGAAGCTGCAACCGCAATCGGGCGAAATTAAAGTCGGTACTAAGCTCGAAATCGCTTATTTCGACCAATATCGTGAAGCGTTAGATCCTGAGCAAACCGTTGAAGATAACGTTGGTGAAGGTAAAAAGACCATCACGATCAATGGTCAAGACCGCCACATTTTAAGTTATTTGCAGGACTTCTTGTTCTCGCCTATGCGTGCCAGAACGCCAGTGAAAGCGCTGTCGGGTGGTGAGAAGAACCGTTTGTTATTGGCTAAGTTATTAATTCGCCCTGCAAACTTAATCATTCTCGATGAGCCAACTAACGATCTTGATATTGAGACCTTAGAATTGCTAGAGTCGTTGCTCACTGAATACCAAGGTACGTTGTTGCTAGTGAGCCATGACAGGGCATTTATCGACAATACTGTGACCAGTAGCTGGTGGTATGCGGGTAATGGCCATTGGAGCGAGTATGTAGGTGGTTATCAAGATGCCGTGAACCAAGGGGCAAAGTTTTATTCTGAGGAACCTAGTTCACAAAAGGTGGTCGAAGTTCCTGCGGTTGAAACTAAACCCGTTGAAGTTAAAACTGCAGAACCTGTGAAAGCGGTAAAAAAACTGTCGTATAAGCTACAGCGTGAGTTAGAGTCACTACCTAATGTGATGGAGCAATTGGAGGCAGAAATTCTCGCATTGCAGACCACTATTGCACATTCAGACTTTTATAGTCAGGCGCAGGATAAAGTCAATCAGGTATTGAGTCAGTTGGCTGATAAAGAAAAGCAATTGGAAGTTTGCTTCGAGCGTTGGGAAGAGCTTGAGTCACTGAAGTAAACCAATAATAAAAATGGGAATAGAATTAATGAAGTCAAAGTTGGATAAAGCCCTTTCCTTGGTTGCCTTAGGTGTCCTTGGTATATTAAACAGTGCCCATGCAGCACCTGTCTATGAAATCGTTAATATCGAAAATTATGATCTGAAAGGTACGCTTGAAGGCACTCGTAACGGTTATGCTTTAGGTGTGAATGCCAATGATGAATTAGTCGGTATTTCAAAGGGTAAGAAAAAACTCAGCAGTTCAGATGTCGAAGGCGGCGTGATTGATGTTGCCGATGGTATCGCACCGGAAGAAACCATTACATATTCGATAGATAAAGCCATTATTGCCAATAACTTTGCCTTTATTGCTAAGGAAAATGATGATACATCTAACCCTTGGACCCCCAATTTTGACAGCATTAATGGGACTACACCACCCAATAATGCTGCTGTGATTAACTCAGTTGATAGCTTTTATTACGGTATTAACGATGCCGGTATTAAAGTGGGTAGCATGACTGCTCCTGAAAAGAAAGCTGAGAACACTGCAACTACTGATGTTACCGATGATTACTGGTATTACCGCGACTATGAGTTCCGCGGTGTGGTAAAAGTGGGCAGCACTGAAATTCCATTAGTTCCTCCCTACACGCAATTTGTTAATGCTGATAAGACTAAAACTGTAGAGTTAGGTGGATGGTCTGCAGCAACGGCGGTCAACAACAATAATTTAGTAACCGGTTATGCCAGTACTGCCATCAGTAAATATGGTAGTGATCGTGTTAATTCTTGTTTAAGTACCGATAATACTTTGCCGTTGGATGTATGCGTTCAACGTGAGCAATATCCGAATACAACGGGGACGCGTAATATTCAGTATCAGACCCGTGCTTATGTATGGCAAATTGACAATGATGTTGCTACTGGGACTGAGTTACCTTTGGGGCTGACTCCAGCGACTGATAATACCTTAACCTTTACTGCACAGGCCTTAGGATTGAATAATAACGGTGTCGTTGTTGGTCGTTCTCATGTTTATCGTTACGGTGATACAGATAATTTACGCCAAGATGCGGCTTATTGGTCTAAAGGTACTGAAGGACACTATCAATATCATTGGATCCCTGTTCGTGATAACGATGTTATTAGCGCTATTGCCTATGATGTTAATGATAATGGTATTGTTGTCGGTAGTTATCGTAGCTATATTCAAGGTTATTTACGCGATAAGTTCTTCTATTTCGATACGAATCAAGCTGATGCAACAATAGTAACCCCGAATGATTTTGCCGCTTCTACAACGGATCTTTCGAGTAAACCAAAGAGTATCAACAATAAAGGCCAAGTTGTTGGTTATATTGAAACGACTTACGACAAAGAAAAACCCCGTCCTAAAGCGGGTTTCCTGTATGAGAAGTCGACGGGTGAGTTTAGCAATATCAATAAATTGCTGACCTGCGAGTCTAAGGGTTATGAAAAATCAAACGACGGTAGCTGGGCACGTCATCAGGTCGAAGTTCAGGATGGCTCGGGTAAAACTCTTCAATATAACGCTGATATTTTAGTGGTTGAAGGCACGAGTATCAATGAAGATGGCACTATCGTAGGTACGGCTTTTATTCGTAAACCTTCTTATCAATTTGATAAAGATGGCAACATAGTTATTGGTGAAAATGGCTTACCGCTATTTGAGCTGAGTGGTAGTGGCGAGCCTGTAACGGCTTATGTTCCACGTATGGTTGTACTTAAACCGGCTACCAGTGGTGAAGCTTGTACTGTTGAAGATAGCACCGATACCGGTAATTTTGAGCGTTCTGGTGCGGCAACGTTAGCTTGGTTATTTGCCTTGCCATTGGTGTGGTTCCGTCGTCGAATTCGTTAAGTTTTAAGCTTCAATTCAGACTAAAAAAATCGAGGTGAAATGCCTCGATTTTTTTTCGCTAGGATCTCAATAGTTTAATAAATAGTCAGTATAATAGCCGATTTTTTGATTGATCTTGGCGTCAAAAAGCACTATTTCTATGGGTGAAGCTTTTGCTTCTATTTTATGTAGAACAGAGGACGCTTGCATGAAAAGACAAAAACGAGATCGTTTAGACAGAGCTTTTTCAAAAGGATTCCAAGCTGGGGTTGGTGGACGCTCTAAGGAGCTCTGTCCATATGCAAATCTTGATTCGCGATCGCAGTGGTTAGGCGGTTGGCGTGAAGGTGTGGATGGCCGAGTTAATGGGCTATTTAATAAATAATTGAGTTTTACTCATTAATTAAATAGCCCAGAACAAGCAAAGTAATGCAGCATATTGCCCTCAGATGAGGGCATTTTTATATCTGTAGTACTGATATCTTCAGTGTATTGGAGTAAGACTGTTCAGAATGTAGACGTATCGCTAAAGACACCGACTTTAAGATCGGTTGCACTGTAGATTTGACGGCCATCAACTTCAAGGATTGCATCGGCAATACCCATCACCAGTTTACGGTGAATAGTACGCTTGATATTGAGTTTATAAGTGACTTTCTTAGCACCTGGTAATACTTGACCCGTAAACTTCACTTCACCTACACCCAGAGCACGTCCTTTGCCTTCTGCGCCTTCCCAGCCTAAATAGAAGCCAACGAGTTGCCACATGGCATCAAGCCCTAAACAGCCAGGCATTACCGGGTCGGTAATAAAGTGGCAGTCAAAAAACCATAAGTCTGGATTAATATCGAGTTCAGCGACAATTTCACCTTTGCCAAACTCACCGCCATTATCATTGATAGTAACGATTCTATCTATCATCAGCATGTTATCGACAGGCAGACGAGGTGAGTTTGGACCAAATAATTTCCCATGGCCACAGGCGATGAGTTCTTCTTTATTGAAACTGTTTGCTTTGTTCATTGTTTTACTACTCCAGCAATAAGAGCCGCCAAGATTAGCGAACACGTGTAAGCTAAACAACTCCGATCAGCTAATTAGCGGCGAAAAAATCCCAATTTTGCGAGTAATCTCGTGATTATGCCGATTTCCTCCTCGCCATTTCCTGCGAGCTTGTCTAATCGTTCCTGCACAAGGCCGTATAATGAATCATGTGGAAAATCATTATCTTCATCGGCTACACCCGCAGGCATTTGCATTAATAGCTCAACAGCTTGGTCCATATGCTCGATTGCATAAAGGTGAAATAAGCCTTTGCCTACAGCTGTAATCACTTTGGGATTGAGGTTAAGCTGTAACACGTTCGACTTGGGCATAATAACGCCTTGTTCTCCCGTGAGACCACGACGTTCACACAGATTAAAAAAGCCTTCAATTTTCTCGTTGATGCCACCAATCGCTTGCACATTACCAAATTGATCCAATGCACCAGTTATTGCCAGTGACTGAATAATGGGTTGTTCGGCAATCGCTGACATCAAACAGCAGTATTCGGCGAGTGATGCGCTATCACCATCAATTTCTTGATAGGATTGCTCGAAAACGATATTGGCATTTAGGTGTAATGGTGCATCTCGCCCAAAGATACGGTACAAGCAGGCAGAAAGGATCATCATTCCTTTGGCATGTATATTGCCACCAAGTTCAGATTTTCTTTCGATATCGGCGACTTCACCATCACCATAGTGAACAGATGCCGTGATCCGCGCAGGCTCACCATAACTGTAATCGATGGCATCAATGACAGTTAAGCCATTGATCTGACCTACCATAGCACCCGAAGTTGGCAGATTTATGAAGTTGTCATCGAAGCTTTGACCTGAATACTCTTCCGAGCTGTTATGACGATAGTTAGCTTGGGCTAACGCGAGCTCAATACTGCTCGCATTGATACTCGGTTTACCACAATAGGCTTTAGCTTGTACCATCAGTTGGGCAAACTCGAGCATAGACAAACTGAGGCGGCGCTGATGTTCGGTTAACCGTGCACTATAACGAAAAAGTGGCGCTAGGCTTGATTGTTCTAGAGTGACCTCAACACTTTGTGCAACCGCTTGCAACCATGCGACGTATTGTGACTCTGTATAACGGACCAAGTCGATTTCGCTAGCGAGTTCTGCTAGTAGGGTAAAGTGACGTTGAAATTGCCAATCCTCAGTTCTGACTTGGCTATAAATCATTCCTGCACCGATAAGGACAATTTTACAATTGAGCGGGATAGGACTTAAGTTATTGCTAATCTGATACGCTTTATGGGTGAGGATTTGCATCACTAATTCCCATAAACCTTCACGTTTCCAAAGTGACTCGGCGCAAATAAATACATAATGACATTCGGCCAGAGCACCAGCTTGATACTGGCTTGTTGTTCCTGTTTGTGCCATACGGCCAATGAGGTCTACACGGCGAATATTGCCACTGAGGTAGCGATAGCGAGTCGTTTTTTCGGCAATACTGACCTGATTTTCCTGTGGTTTCCCTGATTGCCACTGAAATGTTGCCGCTTTGTCAGTCGGGCGTGTTGCCACTAAATAAGCTGGAGATAACGGCGCTAGGCTATCAATACAGGCTTGGAACATTAATTGGCGGTCAATGCTCGGGAAATCAGCCAGATACAAGTGCTGATCGACAATAGCTTGGTGGAGTTTAAACGCATCCACAGCACGCTCTTGTCCTAAGAGTAATGCGCTTAGATTGTCAGCCGTTTCGGGAAGGGTTGGCAGGCTAAATTCAGGTGCGAGTGAAGACGTGGGTATCAAGAGTGAATTCATATAAGCATTTACCGTGAAAAGTTGCAGTGATTTTACCATACCAAGACGACAAGTCTCTCACTGTATAGGTGTTTTTACCTCTGTTTACTCGATTATTCGTTGAAACTGGCCATGTATTTGTTGTAAAAAACATCGGGGTGAACATAAGTTGAGCATTTGACTCGATATTTAAAAATTGAGGTTTACAAGTTAGCGGTATACTTATATTATTTCGGCGTTCGGAGGGGTGGCAGAGTGGTTTAATGCACCGGTCTTGAAAACCGGCGTGGGTTTATAGCCCACCCAGGGTTCAAATCCCTGCTCCTCCGCCATATTTAGTCAAAAAGCCGCTAAGCAATTAGCGGCTTTTTGCATTTGTGCTATTTCCGCTCTTGGGTTTTGACCTTAAACGTGGCGTCAGTGCCATGCTTTAGGGAAAGACTATCTGTCATGATTGTTCATTGTGTTAACCTAGATTCTTCATTCTGATATCAGTGACGGCTACTGATTAATGGGCTTTTTTATCCGCGCTTCTCATTTATGGTCTACACTAAGTTTGTGGCCAAGTTAATGGTTTTTATGGCCTTTAAAATTTGCACTAGGATGGTGCGACGTATGATTCTCGACAGTCTTGGACCATACGGCCGAACAATTCTCCCATCTGGGTGACTTATTTTAAGTAGAGAAAGCTATGTTGTTACCTACACGTATTTCGCAGCGGCTCACAATGGGCAGCGTAGTGCTGCTTCTACTGACTGGGCTCGCGGTTTTTGGTGTGATGTCACTTCGAGGGCAGCCTCGAGTGGTGGCGGCGAGTCAAGAGTTAATTGAGCAAACGGGGAGCAGTATCGTAAGGCAACTCGCACTTAAGTTGGCAAGCATTGAGGGGATTACTTTAAGCCTTGCACACCTCGCAGAAGTGCTACCCCATGAGCAAGCTCTATATCTTAACTCCTTACCTAATTTGATTGATAACAATGGCGATCTCACTATCGCTGGGGGCGGGATCTGGCCTGAGCCAGATAAATTCGTCGCTGGGAGTATCCGCCACAGTTTTTTCTGGGCCCGTGGTAGCGATAATCTACTGGCATATTCGGATGACTATAATGCGCCATCCGGCCCTGGGTATCATAATGATCCTTGGTATACGGGCGCGCGGACTAGCTCAGTATCTCAATGTTTATGGTCAGAGGCTTATCAAGATCCGGTTACAAAGGTGGCTATGGTGACATGCAGTGTGCCATATCGTCTCACGGGGACATTTGCAGGGGTCGCAACGATAGATTTAAAACTTGATGATTTAGCCAAATTTTTAACAGAACATGGCAATGTAACTGACGGTTATGCTTTCGCTTTAGACCAAGCGGGTAATATCTTACATTTTCCTGAAACGAATAAGTCCGACACTATGTTACGTTTTACGGATCTCGTCGGGCAGTTACCTTGGCTCTCCCCCGTTGAAGCTGCACTTAAGCAAACCTCAATCAACAAAGTGGTGTCTGTAAGCTTAAATAAGGATGGAAGACTTAATCAGGCGAGTGAGGTGAGTCTTTTTGTGATGCCTGATACCGGATGGGTGATTGGCCTTGTGACGCCTAAAACGCGAGTCACAGGGCTTGCCCGTGAGCTAACATTTGATATTCTATTGTTTTTATTACCATTACTCGCCATTTTACTTTCACTGGCTTGGTTATCGGGTAAAAAACTGTTGGCGCAACTTGAGGAAACCACAGATCAAATTGCTTCCCTTGGGAGCGGTAGTTTGGGGGCGAATGTTGAGCTGCAAATTCAGCGAGATGATGAGATTGGCGCTTTGCGCCGGGCCGTAAACACCTATGCAGGGACGTTAAGGGCAATGTTAGATCTGATCACTCAAGAAGCGAAGAAAATTCAATTTGAGGCAACGCAATTAAGCGGACTTAGCCGTAAGTTAGCTCAGCGCGCAGAGCAACAGCGGCTGGAGAGTGCACAATTAGCCGCTGCGATAACGCAAATGTCTTCAAGCGCTATGGAAGTTGCGAATAATACCAATGATTGTGCTGCAACTGCGCAATCGTCTTTGATTGTAGTGAGAGAAGGGCAAACCCGTGTTGCAGCCAGCAATACTTCCATCGAGGCATTATCAGGAGAAATTGCCAACGCAACTAAGGTGATATCCCAATTGGCCCAAGACAGTCAAAAGGTGGGCGCTGTATTAGATGTGATTAAGGCGATTTCTGAGCAGACTAATTTGCTCGCTCTCAATGCGGCAATTGAGGCGGCTAGAGCGGGCGATCAGGGCCGCGGTTTTGCAGTCGTTGCTGATGAAGTTCGAACCCTTGCGGGGCGTACTCAAGATTCGGCCAACGAAATTAGTACCATGATTAACGCTTTGCAATCGGCTTCGCGGCTCGCTGTGCAAGCAATGCAAGCAGGGGAGTCCCGCACTGTCCATGCGGTTGCGGAGGCTGAGGGCGCTGCCAATTCTCTATCGAGTACCGTACAAAGTTTCGATGATATTTCACAGCGTGCCCAACAAATCGCGTTAGCTGCTCAGCAGCAAAGCCAAGTCACTCAAGAAATTAATGAGTTGGCGGTGCGAATAAATAGCATCAGTGAAGATAACTCTCTCGATGCAACGGCGCTTGATGTGTTAAGCCTTGAGATGCAGAAACTATCTGACCGTTTAATCAATATCAATCGAGCTTAGTCTTAATATAGTGTGAAGTGTGCCACCTTAAAATGGCGCTTCAACTGACAAGGGTGTCAAAGATAAGTTGAATAACGCGATATTTTTAAGCGGATTGGATGTAGATTGACCATGTAGATTGCTTCTTTAAATTAAGGGTTTACAGCAGAGTAGTTGATAGCTATTATCTCGCTCGTTCGGAGGGGTGGCAGAGTGGTTTAATGCACCGGTCTTGAAAACCGGCGTGGGTTTATAGCCCACCCAGGGTTCAAATCCCTGCTCCTCCGCCATATTCACGGAAAAGGCCATCAGTAATGATGGCCTTTTTTGTTTGTGCAATTTGAACCAAGGTTCCTCATTCTAAGTTCAGCTCCTCCGCCATATTTAGTCAAAATGCCGCTAAGCAATTAGCGGCATTTTGCATTCATACCGTTTGAGCCCTTAGGTTCCAGATTTGAAGCGCAGCTTCTGTGCCATATTTACGGGAAAGGCTATCAGCAATGATGGCCTTTTTTGTTTGTGCAATTTTTATTTCAGTTTTCTCATCCTAAGCACTTTGTTGTTCACGGCTTTCGATTTAAGTGAATATGAAATAGTCAATCAACACTATTAACCATAAATTTAAGTTTACAGTGGCGACAGAGATAGCTATTATCTCGCTCGTTCGGAGGGGTGGCAGAGTGGTTTAATGCACCGGTCTTGAAAACCGGCGTGGGTTTATAGCCCACCCAGGGTTCAAATCCCTGCTCCTCCGCCATATTTTACAAAAAAGGCCATGTTTATTCATGGCCTTTTTTGTGTGTGAAATTTGAACTAGGGTTCTCCATTCTAAGCGCAGCTCCTACGCCTTTTTGCATTTAAGCTATTTAAAAACCTTAGGTTCCTGATTCTAAGCGTATCTCTTCTGCTATTTTCACGTGAAAGGCTATCAGTAATGATGGCCTTTTGTTTTTCTTGAACTGAAAAATTGCCTATATTTGCTGGATATTTTGATATCGATTTAACAGGGATTTTAGGCTGGTCATTCTGGGGTTATTGCTTCGTTTTTAAACGCTTTTTATTGGTATGCTATTCTGGAATCCTTCCTTTAAATATCATCTAGTTAACAATGTTGAATTTATGCTTTGCGAAATGGGGTTGTTGGGCTAAATTAGCCCTATGAACTCGTTATCCGTTTGCCATGTTGCTTTGTTTAACACACGGATCGAGCTGTAAATTGTAAAAGGTGGGTTAAGTTGATTTCGATATATTTGGTTGACGATCATGAGCTTGTGAGAACTGGGATCCGCCGCATCTTGGAAGATGAACGTGGGATCAAAGTCGTGGGCGAAGCCCCTGATGGTGAGACTGCGGTGCAGTGGGCTCGCCAAAATGAAGCGGATGTGATCTTAATGGATATGAATATGCCTGGGATGGGCGGATTGGAAGCCACTCGAAAAATTTTACGATATCAACCCCATGCAAAAATTATTGTATTAACTGTACACACGGAAGATCCTTTCCCAAGTAAGGTGATGCAAGCTGGTGCTTCGGGCTATTTAACAAAAGGAGCGACGCCGCCGGAAGTACTGCAAGCGATACGTCAGGTCTCTCGCGGACAACGTTATTTGTCCCCAGAAATTGCCCAACAGATGGCGCTGAGTCAGTTTAATCCTGCCGATGAAAACCCGTTTAAGTCTTTGTCCGAGCGCGAGTTACAGATCATGTTGATGATCACCAATGGCGAGAAGGTTAACGATATTTCTGAGCAACTGAACTTAAGTCCTAAAACCGTTAACAGTTACCGTTATCGTTTATTTGCTAAGCTGGGGATCAGTGGTGATGTCGAACTAACGCGGTTAGCTATTCGCTATAAGATGTTGGATGCTGGCCATTTTTAATGGAAAGTGGATTGCGTTGGTCGATGACTTTAATCTAGCGAGTTCTTGGGTTATATGTTCCTATGTTGTTTGTGTTAAGTCTCCAAAACTGTGGGTGTGAATGATGTCTAATGAATTTAACGCCCAAAGTTTCTTACGTACTGTTTCATCCTCCGCTGGGGTTTATCGCATGTATGACGTCAAAAATGACGTCATTTATGTGGGTAAAGCCAAAGATCTTAAAAAACGGCTCAGCTCGTATTTTCGTAAAAACCTCGGTAATGTTAAGACCCAAGCCTTAGTTTCACATATTCACCATATTGATGTGACGCTGACCCACAGTGAAACAGATGCTCTGTTGCTTGAGAATGATTACATCAAGCAATACATGCCAAAATACAATGTGTTGTTGCGTGATGACAAATCTTACCCTTACATCTTATTAAGCCAGCATGAGCACCCAAGGCTTGCCTATCATCGTGGTCCGCAGCGGGAAAAAGGCCACTATTTTGGTCCTTATCCCAATGGCGGTGCTGTGCGTGAAAGCCTGCATTTGATGCAGAAGCTGTTTCCTATTCGTCAATGTGACGATCTTTACTACAAATCACGCTCACGCCCCTGTTTGCAATATCAACTGTCTCGCTGTAGCGCGCCCTGCGTGGGCAAAGTCAGTAACGCTGATTATGATGAGCAAGTAAAATTAGCTAGCCTGTTTTTAAAGGGGAAAGATCAGCAAGTGATCAGCGCCTTGGTTGATAAAATGGAACTTGCGGCCGAGCAGCAAGCCTATGAACAGGCTGCACGATTTCGCGATCAGATCATGGCACTGCGTAAAGTTGCCGAGCAACAGGAAGTCTCTAATAATAAAGGCGATATGGATGTTATTGGAGTGCATTATGCGTCGGGCATCGCCTGTTTCCACCTGCTATTTATCCGCGAAGGTAAAATTTTTGGCAGTCGTAGTTATTATCCTTCAGTGCCAGCCCAAACTGATATGGATGAAGTGCTGCGCTCCTTTATCCTACAGTTTTATTTAAATGCAGATATTCAACGCACTATTCCAAAAGAAGTGGTGATTAGCCATAATTTTGAAGAATTACATGAACTTGAAGCGGCGATTTCAGAGGCGCTAGATAAAAAGTTTTCGATTAAGACCAATGTTCGCGCCGACAGGGCGAGCTTCTTACGTTTAGCCGTGACCAATGCGACGAATGCAGTGGTTACGCGCCTATCCCATAAGAACACAGTCGAACAGCGTTTTGTGTTACTCGAAGAAATCTTAGAGTTGAGTGGGCCTATCCAGCGAATGGAATGTTTCGATATCAGTCATACCATGGGAGAGAGCACCGTTGCCTCCTGTGTGGTATTTAATCGAGAAGGGCCGCATAAAGGCGAGTATCGTCGTTATAATATTGATGGTATTACACCGGGTGATGATTATGCGGCAATGAAGCAAGCGGTAAGTCGCCGTTTCGATAAGATTGAGGCAGGCGGTAAAATCCCTGACATTCTGTTTATCGATGGTGGACTCGGGCAGTTGCGTATTGCCCAAAAGATAGTGGATGAAAAGTTTGTCCATTTAGATAAAGCGCCGCAGCTTATTGGGGTGGCGAAAGGTGAGGGCCGTAAACCTGGGCTTGAAACCTTGATCTTAGGGGATACTGAAACCAGCTTTTCCCTCGAAGGGGATTCGCCAGCACTGCACCTTATCCAGCATATTCGTGATGAATCCCATCGATTTGCAATCACTGGCCACCGTAACCGTCGCCAGAAAACCCGTAATACTTCAACACTGGAATCGATCCCTGGTATTGGTCCTAAACGTCGTAAAGCTTTGTTACAGCATTTAGGAGGCTTGCAGGAAGTGAAAGGGGCAAGTGTGGCGGAATTAGTCAAAGTACCAGGGATCAGCATAGAAATGGCACAAACCATTCATGATGCATTGCGAGGGTGATAAAATTAAGGCAAGATTGGCGCTGCTTTTGACTAACTGGTTTGATCATGCCGTTTAACTTACCTATAGCATTAACTCTTTTCAGGCTTTTTTTACTGCCCATTTTTGTGGTGCTGTTTTATTTACCCTATGACTGGACCCCTTTTGTTGCCGCATTTACCTTTTGGCTTGCGGCGTTAACGGATGCATTAGATGGTTATGCTGCCCGTAAATTGAAACAATTAACTCGTTTTGGCGCTTTTCTTGACCCAGTCGCTGATAAGTTGATGGTGATTACAGCTTTAGTTTTGTTGGTCGATCAATACGCGAATATCTGGCTGACGTTGCCCGCCCTGTTTATGATAGGTCGCGAGATTGTCATTTCAGCGTTGAGGGAATGGATGGCTGAAATTGGTAAACGTGGTACTGTCGCCGTGTCTTGGATTGGTAAATATAAGACGGCTGCGCAAATGGTGGCAATTATTGGGCTGATTTGGCAATACAATCCTTTAATGACTAATGCCGCATTTGTACTGTTATATATCGCCGCTGTATTAACGTTTTGGTCAATGATGAGTTACATTTTAGCCGCTTGGAAAGATCTTACCGCTGAATAGTGCAATAAAAAATCAAAGAGATTATTTAGTGTGCAAGCAGTAAGTTATCGGTAAAACAGCGGTTGACACTGGGTGGTAAATCGGTAGAATGCCACCCCGTAGACAAGAGGCAATGTGCAAACAAAGTCTTAACGTTGCCTAATATTGATGTTTGATATTAGCTAGGTAATAAAGTGAAATGCTTTGTTTATCTGAGTGAATAGTAAAACAAGATGCGACATTAGCTCAGTTGGTAGAGCGATACCTTGCCAAGGTATAGGTCATCGGTTCGAACCCGATATGTCGCTCCAATATTTTTAAAGTCTAATTCTACTCAACATGAGTTAGCAACTATGGCGCGATGGCAGAATGGCTATGCTGCGGATTGCAAATCCGTCGATCTCGGTTCGACTCCGGGTCGCGCCTCCATAGATTAAAGTATTAATGACACGATTCCCGTCGTTAATATCAAGAGTTTGCCCGAGTGGTGGAATCGGTAGACACAAGGGATTTAAAATCCCTCGCTGGTAACAGCGTGCCAGTTCAAGTCTGGCCTCGGGTACCATTATTTTGATAGTGATGGTAAAAATAAAGTCCGAATCTTCAATAGGCTTTATTAAATAGATTTATTAGTGTTAAGCGTTAATGATTTAGAGTTAATAATATTTTTGACATGATTCCCGTCATTAATATTCAGCGTTTGCCCGAGTGGTGGAATCGGTAGACACAAGGGATTTAAAATCCCTCGCTGGTAACAGCGTGCCAGTTCAAGTCTGGCCTCGGGTACCAAAAAAGAAAAAGCCTCGATATTTATATCGAGGCTTTTTTGCATTTAGATTTCTACTTTTAGTCGGCATTCTTCGTGAGGGGTTTAAGGTCAAATTTGACTGACACACTTAACGTACTGCTTACTTTAGTTCGCAGAGGTCCTTGCGGCGACGCACATCAGGAGAGGCTAATAACCCTAAAATCACACAATAGTGCTACGTTTTAAGTGATAGTGTCATTTTGAATTAAGCCTGTAGTTATGCTGGCAGAGAAGTCGAGCAATAAGGTATGGGATTATGTTTGCTGAAAAGCAGGTCGTGAGTTTTTAGCCTTGGCTTGTTCTATTTATGCTAGAGATAAAACCTATAAATAGTAAGCCTATAAATAAAATCCTAGGTATAAAAAAGCGCCAGTAAAAACTGGCGCTTTTATTCACTTACACGGTCAGTTTATGTTTGTTAGACAATGATACTAGTGAATATCAGTTTATTGCCAATCATCGCTATTCCAGCGGTACAGCCAAGTCGCAGCAAGTGGTTTATCGTCTTTCTTAAGCTGTATTCTCAGTTCGGCTACATTGGTACTTTCTGGTTCGAAGCTGATAAATACTCGAGCGCCATTGATGTCCGGGTGGGCGACAATCCGAGACGAGAGGATTTTACCTTTGCTGATGCTGGCATCGATGATAATTTTATCAATATCTTGCGGCTTGATGTTACTGAAATCGATAAGTAATTCTTTGCCTTTTGCTAAGACTTGCCCCTTAGTACTGCGGACAACACGTGCTTTTGACGCCGTAGAAGGGCTGTCGTTTGAGGCTGTTATGCGATAGGAGTATTTATAGGGCTGATCCTTTTTTAGTCCGCCTTGCGGCTCCCAATAGGCAACTATGTTGTCGTTGGTTTCAGCATTAGAGGGAATTTCAAGCAACACCAGTTGGCCTTTGCCCCAATCATTGAGGGGTTCAATCCATGCTGAAGGTCGAAGTTGATAGTTTGCACTCAGATCTTGATAGTCTTCAAATTTACGATGGCGCTGTATAAGACCAAATCCCTTTATATCTTCATCGCCAAAAGCACTGATCTGCAGTTTGTTAGGATTATTTAATGGACGCCATAGGCGCTCGCCATTACCACGATCGATTTGTAGGCCGTCGGAGTTATGTACTTGTGGGCGGTAATCGGGTTTATCTGAGTTATCGAGTCCGCCAAAGAGGAACATAGAGGTCAGCGGTGCAAGACCCACATGCTGGATATCTTTGCGTGGGAATAAGGTTACATCCACTTCGACACGTGATGGTGAACCGGGATAAATACCAAAACGATAGGCGCCAGTGACACTTTGGCTATCTAGCAGAGCATGAACCACAATTGCCGTCTGATATTTAGATGGACGCTCGACCCAGAAACGCTTAAACAGGGGATATTCTTCACCTTTTGGCTGAGCGACATCAATCGCTAAACCACGATTAGACAAGCCATAGGTTTGCCCTTTAGAGAGCACGCGAAAATAGCTCGCACCTTGAAACATGATGAATTCATCTTTTATTTCATCATCATTGATAGGGTAATGTAAACGCACACCCGCATATTGGCCCACTTGAGTGATGAGTTTTTCAATGGTGTCGTTAGGGACATCGAATGAAGCTTCTGTTAGCTCAATTGGAATAGCTTTGCTGTTTTCAACCACGTCGATATCGACAAGGTTTTTATAGAGAAAGCCTGGAGCAAAAAGTTGTACCGAAAATTTGGTCGGTGTTCCGCCCCAAATCGCGGCATTTTCTTGGTAATTGATTTTGCCATAGGTCGCGAAATCGAGATCAACCAGTTCTTTAGGTGCTTTTTTCGCTTCTTTAAATGGTTTTTGCGACAGTTGTTGAGCGAGTTCAATGACTGTGTCTTGGGAGAATTTTTTAGATTTCTTCTCTGGTGCAGGCGTTGGTGTTGTCTCTGCCGCTGCGGCATTGACGTTGTTTATGCCGACGACATAGACGATGGCGGTCAAGATGACAAAAGGTAGTTTTTTGAGTAATGCCGGATAACCGGTAGGGTAATTCATCATAAGATTCATTCGCAAAATGGAAACTCCTTACTAAAATGACGCTGATTCATAGGCACAATGTATGCTTCAGTCTATCTAATCCCTAAATATTAATAACTTGTCTGCTATAAAATCCTCAGTCGTGGGATTCGAGTAGCTGAGGTAAGGGATAATTTTACCTGCGTAGCTAGAGATTTGTAACATAAATTATGCTTGGCGCTATTTTAGGTGCCGTTCTCAATACTTTGCGGTGTGATTTTACGATAAGTAATAGCAATTGGTACTGCAGTAAAAACTGTCTTGGCTGAGCTAACACTGTTCTCATTGAATTCAGTGGCGTTTTTACACAAAATTGGTGCAGTTGAATCGATAGTGTTAATTAAAAGCTTACAATATCAAATAGTTAATCTTAATTATTGCTAATGAGTGATTCAGGCTCACGGTATTAACTGTGAGCCCATTTAGATATGCTAACGTGGATATTATGACTTGAGTAAGTGCGATAGGTCACTGCCCACAGGAATTAGGATCTCTTGCTGCTCACCACAGAATAAATACGCAGGTTTGTCACCTAAGAGTGATAGTGTGTCTCCTTGTCGCCACAAAGCTGAGCCTTCAACTATGCCTATCACTGGGGTTAATGGGTCGACTTTAGTGAATTCTAATAGTCGCTGGGCACGGGTTTCACCATTGTGGCCCGGTGCTTGGTAATTGGAATAGTGTGGATTGAGCTGGAACGGCACTAAGTTTAATGCGTTGAACGACGGCGGTTCGATGATCGGCATATCATTAGTGGTGCGAATACTCAGTCCCGATACGTTTGAACCCGCGCTCCAGCCGATATAAGGCTTACCAAGGGCGACTTGCTCACGAATAAGCGTGACCAGATCATAATGATATAGTTGGTGTAACAGGTGAAAGGTGTTACCCCCACCGATTAAAATTCCATCGGCATCTTTTATTGCTTGTTTAGGGTCTGGATGCTGATGAATACCACTGATATCGAGTTCAAGCTCAGCTAGCCCAGTCACGACAGACGCTAAATAAGTGTCATAACTCATGCTAACCCCTGCATAGGGAATAAAAATCCATTTTTGTGCGTTGGCGGTGAGCGGTTTAATAAAAGGGAGCGCGTGGGCAAGATAAGGCGTATCACCGACACGAGAGCTGCTCAGTAGTAGGGCGTTGATTGTCATTTTGTATCCTGAAATCTCGGAGTGTATTGGTATGTTAACAAAGATTAATTCCGATAAACATAGAGAGTTAAAGCAGAATTGCGCTCTAGCACGGCTAGCAGCGGTGTTTTTCAAGATAGTGATCCCCACCAAGATAGAGCGTTCAGGGCATTCTACTTCTGTATTGCATCAATGCAAAAGTCAGTGATTGATGCGCCTTGAATTAAAGCTCTCAGAACGCGATGAAACTCGTATCTTGAGGTTGCTTGGGCATAAGTTTAAGTTTCGATTAATATACTGTCCCTAGACTCTCGGCCATGAAAGGCAGTGTCTATATACGAGAAAGATACCTATTTTAAAAACTCTTTTCTTTTACCACTTGAATTTCGATGATTTGGACATATTATGTCTTTGAACAAAGTTAAATGGCCTATTCTTGCCCTAAAGGAGCTGAAATGAAGCGTATATTTCTATTGATTGCGACTAACCTAGCTGTGTTGCTAGTAGCCTCAATTGTGATGTCTATTCTAGGCGTGAACACGTCTACTATGGGTGGACTGCTGGTGTTCGCTGCCATTTTTGGATTCGGTGGGGCCTTTATCAGCTTAGCCATTTCAAAATGGATGGCGAAAAAGACCATGGGTTGTGAAGTCATCACCACCCCACGTGACAGTACCGAACGTTGGTTAGTGGAGACGGTTGCCCGTCAAGCTAAGCAAGCGGGGATTAAAATGCCAGAAGTGGCTATTTATCAATCACCTGACATGAATGCGTTCGCTACTGGTCCAAGTAAAGATAATTCATTAGTGGCTGTGAGTACGGGTCTGTTATATGGCATGAGCCAAGATGAAATTGAAGGCGTATTAGCCCACGAAGTGAGCCACGTTGCTAACGGTGACATGGTGACCTTGACACTGATCCAAGGTGTGGTTAACACGTTCGTGATCTTCGCGGCCCGTGTGGTTGCTGGTATTATCAACAACTTCGTGTCGAGTAATGATGAAGAAGGCGAAGGTTTAGGTATGTTCGCGTACATGGCCGTTGTTTTCGTACTAGATATGCTATTCGGTATCTTGGCTTCAATTATCGTCGCTTACTTCTCACGTATTCGTGAGTACAAAGCCGATGAGGGCGCGGCTCGTTTAGCGGGTAAAGGCAAGATGATTGCTGCGCTTGAGCGTTTACGCCAAGGCCCTGAAAGCACGGCAATGCCTGCACAAATGTCTGCCTTTGGTATTAACGGCAAACGTTCAATGGCGGAGATGATGATGAGTCATCCTCCATTAGAGAAACGTATTGCAGCGTTAAGAGCAAGCTAATAAAGAGTGAGTTAACTCTTAAATGTCAAATCTGAGTGCTTAAGACTCACTTGATATTAGATTTAAGACTTTTAACATCGGGCTCAAACTTTGGTTTGAGCCCGATTTTTTATGCCTGCAGCAAATTATGCTGCGCGGTTGCCGCAAGGGCACGGTAAACCAGTGTCGTTTGTTTTGCTTTGATATTCCAATGCTGCCAAAACAGCGGCACGCGCATGCGCCGTTCTGGGGTGATCTCAATCAGTATCCCTTTATCGATTAATGGTTTAGCTTGTAAATGCCCAACGAGCCCATAACCTAAACTCAAGTTAATCGCTTCTAAAAAGCTCTCGGAAGAGGGGATAGTATGTTGCCACCATTGCCCTAGGGTCATATTGAAATACTGGGCGAGAAACTTCTCATGCAACTTATCTTTGGTGGAGAACACTACTGCTGGCGCCTTTGCTAACTGAACTTGGTTGATGGCGTTGAATGACGAGGTGTCACTAAATGATGGAGTATCGCTCAGATCGCTAAAATAGCGTGCGGCAAATTCGGGCGTGGCCACACACAAATATTCCATGGTGCCTAAAAATTCACTGCTGCAACCCGCCATCGGCACTTCGGTTGTGGTGACACATCCGACCGCTTCACCATTTTTCAATAGATGATGGGTGTAGGACTCATCATCGACAATTAATTCCAATAACCAAGCGTGGCGACTGAACATGCCTGCTAGCGCAGGTAAAAACCACGTGGCCAAACTGTCGGCATTCACAGCGATGCGCACTGTGGTTGGATGGTTGGGATCGTCGGCGTCCATCTCGGCTCTTAATTCACTCTCTAGTAATTGTACCTGTGAATAGTGGCGCAACAGGCGCTTACCTGTGGGCGTTGCGACCACAGGATTGGAGCGAATAAGCAGTGACTGACCGACTTTTTCTTCAAGTTGTCGAATGCGCTGTGATACCGCCGACTGGGTGATGTGCAGCACTTTGGCGGCGCGGTCGAAGCCGCCTTCCGAGACCACAACGGCGAGCGCTTTGAGATTCGCGTATTCCAGCATAGTCATCCTCAAATGAGTGTGTTTGGACGGTTATTAATTTTACTTATGATACATAAAAAACATTAGTTATATTAATTTTGTTGTTTTGACTATGCTAGCGCCTTCTTTGAACATGAGAGGTGGTTATGCAAGCGGCATTTATACAGGGTATGGGGATTGGTGGGAGTTTGATTATTGCTGTGGGCGCACAAAATGCCTTTGTGCTCAAGCAAGGCATCAAGCGCTCATACCCGTTACCGATTGCCTTGCTCTGCTCAATCATTGATGCGCTGATGATCACTGCGGGTGTAGCGGGGCTAGGACATATTATTGAGTCGTTTCCCACTATTAAGCATGTGGCGAGTTTCGGTGGCGCCGCGTTTCTACTCTGGTATGGTGCGAATGCACTAAAGGCGTCGTTTGTGGCTAAGGGTATTGAGATGGATCAAGCCGATAATGCGGACACATTTAAGAAAGCCGTACTGACGACGCTTGGGATCAGTTTACTTAATCCGCATTTGTATCTTGATACTGTGGTGTTACTCGGCAGCATTAGCACTCAATTTGATGATTTCGATCGGCCTTGGTTTGGCGCGGGTGCCGTACTGGCATCATTTATTTGGTTTTTTGGCTTAAGTTTTGGTGCGCGTTTGTTAGCGCCCATTTTTACTCGCCCAGCTGCATGGCGTTACCTTGACCGTTTTATTTGGTTAACCATGTGGAGCATTGCCGCTGCGATTATTTGGCCCTATGTGGCAGGATAACCGGTGTTGGGATGCCATAGAATACGGGCATAGCTGAATACTTTTGCGGTTTTTTTGCTCGGTTAGAACGTATCTTGTGATATGAAAGTGAAAATTTTTCATGAAAAAGGTCCTGATTTCAGGACCTTTTCGTTATCGATTGCCGATTATTTATTCAGGCTACCAAGATCAACTGACAACGTTTACACTTTTGTGCCGATTAAAGCAGCAGCTTGAAGCCTTGTATTCGTCGTCATATTAGTCATTAACCCGCGATTTGCGCGAGTACGACTTCATGGTGATCTTTGGTTTTAAACTTATCGAATACGTGGGCGATGGTGCCGTCGGTATTGATAAGGAAGCTTAATCTGTGGATGCCATCATAGGTTTTTCCCATGAATTTCTTTTCACCCCAGACCCCAAAAGCGTCGGCGACACTGTGGTCTTCATCGCTCAGCAAAGTGAAGTTGAGTGCTTGTTTCTCTGCAAATTTAGCCAGTTTAGCCACAGGATCTGGGCTAATGCCAAATACAGTGACATTATGACTATCGAGCTCGGCTTTACTGTCACGTAGACCGCAGGCTTGAACTGTGCAACCCGGCGTTGATGCTTTCGGGTAAAAATACACTAAAACAGGGCCTTGCTTAAGGCTGTCAGCCAGCGATACTGAGTTGCCATGTTGATCTTGCAGTGTAAAGTGAGGCGCTTTTGCCCCAGCCGTTAAGGTATTCATCTATTATCCTCTGTCCTCTAAGATGGCAGTGCCTTCCATACGACGAATAGTACAATCTAAGGTCATATCTTGGGCGAGCTGATAGATACTCTGTTCGAGCTTTTCTAGTTCAACTTTTTCAGGAATATTAATGGTTAGCGACACATTTTGCGTTTGTTCACCACCGGGGAGTTCCTCAGAAAATGAACGTACTGCGGCAAGATCTAATGACCTGTCAGCAAGGAACTGGGTAATACGTTTAATGGTGCCGCGTTGGTCTTTACCCGTAAAGCGTACTTCGAGGCGAGAAAGGTAGTTTTGTGGTGTGTGTTTAGAGGTGCGTTTCATCACCGTCAGCAGTTCTAACTCAACGCTGAGACTGGGGAACATACTTTCAATTTTCGTTATTGATGCCCACGAGCCAGACAACATCATAATCAGGGTAAATTCGTTACCAAATAATGCCATACGGCTGTCGACGATATCGCAGTCACAGTCACTGGCAAGTCGAGCTAGTTTACTTACAAGTCCAGGACGGTCGAGACCCATCGCTGTTACGACCAGGAAATTGGTCATGAATTTTCCTCACTTTTTCGATATCATAGAGCGAAAACTCAGGGTTAAAGCTGAGTTTTTGTGCGGGATGTAATGCTACCATAACTAATTCAATTTGAGAGCCCCGTTAATGCTTGTCATTAGTGGTTGGCATCAGTACCATAGCGAATCCTGAAATCTTGGGGAAAGTCAGATGATAAACGGAAGCATCGTAGCCTTAATCACGCCAATGAACAGTGATGGCTCAGTAGATTTTGCAAGTCTTGAAAGGTTAGTCGAATTCCATATTGACCAAGGCACAGATGCCATTGTGGCCGTTGGTACTACTGGCGAGTCAGCGACTCTGCCTATGCCTGAGCATGTAGCGGTCGTTTCACAAACCGTTAAATTTGCTGCGGGACGTGTTCCTGTCATTGGTGGCAATGGCGCCAATGCCACATCTGAAGCCGTTGAGCTCACCAAGTCCTTATCTAAGGTGGGTGTTGCCGCTATGCTTGGTGTAACGCCATATTATAATAAGCCAACGCCTAAGGGATTGATTGCGCATTATAAAGCCGTGGCCGCTAGCACAGATATTCCACAAATTCTTTATAATGTTCCAGGCCGTACTGCCGTTGATATGCTGCCAGAAACTGTTGCCGAGCTTGTTAGCGTGAGCAACATTATTGGTGTAAAAGAGGCGACCGGTGACTTATCCCGTGTAAAACGTCTGCGCGAACTGTGCGGCGACGATTTCCTCTTGTATAGCGGTGATGATGCCACTGCCAGAGAGTTTTTACTCTTAGGTGGAAATGGCGTAATTTCTGTGGCTAACAACATAGTACCAAAGGCTTTTAAAGCTATGTGTGATGCGGCGCTCGCTGGCAATGCCGAGTTGGCTCAGAGCATAGATACCCCGCTGCGCGGTTTGTATAGCACACTGTTTTGTGAAGCCAACCCTATCCCAGTAAAATGGGCTGCCCATCGTATGGGTTTGATTGAATGTGGCCATATTCGTTTACCTTTGACTGAACTTTCTGAGCAATGTCATGGTCTGTTGATAGAAGCAATGACTCGTGCCCAGATAGAGGTTAAATAATTAATGTTAAAGAAAGTCACTCCACTGATCTTAGTTGCTGCTGTTGCAGCCTGTAGTTCGCCACTTGATCGCCGCCAAGCGAACGGTAACGACGACTATGTTCAGGCCGAGCAAGCACCTTTGCTTAAGATCCCCGCGGGATTAAAAACGCCACCCTACAATAAAGAATTCGATGTACCAGCACTGGGTTCTAAAGTGAATGCTTCGCTGTATGGCAAAAACTTAGATATCCGTCCGCCACTGCAAGTACTGCCAATGGCGGAAGGTACTCATGTGGAAGAGGGCAGTGACAACATTAAAATCGTGGTTGAATCCATCGACAATGCTGTGGATTTGAAACAAGAAATCTTCACAAACTTAGATGGTTTCTTTGCTCAAAAAGGTATTGCTGTTCGTAGCCGTGATTTTGACAAAGGCAACGTAGAAACCGATTGGATTGAAAGCCGTGAAGTGATTGAATCGAGCATGTGGGGTGCGGATAAAGTTTATCTGTTGCGCCAACGCTATCGTTTTGATGTGGAAACGCGCCCACATGGTCGTACTGCCAATATCGTTATTCACTTAGTTGAACACGAAGAGTTCTACGACGATAAAGCGCAACAAGTTTTATTAAGCGGTGAAGATAAGCAAAGATACACTATTGATATGCTGAACAGCGCCATTGCGTATATCAGCGTTAAGCGCGACCAAGCGATCCAATCGAATCGTTTGAAGCAAACCTTAGGTATTAATGTTGATCTCGTGACGCCTGAAGAAGGTAAAGCTTACTGGTCTGCTAAAGCCTCTTACAAGCAAGTGTGGGATCGTCTACGCATAGTGCTACCAGAAATGGGCTTTGAAATTGCCGATATGGATAGTGCTAAAGGATTGTACTTTATCAAGTTTGACGATAACTCTGGTTTCTGGAGTTCATTGTGGGGCGAAGATAAGTTAGCACTGAAAGAAGGTAGCTACCGTTTACTGCTTGAAGATGGTGATACTCCAGAAGAAACGAAAATCTTCCTTCGCGATAACGAAGATCAGCCATTAAGCGATGAAGTGGTTAGCAATGTGTACCAGTCACTGTCAAACCTGATGAAAGAAGAACGTCAAATACGTTAATTTCAGCAGTTGGCTAGAAAAGGGCGAATTATCGCCCTTTTTTATTGGCTGCGATTTGAGTTTTAAGCAGGGGGTTGTCGATTATCTAGACGATCTGTGTTTCAGGATTTAATTATCTATATACCAATTTTTTTCAAATGGTTTTAGTGATAAATGTTGATTTAGTGGAAATAAGTAAAATTAATCACTTAACAACCTTGTTATCGTACTGCATTCTGGCAACTCAACCATTGATATTGCCAAAGACACTTAATCATACATATTTTGCGCTATCAGCGTAATTTGTAAGAAAAAGTAAAACGTATTGATGCGATGATGTGAGTGAGTAAACTAGCCGTCATTAATGCGAGTCATTCCTTGGAAGCCCGATGAAAAAAATTATTCTAATAATCGCCATATTGGCCGCGGCATGGTTTGGATACCAAGCCATGCAACCGCAAGAGATTGCTGCAGCCCAGATTAAACTCATACCTAATGTGGTGATTGCCACTGCCGCTATGGCGCCCATTCGCGATGAAGTTGAAGCTATTGGTAGCAATAAAGCCGCAGAATCTGTAACGATAACGCCTAAAGTCACCGACATGGTGATAGCGCTTAAATTTGACGACGGCGATATCGTTAAAAAGGGTGAGTTATTAGTCCAACTGCAAAATGCTGAGCAGATCGCTAAGGTTAAAGCCGCGCAAGTCAAAGTCAGTGATAATCAACGTGAATTAGCTCGGATCAGTTCGTTGGTGACTAGCCGCACTGTGGCCGAGTTAGAACGCGATAGATTACAAACCCTTATTGATACCACCCGTGCCGAGCTCGAACAGGCACAATCATCACTCAATGATCGCAGTATTCTGGCGCCTTTTAATGGCCGTTTAGGTTTACGTCAAATCAGTGTGGGCAGCTTAGTGTCGCCCGGCACTGTGATTACGACATTGGATGATATTTCTACCATTAAGCTCGATTTTTCAGTGCCAGAGCGCTTTATTCAAGATTTAGAGCCAGGTAAAAAGGTGGAAGCCAAAGCGGTCGCTTTCCCTGATGTGACTTTCAAAGGTGTGGTGACATCGATTGATAGCCGCGTGAATCCAACCACGCGCACAGTGATCGTTCGCGCCGAAATCCCAAATCCTGAGCTGCGTTTATTACCGGGCATGTTGATGAAGGTTAAACTCATCAAGCGTAGCCGCGAGGCCTTGATGTTACCTGAATCTGCCATTATCCCGATCCAAAACAGCCATTATGTTTACAGCGTCAATGCTGACAAGGTGATTGAACGTAAACAAGTCACTATTGGTATTCGCACCCGTGGCTGGGTGGAGATCTTAGACGGTTTAGCCTTGGGCGAAAACGTGGTGATCCGCGGCTTACTGAAAGTTCATCCTGGGGATAAAGTGCAAACTGAGTTCGCGGAAAAGTTTAGTTATCTTGCCGATACGAACGCGGAGCCAAGTGTATGATCCTTACTGATCTCTCGGTCAAACGTCCCGTATTTGCCTCAGTGATCAGCTTGCTGCTGGTCGCTTTCGGGCTTGTCTCCTTTGATAAATTGCCCCTGCGCGAATACCCAAACATAGATCCGCCAGTGGTATCTATCGACACGAATTACCGCGGTGCCAGTGCTGCCGTGGTGGAAAGCCGCATTACCCAATTGATTGAAGACAGGATCAGTGGCGTCGAAGGCATTCGTCACGTGAGTTCATCGAGCAGTGATGGCCGCTCATCGGTTACCTTAGAGTTTGATATTAGTCGTAATATTGAAGATGCAGCTAACGATGTGCGCGACAGGATCTCAGGTTTACTCGACAATTTACCCGATGAAGCAGATCCCCCAGAAGTACAAAAGGCCAATGGCAGTGATGAAGTGATCATGTGGCTCAATCTCGTGTCAGATCAAATGACGACCCTAGAATTGACCGATTACACCAACCGTTATTTGTCGGACCGCTTTTCGGTGGTCGATGGTGTGGCGCGGATGCGTATTGGTGGCGGTAAGGTTTACGCCATGCGCGTTTGGCTTGACAGACAAGCCTTGGCCTCTCGCAGTTTAACGGTTGCCGATGTTGAGGCCGCGCTCAGAGCTGAGAACGTCGAGTTACCTGCAGGTTCGATAGAGTCGAAGGAGCGGCACTTTACAGTGCGACTGGAGCGGGGTTATCGCACTGCCGAAGATTTCGCAAACTTAGTGATCACCCAAGGGGAAGACGGTTATTTAGTCAAACTGAGCGATGTCGCGCGGGTGGAAATTGGCTCTGATGAAGAGCGGATTATGTTCCGTGGCAACAAAGAGGCAATGATAGGTTTAGGCGTGTCTAAACAGTCGACCGCCAATACGTTAGAAGTGGCGCGCGCAGTGAACGCGCTGGTTGACAAAATCAACCCGACTTTGCCAGCGGGGATGTCGATTAAACGCAGTTACGATAGCTCAGTGTTTATCGAAGCCTCGATTAAAGAAGTGTATCAAACCCTGTTCACTGCGATGATTTTAGTGATTATCGTGATTTATCTGTTCCTTGGCAGCGTGCGCGCTATGTTGATCCCCGCGATCACTGTGCCAGTGTCTCTGCTCGGCACCTTTATTGTGCTGTATGCGCTAGGTTATACCATTAACCTATTGACCTTATTGGCAATGATCCTCGCCATCGGTATGGTGGTGGATGATGCGATTGTGATGCTGGAAAACATCCATAGACGTATCGAAGAAGGAGATTCACCACTCAAAGCTGCTTTTCTCGGTGCGCGTGAAGTGGCTTTTGCTGTTATCGCGACCACACTCGTATTGGTCGCGGTATTTATGCCAATCACTTTCCTTGAGGGTGACTTAGGTAAACTCTTTAAAGAGTTTGCCGTGACCATGAGTGCGGCTGTGCTGTTCTCTAGCCTAGTGGCGCTCACACTCACGCCCATGATGTGCTCTAAGTTGCTTAAGCCGAGCTCGCAGGATTCTTGGTTGGTGCGTAAGGTCGACGGCATAATGACAAAAGTGTCAAACCGGTATCAATTGTCCTTAAAATCCGCCATGGCTCACCCGATATTGGTGTCGATTCTGGTGTTAGTCGCATTAGGCTCTAGTGTCTATTTAGTCCAAAAAGTACCGCAAGAATTTGCGCCACAGGAAGACCGTGGTTCGTTATTCTTGATGGTCAACGGGCCACAGGGCGCGAGTTACGAATACATAGAATCCTATATGAATGAAGTGGAAAACCGCTTGATGCCATTGGTCGAAACGGGTGATATCAAACGTCTGCTCATTCGTGCCCCCCGTGGCTTTGGCCGCGCGGCGGATTTCTCTAACGGTATGGCAATCATAGTACTGGAAGATTGGGGCAAACGTCGCCCAGTAAAGGAAGTTATCGTCGACATTAATAAACGTCTTGCCAATCTCGCCGGAGTGCAAGCGTTCCCTGTGATGCGCCAAGCCTTTGGTCGCGGCGTAGGTAAACCTGTGCAATTTGTGATTGGTGGACCTAGCTACGAAGAGCTTGCCCGCTGGCGCGATATCATGATGCAAAAGGCGGCACAGAATCCCAAATTATTAGGATTAGATCACGATTATAAAGAGACTAAGCCTCAACTTCGTGTCGTCATCGACAGAGACAGAGCTGCGAGCCTTGGAGTATCGATTTCAAACATTGGCCGTACGTTGGAATCCATGTTGGGCTCACGCTTAGTGACGACGTTTATGCGTGACGGTGAAGAATACGATGTGATCGTTGAAGGCGAGCGCGATAATCAAAATACCGCGGCGGATCTGCAAAATATCTATGTTCGTTCCGAGCGCAGTCAGGAGCTTATTCCGCTGTCTAACTTAGTGACTGTGGAGGAGTTTGCCGACGCCAGTTCGCTGAATCGTTACAACCGTATGCGCGCGATCACCATAGAAGCCAGTTTAGAAGATGGTTATAGTCTAGGTGAAGCCCTTGATTATATGAATCAATTGGCGCGTACCTATTTGCCAGCGGAAGCGGTGATTAGCTACAAGGGCCAATCCCTCGATTATCAAGAGTCGGGTAGCTCTATGTACTTCGTATTCATCCTCGCACTGGGGATTGTATTCCTCGTGCTCGCGGCGCAGTTTGAGAGTTATATCCACCCTGTGGTGATCATGCTTACTGTGCCGCTGGCTACCGTCGGAGCCTTAATTGGTTTGTGGCTTACGGGGCAGAGTCTTAATATTTACAGTCAGATAGGCATTATTATGCTGGTCGGGTTAGCCGCGAAAAATGGCATCTTGATTGTCGAGTTTGCTAATCAATTGCGGGATAAAGGCGTTGATTTTGATAAGGCCATTATTCAAGCGTCAGCGCAGCGGTTACGACCTATCTTAATGACAGGGATCACCACTGCTGCTGGCGCCGTGCCATTGGTATTGGCGGTAGGCGCGGGTGCTGAAACTCGTTTTGTGATTGGTGTAGTGGTGTTGTCGGGGATTTTACTGGCAACCTTATTCACTATCTTCGTGATCCCCGCCGCTTATGGACTCTTTGCCCGCAACAGCGGATCGCCCGAAGCTATCGCCCAACAGTTAGAAAAAGAATTAGCCCAAGACTAACGCCTCGTGCAGGTTGATGTTGAAAGCATACATATAGGCGCTTGGTATTCATCAAGCGCCTTATTTTTAATTTTAAATCAGGTAGGTGGTATGAAACGGATTTTATTCCCTGTGGTTGCACTAGTGACATTAGTTTTATTTGCGGGCTACACGGCTTACAGCATGTCTCAGGCTGAACAATCACTGCTGCAATTTGGCATGCAATTGATGTCACGTTTAGATACTGCACAAGTCGTGATTGATCTGTATATCATGGCGGTTTTGGCCTGTATTTGGATGGTAAAAGATACCCAAGCTCGGCAAAAGACTGTGCTCTCTGTCATGCCCTATATTGGGTTGACCTTAGTGTTCGTCTCAATTGGGCCTTTGTTTTATCTTGTTGTTCGTTACTATCAAAATGAGAACGATGATAAATAACTCGATACCAAAAGTGAGTGCGTAATCATCTTTTGTAGATAAATGAATACCTTTAACGATTGTGGATAAGATGGATAAACGACATCAAAAGCGGATTGAACGTTACTGGACCAAAATGGAGCATAAGGCGACTGAGATATTTTCGAATATTGATGTCGATGAGTGGTTTGATTATTGGCATACTCACCTCGATTGGGAAGGTAAAGGTAATGCAAGGCCTGAAAATAGGGCGCGAGCCTTGACGTTAACCTATCAATTTTTAAAGCTGGCGGAGGGGCTCACTCAGCATAGAAATAATGAGGTTCAATGTTTTGCTATCGTCAAACCCAATACAGGTGACAATGCCGTTTATCTTCATTCTGCAAACCCCAATGGCACGCCGTTTCCTCATCCATATCTTGATGTTCAGTGGGGCGTAACTAACGCAGCGTTTATTGATGTGATTGACTTTACCACTCATGAAGTCGGTGTGTTTGGCAACGCTTCGGAACACACTTACTTTGTGAGAAAACGTGTGGTTTAAGTAAAATCTGCACAATAGGCGCGGTGTTATTTTTATGCTGCGCTCGCTAATAAAAGTTTTAGATAAGCCAGAACTACCCGTAATTCTTTCAATGCCTGTCCTATTTTTCGCCATTCGAACCTCGTTTTAGCCCTTGCCCTTGAAAAGCAAATTTGGAGCCCCATTTAGTAAACACTAAGCGTTACTTTTACCAAATTGCGTAACAAATAAAGGAAAATTTCATGTCACAACAAGAAACTCATGGTTTTCAAACAGAAGTCAAACAGCTGTTGCATTTGATGATCCATTCTTTGTATTCCAACAAAGAAATTTTCTTGCGTGAACTGGTCTCCAACGCTGCGGATGCGGCGGACAAGCTGCGTTATCTGGCGTTGACCAATGACGCACTCTATGAAGGCGACGGTGAACTGCGAGTCCGTATCAGTGCCGATAAAGAAAAAGGCACTGTGACCATCGAAGACAACGGTGTGGGTATGACCCGCGACGGCGTGATTGAGCATTTAGGCACAATCGCAAAATCAGGCACCGCTGATTTCTTTAAGAATCTATCGGGCGAATCCTCAAAGGATTCACAGTTAATCGGTCAGTTCGGTGTCGGTTTCTATTCGGCTTTTATCGTGGCTAAAAAAGTCACTGTTCGCACTCGCGCTGCCGGTCATAAGGCCGATGAAGCCGTATTGTGGGAATCAGAAGGCGAGGGTAACTTCACCGTTGATACCATCACTAAGGCGAGCCGTGGTACTGAAATCACGCTGCACCTACGTGATGAAGAAAAAGAATTTGCCGATGATTGGCGCCTGCGTTCGATCATCACTAAATACTCAGATCATATCTCTGTGCCAGTCGAAATGTGGCAAGAAGGCTCGCCAGAGCGTGATGGTCCTGATGGCGAAAAAATTCCTGCGACCGAAGGTCAATGGAAAGTCATGAACAAAGCCACGGCTTTGTGGATGCGCAATAAAGCTGACATCAGTGATGAAGAGTATCAAGAGTTTTACAAACACATTTCCCACGATTACACCGACGCACTACTGTGGAGTCATAATCGGGTAGAAGGTAAGCAAGAATACACTAACCTATTGTATATTCCTGCAAAAGCGCCTTGGGATATGTGGAATCGCGACCGTAAACACGGCCTAAAACTGTTTGTGCAACGTGTGTTCATCATGGATGACGCCGAGCAATTTATGCCATCTTATCTGCGCTTCGTGCAGGGCTTAATTGACTCAAACGATCTGCCGCTGAACGTATCCCGCGAAATTCTGCAAGATAACCACGTGACCAAAGCGATGCGTACTGGTATCACCAAACGTGTGCTTGGCATGCTGGAAAAACTGGCGAAAGACGATGCGGAAAAATATCAACAGTTCTGGGCTGAATTTGGTCAAGTGCTGAAAGAAGGGCCTGCGGAAGATTTCGCCAACCGTGAACGTATCGCGGGCTTATTGCGTTTTGCCTCGACCCACACGGGCAGTGCTGCGCCGACTGTGTCACTCGATGACTACATCAGCCGCATGAAAGAAGGTCAAACTAAGATTTATTACATTGTTGCCGACAGCCATGAAGCCGCTGCTAACAGCCCACATTTAGAGTTGTTACGTAAGAAAGGCATTGAAGTCTTACTGATGTCAGAGCGTATCGACGAGTGGCTAATCAACCACTTAACTGAGTACAAAGAGAAACAACTGCACTCAGTGACCCGTGGTGATTTAGAACTTGGCGAGCTGGAAGATGCATCTGAAAAAGAAGCGCAAGAAAAGCTTGAGCAAGAATCGGTAGCTTTAGTTGAACGCATTAAAGCGGCATTAGGCTCAACCGTTGCGGATGTGAAAGTCACGTCACGCTTAACCGATACCCCAGCCTGTGTGGTGGCGGGTGAAGGCGAAATGTCGACTCAGATGATCAAGCTGATGCAAGCTGCGGGTCAACCTGTGCCAGAAGTGAAGCCGACATTTGAGATCAACCCAGCGCACCCATTAGTATCGCGCTTAAATGATCTTCAAGATGAAGCCGCCTTCGCGGATTGGTCAAATCTGCTGCTGCAACAGGCGCAATTATCTGAAAAAGGTAGCCTTGCGGACCCATCGGCCTTTATCAAGCTGATGAACCAAATGTTACTGGCTAACATGAAGTAAATGACTATCGGGGCCCTTCTTTGAACGGCCCCGATATTGTTTCTAGTGCAGGAAGAGTGGTTTGCGCCTAGCCTGTCACTCAATCCGTTAGCGGTAAGACTCGATTTTAAGACTTGGTTCTAACGCTTAGTTTTAAAAGAATAAGGCCTCCCATGATAGAGGCCTTAAATGTTAAGGGAATACTATGGATAATATCCTCAGTCTGACTAAAGACAATATTCAGCAAGTGGTTGACGCCTCGATGCAACAGATCGTGGTGTTAGCATTTTGGGCACAGCCGCAGGAACAAAGTGTGGCTATGCTGCACACCTTAGAGAAAATTGCCGCGCAAAATGCGGGTCGATTCGTGCTCGCAAAAGTTGACTGTGAAGCCGAATTAGAAATTGCCAATTACTTTCGCATTCAAAGTCTACCGACCACGTTAGTATTGGATAAAGGTCAGCCTGTAGATGGTTTTGCTGGCCTGCAAGATGCGGCGCAAGTCACGGCTATGCTGGATAAATATTTACCGCCTATGTGGCAGTTACAGTTAGCACAGGCCAAAGCATTGCTCGCCTTGAGTCAAGTCAGTGCAGAGGATCTTGCTACTGCGGCTGTGTTGCTTAAAGAAGCACATACAGGGTCAAATCAAGCGGGTGAGGTGAGTCTAGTGCTTGCCGATGTGTATCTGATGCAGGGCGAATTAGTGTTAGCACAAGCCATGCTTGAGAAGGTAGGGCTTGCTGACCAAGATGGTTACTACCAGAGTTTAAAAGCTAAGCTCGCACTTGCCTTAGATGCGGCGGATACCCCTGAAATTCGCGATTTGCAGCGAAAGTTTGAGCAAAATCCAACAGATTTAGTGTTATTACTCGAGCTGAGTAAGGCATTGCATGCTGCCCACCGCGATGATGAATCATTAGAACTGTTATTCGGTGTGCTAAGTAAAGATTTAGGTGCTGAAAATGGCACAGTAAAACAAGTATTTATGGAAGTATTAACGGCACTTGGCCAAGGTAATCCCATAGCCAATCAATACCGCCGTAAGCTCTATACTTTGCTCTATTAATGAAAAAAATCGCTTAGTAACCGCAGTTTATTTGCGGTTTCTGAGGCTAAAGTCGAAGCTAAAACCCTTCTCAATGGCGGCCAGATGTGCGAAGATCGCCGCCCTAAGAAGAATATCAATGCGAAAAGAGGACTCTTGAGATGCGCATTATCCTATTGGGCGCCCCAGGTGCCGGTAAAGGTACCCAGGCCCAGTTCATTATGGAACAGTATGGTATCCCACAAATTTCCACTGGTGATATGTTACGTGCCGCGGTAAAAGCGGGTACTCCACTGGGTTTGGAAGCGAAAAAAGTGATGGATGCTGGTCAACTGGTTTCTGATGATCTGATCATCGGTCTGGTTAAAGAGCGTATCGCACAGGAAGACTGTGTTAAAGGTTTCTTGTTAGACGGTTTCCCACGTACCATCCCACAGGCGGATGCGATGGCGGCAAACGGTATTAGCATTGATCACGTGATTGAAATCGACGTGCCAGACGAAGAAATCGTTAAGCGCATGAGCGGTCGCCGTGTTCACCCAGGTTCTGGCCGTGTTTACCATGTGGTTTTCAATCCACCTAAGGTGGAAGGTAAAGACGACGTGACGGGCGAAGATTTAGCTATTCGTCCAGATGATGAAGAAAGCACTGTGCGTAAACGCCTCGCGATTTATCACGAGCAAACTAAGCCGCTGGTTGAATACTACGGTAAAGTGGCTGCCGCTGGCCAAACTCAATACAACAAGTTTGACGGTACTCAATCGGTTGCGGCCGTGAGTGAGCAGTTAGCTAGGGTGTTGAAATAACCGAATAAAGGTTAATTTACGAGAACAAGTTCTCATATTAAGAAAAAGCCTGCCGATGCAGGCTTTTTTTATGGGTATCGCAATGTTAGCCTCCAAGTGAACTTCATTAACCATGAGCCTAACGTTGAATCCTTCCCCTGCTTTTGGTGTGTTATTGGTTAACCTCGGCACGCCTGATCAACCTAGTCCTAAGGCCGTTAAACGCTTTTTAAGGCAGTTTTTAAGTGATCCGCGTGTCGTCGATTTATCGCCGTGGATTTGGCAACCGCTGCTGAACGGTATTATCCTCAACACCCGTCCGGCTAAAGTCGCGAAACTTTACCAAAGCGTGTGGACGCCAGAAGGTTCGCCCTTGATGGTGATAAGTGAGCGCCAAGCACAAAAACTGGCGGTGGACTTAAGTGCAACCTTTAACCAGACCATCCCGGTTGAACTGGGTATGAGTTACGGCAATCCCTCCATCGATGCGGGATTTGAACGCCTGAAAGACCAAGGGGCAGAGCGCATTATTGTGCTGCCTTTGTATCCCCAATATTCCTGCTCGACGGTGGCAAGTGTGTTCGATGCCGTTGCCCGTTATCTTAAAACTGTGCGTGACATGCCGCAGGTTCGCTTTAATAAAGACTATTTTGACCATAGCGCTTATATTGCTGCGCTGGCACACAGTGTGACGCGCCACTGGAACACCCATGGGCAGGCCGACAAGTTGCTCTTGTCATTTCACGGTATTCCACTGCGTTATGTGAAAGAGGGCGATCCTTACCGCGAGCAGTGTTTTGTCACGGCTAAACTGTTGGCGCAAAAACTTGAGCTGAGCGAGTCGCAATGGCAAGTGTGCTTCCAATCGCGCTTTGGCCGCGAAGAATGGTTAACGCCCTACGCCGATAAATTACTGGCCGAGTTACCTGCGCAAGGGATCAAAAGTGTCGATGTGATTTGCCCTGCGTTTGCGACCGATTGCCTCGAAACCTTAGAAGAAATCTCCATTGGCGCTAAGGAAACCTTTTTACATGCGGGTGGCAGCGACTATCGGTTTATCCCTTGTTTGAACGACGATGAGTTACACATTGAATTATTACGGCAATTAATCCAAGAACAAGCGGTATCTTGGGTATAGGAGCACTGGCTTCGAACTGATTTTGTGATAGAATCTGCGCCCTTCCGGCTAAGGGGGTGGTTTTTTTGTCTCGCTAGCCTAGACTCAATATTTTTAGGATGCTGCTTGGCTTGACCGCCTCGGCAGACGCCAATTAGCATGGATGCCAGGAAAAGAGAGCCACTATGAAGTTTCCCGGTCAGCGTAAATCTAAACATTATTTTCCGGTTAAAACCCGAGATCCGCTGCTTGAACAGCTGACTCAACAGCCTCAGCCGTTTGCGACCTATATCAGCGGTATTGATCAAACCTTAGTGGATATCGAAGCGAAAGTGGAAGACGAATTGCTGAGCCGTTATGGCTTGCCCAAAGGCAATTCTACCTTGATCAATGATGAACAGGCCCACAGACTCTACACTGAGTTAAAAATTCATGGTTTGATTAGCGATGAATTTGCTGGTGGCACTATTGGTAACACAGTGCACAACTATTCTATTCTGGCCGATGACCGTTCAGTGCTGTTTGGAGTAATGAGTCAAAATATCGAAGTGGGCAGTTACGCCTACCGCTATTTATGTAATACCTCTTCTAAAGTCGACCTTAACTTTCTACAACCTGTAGATGGTCCTATCGGTCGCTGTTTTACCCTGATTTCTGAGTGCGGCGAGCGAACATTTGCGATCAGCAAAGGCGCTATGGATAAACTCACACCTGAATTTATCGATAAAGACGTGGTGCAGGGCAGTTCAGCCTTAGTGTTGACCGCGTATTTGATGCGCGCCAGTGATGGCGACCGTATTACCGATGCGGCCATGTGCGCTATCGAATATGCAAAAGCCGCCGAAGTTCCCGTGGTATTAACCTTAGGCACGCGTTTCTTGATTGAAGAAGATCCACAATGGTGGCAAAACTTCATCAAAGAACATGTCACCATTTTGGCGATGAATGAAGACGAAGGTGAAGCCTTAACGGGTTCACGGGATCCTCTGCTTGCCAGTGAAAAAGCCTTGGAATGGTGCGACATGGTATTAACCACAGCGGGTCCAATCGGGCTTTATACTGCGGGTTATACCGAGGACTCAGAAAAACGCGAAACGACTCACACGCTGTTGCCGGGTGCTATCCCTGAATTTAATCGTTATGAATTCTCCCGTCCAAAGCTTAAAAGTGACTGTGAAACACCAATCAAAGTCTTTGCCCACATTTCACCTTACATGGGCGGCCCTGAAAAAATCGGTAACACTAATGGCGCTGGCGATGGCGCATTATCGGCGTTATTGCACGATCTGGCGGCCAATACTTTCCACAAGACTAACGTGCCAGGCTCAAGTAAACATAAGCGCGATGGCCTGTGTTATTCTTCGTTCTCTCAAGTGTGTAAGTATGCTAACCGCGTCGCCTATGAAGTCTTAGCTCAGCATAGCCCGCGTTTATCCCGCGGTTTACCTGAGCGCGAAGACAGCTTAGAAGAATCTTACTGGGAAAGATAAGTCGGTAGCTGTATTGGTATTAAGCTGACTGATTTACGTTAGGGCAATAACGGCAAACCGTTGTTGCCCTTATTTTTATGGCGTTTATCAATAATCAATTAACTAAGCATTAATTTTAACTACAGGCAGTTGCGAATAAATGTTAACGTTAGTCGGGTTCAGGTAGTCCAAATACAGCGATAATTTAAGGTGGAATTTTCGGTGAAAGCGCAAATCTTAAGAGAAATGAAGGTACTCACGGCCATAGAGCCAGAGTTCGAAGTGCAACGTCGTGTCGCGTTTATTAAAACCAAACTAAAAGAAGCACGCAGCAAGGCATTGGTATTAGGGATCAGCGGTGGGGTGGATTCTTCTACCGCTGGGCGTTTGTGTCAGTTAGCGGTGGACAGTTTAAATAAAGAAAATAGCCAAGGCGGTTATCAGTTTATCGCTGTGCGGTTACCTTATCAGATCCAAAAAGATGAGCATGAGGCGCAATTAGCCTGTCAGTTTATTCAGCCCTCTAAGTTGGTCACAGTGAATGTGCATCAAGGGGTTGATGGTGTGCACAGCGCTACCGTTGCTGCGTTAGCCGAAGCCGGATTGCCTTTGCCCGATGTGGCGAAGGTTGATTTTGTGAAGGGTAACGTCAAAGCCCGTATGCGGATGATAGCGCAATACGAACTCGCCGGACTCGTGGGCGGGCTTGTGGTGGGGACAGATCACAGTGCCGAAAATATCACAGGTTTTTATACCAAGTGGGGTGATGGTGCCTGCGATTTAGCGCCATTATTTGGTCTTAACAAACGCCAAGTTCGCCAACTCGCCGCGTATCTTGGCGCGCCAGAATCGTTAGTCTATAAAGCGCCGACCGCGGATTTAGAAGACAATAAACCGTTACTCGAAGATGAAGTCGTGCTTGGCCTAACCTATGCGCAAATCGATGATTTCCTTGAGGGTAAAGACGTCGGCAAGGCGGTTGAAGACAAGTTAATTGGTATTTATAAGGCGACGCAGCATAAACGTCAGCCTATTCCAACCATTTACGACTAACCCTGAATCGTCCTTGAATATGCACTCGTTTGAACTCTGTTCACGAGTGCTTTTTTATGCCTTTGTTATTTGGTGACTAATGCTGTGGTGACAGCCGTTACCACAATCATAATGGAATTATTCACTGTGTTGGGGCTCTGGCGTTGCTAAGTGTTGGCGTGTCAGGGCGATCAGTTGGTTTGGGTATTGGCGATAATCCAAATAGGGCGTAAGTAAAAAATGCTGTCCTAGCGAAGATGGCAGCTTAAGTACGGTTATGGATTTATTTTGGGCAGTTAAATGCTGCGCACCGGAATCGTTCACGGACATGGTGAGCCCTAAAGCATTTGCGGCCACTTGCCCCGCAATGAGATGAATCTTAGCGTTTGCCATCAGCTCTATAGCGCCTATGCAGATCATTTCATTTTGCTTGAGTAACACTTGGTCACGATAGCTGCGCCAGTCATCTCCAACCGTACTTATTTTGGCCATAATAGTGAAGATCTTACGCCAATGATTGCCATTGAGAGCTATAAGAGTCGCGACAGCGTCTGGCTGAGTGTAATGCCAGTTCTCAGGTACCAGCGGCGCGGTAGGAAGATAGTAGGCGAACCTAGCGTGTGGATTACCGATTATCATCGAGAGTGTATAAGTTTCGTTGGAATAAGACTATTTTCGATCCTAACCCGATTAAGGCCTATGCGGCTAATAAAATTGCGAGATGAGTAAATTGGGGTGACTAAATTGAAGTGACTAAATTGGAGTGATTAAATTGTACTGCTTAAGTGGTTTTTATCGCGGTAAAACGTTTGAAGGATGTTTTTATCTACCCGTATAATCTAGTTGCACATTTTATCTTCATGTAGGAACAGCGATGAAGGCTATCATCATAGGTTCGACAAAACACCTATTTTTAGCTGCAGTGTATGCAAGTACTGGCATAGTGGTGGCGTTACTCGCGACAGGGATCTATTTTCTTAATGCGCGCCCTGAGCTGTCACTTTGGCATACGGTCGAGCTAAAAAATGAGTTCCATTACAATACCAAACTTGCCAATTTTAATGAGTACTTAGCGCTAGAAGACCGCTTATTCGCCGAAGTTGAGCGTAAAGTTGTCAAAAAGATTCCCGCCAATGAATTTTCTCCAGTGAACCGCTATGTCAAAAATAGCTTATCTGATCCTGCCCATTGGCCACAAAACTGGAATCGCAGTTATGAATGGCCTGTGGCTAATGCCGAATTTGGAGTATTACTGCTCCACGGTATGTCGGATTCGCCCTATGCTCTATCCAATGTGGCAGTGCACTTTAAAGGTAAAGCCCATGTGCTCGGTTTAAGACTGCCAGGACATGGCACGATTCCAAGTGGATTGACTGAGCTTTATTGGCAAGATCTGGCCGCAGCGGTGAATTTAGCCACAGCGCATATGCGGCAAACTCTGAAAGATAAACCATTATTTGTGGTGGCTTTTTCGACGGGTGCCGCCGTCGCGCTGAACCATGAGTTAGAACGTATAAGCCATGATAAAGCCCCTGATTATGATGGAATGATTTTTATCTCTCCCGCGATAGGGCTAGCGCCATCTGCGGCGGCAGCACGCTGGCAGAGTTGGATAGGACGATTGTTGGAGCTGGATAAACTGCAATGGAACAGTATTCAAGTAGAGTACGATCCCTTTAAATACACCTCTTTTGCGGTTAATGCGGGCGATGTAGTTTATCAATTAGCCCTGCGTAACCAAGGTTTATTGGCAGGATTAACGCCGCAGCAACGGGCGCAAGTTCCGTCGATACTCACCTTTCAGTCGGTAGTGGATGCAACCGTTTCAACCGCGGCGGTGGTGAATAATCTGTATCAAACATTGCCAGAAAAAGGTCATGAGCTAGTGCTGTTTGATATGAACCGACTCGATGTGAATGCCAAGATGGTATCCAATGATCCGCTTGCGGGCTTGTTGGCGAACATTAATAATCCTGAGTTACATTATCGTGGCACTGTGGTGGAAAATATCAGTAATGAAACCACGCAGGTTCAGGCGCGATACTTTGGTTTAGATGAACTGGGTTTAGATGAACAGAATTTAGATACACAGGATATAGACGCACAGGGTAAAGTGCTCACTCAGGTCAGTGAAAACGTGCGGATATTAGATTTATATTGGCCTGCAGGCGTGTATTCTTTATCCCATGTTGCGCTACCTTTTGGCATAGATGATGGGCTTTATGGCGCCGTGATCCAGCCTGATTTACATAGGATCCAAATCGGAGCCTCAGCTTCGCGGGGAGAGCGCGGCTTGTATAGCGTGTCAGCGTCTGAAATGTTACGACAGAAATGGAATCCCTTTTTCCCGTATCTACTCGAGCGCATGGATGAGTACCGACTCGCCCATATGCACTCGCATTGAATGATGATTTAGTAAACGGGTGTCATTATGTCTGTTCTGCAGCTAAATCCTGTTTGAGTATGGACGTAATCAGTATCGAGCAATCATTATCGACGAAAATTGTGTCATTCAGAACATAAACTAAGCAGTTGTTCAAAGAGATGTAATGAAGCCCTTGCGCAGTTGCGAGGCAATTGCTACAGTTCTGGCTCGCTTAAGATAAACCCCATAAACAGTATCTTAAGTGATAAGTAATTGAGCAAAGCCGTAAAGATTATCGCTAAACTGTATTTAGCTAAGTCAGAACAGGTATGCAATATACTTAAAAATTCGGTATGTAGCGCAGCCCGGTAGCGCACTGTCATGGGGTGTCAGGGGTCGGAGGTTCGAATCCTCTCATACCGACCAAATTCATAAACAAAAAAGCCTGCAATCTTAATCAGTTGCGGGCTTTTTTGTGTCTATAATTTGGCTTTTTACTGCTTAGAGGTGGTGAAACTGTGGTGAAATGGGGGTGAAACGGGTTTCAGAATTACAGTGGTCAAGTGCGCTGGTTGCATTAGTTTTATTAATGGCTGAATTTAATTTCAGCGTGAGGTACTTCGGTCCATTGCAGGTGGTCCCGTACATAGATTTTGGTGGACTTAGCATCGGTGTGAGCCATTCGGCCTTGAGGATCAACACCCATATCAGAAAACAATCTGGCGGAAAGCGCACGGATCTCGTGGAAGGTAGGCCGCTGGCTCATTTCTAAATGATTGAATAACGCTAACTCATCCCTTAATGCCGAAAACGCTCTGCTGAGATAATTAGGATCGAGCTGATAGCGGTGATCAGTCGCTTCACTTTGCTTATTGTGTTTGTCTGGTCGGCGATGAACCACATAAGGGCAAAGCACTCCATCACGACTTTTATCAATAACGGCCTTTAATACCTCACCGATAGGGATTGCCACATGGCTGGCTTCTTGCTCTTCCACTTTTTGACGATGAATAAATAACGTGCCGTAAATGCCATCGACAGGTTCATCAAACCATAGGCAACCACATTGGCCTTCCTTAGGTTTTTTAATGCTGTATTTTATCCGCGATACTTCAAGGCGTGCTTGGGTTGATTGCAAAGCAAGATCCATCGCCGTTTGTAACCACAGTGGTGCCGCAGCATGGATTCGTTGATACACTTCAAAGCTTAGGCGTTGGCGTTCTTTACCTTTAGTTTTGCGCTTTTTCATCTTTCGAGAGGCCGGATTATCTAACATGATGGACTGGTCGATCGCGTAGCTAATCAGTTTCTCCAAAAATCCAAGTTTGCGGTTATGCACATTGGGGCTGGCATCAGGATGGTATTGGTTTAGAAAGCCGTTGATGTGCTCAAGGCTAATATCTTGGCTGCTAACCTCAGCAAAATAGGTTTTAACCCGTTCGGCATCGTTGCGCATAGTGCTGGCCAGTTGCTTACTTGGTGTTTCCTCTTTAAATATCAACTCTAAAAGGCGGTCCACATGGCTGGCAAAGGACAGTCCATCAGCTTGAGGTGAGGCGCATGAGGCTTCAATCAACTGATCCACAGTTAACCCAACGGTAGGTCGCATAATGCGGTTATACTCAACCGCAATTTGAATCGCCTGCACTTTATCTTTACCTAATGTTTTACGAACACCATTTACCAGCGTAAAGCGGTAAGTGCCCTTGGAGCTATCAAACATTAGATGCTGAGGCAGATTTTTATTATGCGACTTTTTTGGGCGTACCATGTTAATTACCTCGAGGCTGCAATTAAATCAGACACCGCGCTGCTCACGGCGGGCGCCACACCAAAGTGCTGGTCTTCGTATACATAGACCTTGTTATCTACAATGAGCCCGCGAATCACTCCACGTAAAATCCAACCTTTAATGGTGCGATTTTGAGGCGCGGAATTGGCAGCAAACTCACGTTCAGACCACTCACTGGCCCTCATTAGTTTGGAAGGTTTTTTATAGGACATTTTAGACTCCTAGTATTTCAAATCGAGCTATAACGGCTTGTTCTCAGCTTTCAGTTGACGATAAATCGAACTTTGGGCGCTGGTTGAAAATTACTGCTTCATGCCGCTTCCTTGTCCTTCGGGGCGAAGAACAGTGCGACGGGGCCATCTTCGGTGTCGTGAATACTCAGCAGGAATGAGCCGGCCTTGTCGCAAACGGGGTTCCAATCGCTGATATCGTTATCGCCCTCGTCAAAGTAGCGCTCGATGAGGTTTTCAGGTGCATTGAGTTCAAACCAAATCGCCACAAACTCGCCGCCCATGCTTCACACTCCACACGGGTCACACCTTCATCCCACTCGGGCAAATCTGGATGGGTCCAATAACCTTCTTCACGTTCTACAGTTGCTGCTTGTATCGACTTCATGCTGCTTCTCCTTGGCGCTGGGCTTGGTATGTTTGCCATGCGGGCAAATCAGTGTTTGATACTCGCCAATCAAGCTCGCCAGCCTTGTCATAGGCCACTGAGCCGCCATATTGAGCACCCTCAAAAGTAAATGTCGCAGTGCAATACAGTTGTGGATATGCACCGTTAAACGCCGTGAAGGTCAGCTCAGGGCGCAGTGATAACAGTTGTTGCTTAAAGGCTTCGGCCTTAGCATTGTGCAGCACAACGTCAGCTTGCTTTTGTGAATGGCACGCCGCGTTGCAATAAAACACCTCGCCGATGCAGATCACCGCTTCAATGTCCGTCGCATTGCCTTCATCGTCTTCGGCACTAATTAGGTTGCCGCACTGGTAACAGGTAAAACACCAACCATCGGCCAGTAACACTTGATAAGGCACGTTGCCTTGCTCAGCGTATTGGTCATATTCAGGGCAGCGAGTAACTGACATATCATCTTCAAAGGTCAGATTGAGTTCGCCCGCACCTATGCGGTGAGCGGCGGCAGCATGTTGATGAAACACAATGCATGCGGCGCCCTCGCAATGTTCTTGTACTTGAAACGCTTTTATCTTGGGTGTGCTCATGCTGCTTCTCCTTTTATCCTGAGTTTTGATTCTGCATTGAGTGCGAATACTTCGGCGTCGGTTTGGCCGAAGTCGCTGCACTCGATGGCGTTAAAAGACTTACAAATGCCCCAGTCGTGGTAATTGTTTGGGGTGTACTTCACTTCGATTTGTTGCTGATCGCACATCAAGGTGGAGTAGGGCTTAGATAGCGTGACCACGCCCGCTTTAGTGCTGAACGTATTCATGCCGCCTCCTTGTTTTGGCTGTCGCTTGTTTGGCTGACTGGTGGATGGCAGGGCAGTCGCATTGGGTGATATCGGTACGAATACACTATGGTGCGGCTAATGCCCTTGGCTAAGTTGGTTAAGCCGTTGCCCAATGCTTGCCAATACAGGCAATCTAGCGCGCCCAGTGCCAGCGCGATTTTGATGCTGTCGCCCGTTTTGGCCTTGAGTAACAGGCTTAACTTATGGCTGCGATAATGATTTAGCAGATGGCGAAACGCCGCTGATTGAGTCATTTAGGCCACCTTATTTGCTAGCAAAGGGGTTGTTAGCAAAGGGTTTGATTGCAGCTTGACCCAGTCGATGGCTTTAATGGCTTCTACCGTGGCGGCGATTTGCTCTAACTTCTTTTGCCCGCGCATAAAGTTCGACAGTTCAATCCCGTGGCGAGCCGCCGCGCGTTCAGCGGGTAGGGCGCTGGTGTAATGCAGCGTTAATGCGCCAATCGACCACTGAAACGAGTGAGCCGGACGAGCCAATGTTAGTGGGGTGGTTATGACGATAACAATGACAATAACAATTAGCACAACTGGGTTATGGACTTCACGCAGGAGGATTTATGGCTAATCGCGCCGCGGATGTATTGAAAGTAGGGCGCCGTTTACGGGGCATGACCCAAGACGAAGTGGCTGAGATTTACGGCATTAGCCGCAACACTTACCAACGTTGGGAAAATGGCCGTACTACTGCGCCCTATGACGATGTGACATCGATATGCATTGATGTGTTTAAGCTTTCGATTGAGAAGATAAATGAGGTGGCCAATGGGCTTTAGCGATGAACCCGAGCAGAGGATGAACATTAAGGCGTTGCGGTTAGGGTTGTATCGCTGGGGCCGTTATTGGGTGCACCAAGAATTGGGCAAGGGTTTTTCGAACCGCAGCGCCTGCGACCGTTTAGGCGAAGCCTTGGGCGGCGGCAACTTAAAGCACGAACTTAACGTGCCTGTCCACGTCGCCCATTTTGACCAGCTCGTTGAGCAGTTATCCATAAACTGCAAACGTGCCATTCGCGCCCATTATCTGTGCAAAGAGCAGTGGGCCTTAATGGGATTTGACAGCAAAAAGTCTTACATCTTCTGGCTAAGAAAAGCCGAAATGGCACTGCTAGATAGGATGAATTAGAAGGAACGCCCTCTTACGAGGGCTGGCGGGTTAGAGGTTGTCCACCAAGACTGCTAACCCGTTGACTGGATTTTATCAAAGGTTCGGACAGATACCTATGCAAACTCATTCGCGATTAAATGATGCACTGAGCTTAGGTGTGAGCTCTATATTGACCACAATGAAACTATGCTTTTACAAATGATTGTTTTGTGGATTTATCGTTTTGGTGCTCTTGTCGCAATACGCCTTTATGCATTTGCTTGGGTAAACGCCAGTTACCCCCAAGTGTTTTACGGGGCAACCCAAACACTCTGTAAGTTAAGTGTTAGTTGACCTAAATTAGTAACACTACTAGAGGCAATCGAGATTGCTTTATTACTTAGAATTTATAACTTATCTAATGGACTCGTTGTCCCTGCGTAATGTTGGCCAAGCACATGGGTATAGATTTGTGTTGTACTAACGTCATTATGGCCAAGTAGCTCCTGAACACTTCTGATATCACTGCCCGATTGAAGTAGATGGGTTGCAAAGCTATGTCGAAATGTATGACAGGTAACACGCTTAGTTATTTTGATATTACGTACCGCATTCCCGAGCGCTTTACGAATAACACTTTGATGGAGATGATGTCTGCAAAGTGTACCTGTATAAGGATGAATATAGGTTGTGGTTGAAGGGAAAATGAACATCCATCCGTGTTGCTTAAAGGCATTAGGATACTTACGCTCTAACGCATTGGGTAGGGAAGGACCGATCCCTTGTTGGTTGTCACGATGTTGAATCTCCATGGCCTTATTTATATATACTGTGAGTTTAATGGCACATTTACGGCTAAGGATTGTTTGTCTATCTTTATGACCTTTACCATCCCTAACCGTCAACGAAGCTTATTCAATATCAATATCTTAGATACCGTAACCTGAGGCATTCTGAAACTCTCAGTCCACTACCATAAAGTAGTTCTATTATTAGCCTATCGCGGCCATCAAGTTCATTTAGTATTAGTGAGATTTCTGATGGGGATAACACAGTAGGTAAATAACGCTGTTTTGTGGCATAGCAAAAACCTAAATTTCCAAGCTCATGATGTAAATGTTTTTGGTACAAATTGGCTAACGCGTTTAGTGCACTTTTTTGAGTGTTGATAGCCACATTCCGTTGATTGGCAAGGAAGGTTAAGAATTGCGTGACCTCCTCTGTTCCCATCGTTTCAGGATGACGCTTGTGGTGAAAGTTAATGAACGCCTTGATCCAATACAGGTAGAATTTTTCTGTTCTGATACTGTAACCACGCATGCGCATTTCTTCTTGAACACCGCTTAAAAAACGGCTTTTCATACTCATGATAGCAATTCTCTCAATACTGTTTATATGCGAGTATTATTTAAAAATCGCTTAGATCAAGGAATACCGTAAATATTTTTTGCGCATTTACACTTATGAATTTTTATATATTGTGTTAATTATCAATAAGTTATTTTTTAACGGTTCGAGTTAATAGGTTTGGGAGACGCGCATGCGCGTTTTTCTGGATGGAGTATTTGATTAAAAGCTGATAAGTTCTTTGCAATACAAATAGTTAACTGTTCGCGTTTTCACTGTTCTCATGAGGTAAACGCGCATGCGCACTAATAAAATGTTAGCCACTAAGATGCATACAAACAGAAAGCTCTTCGACTTAGCTACTAAGAACTCTCAACGACTAGCTGCTAATGGGCTTCTGTCATCGTTACCTAGCCAACTCAAGTCAGAGTTTGAGAAGGCCGAGGCAATCTATCATCCAGAGTTATCAGCGTTGTTCTCGCCGGTAATCCACAAGTCTATAGAACTACATAAGAACAGCCACCTGCTGATGGCTGGCTCAAATGTTTTGCTAACGGCCTTCAAAGAAAAGGCGTTAGAGAGCTTCTTCCGCTGGGCCTCAAGGCAACCCGAAGGTGAATATGTCTTGGTCTTGGATGGCGGCAATGGGGTTGCCTTTAATGACGCTGGGTCATGGGTCTCCAGACTTCCGGGCTACGTTTTCACCCGCTCGGCAGCCATTGATGCATTTAGGGTCATGTCATTACGCGGTATCGATCAGGCGGCCATTGCTTCAAAAAACGGGCATCATGCAGCTATCCTTGAAACTAGCAGCGGTTTCCTTCCAGATGAGCCGTCTGCTAGTGAAGTGATCTATGAAGTTACTTCGTGGTGAGGCGCGACTAACAATAGGTTCAAACCATTCGCTTCGCTCACTGGGACGGGCTAAAGCCCGCCCCTTAACCAAACGTTAGCTCCACACGGTTACATTAAGCATCTAGGAACATGGAAAAAACAATTCAACAAATGACCAAAGCAGCTGAAGTGAAAGAATCACACGCAGGTCATACTAAAATAATTAAAGAAGTCTACGAAGAACTTGAAGATATTTACTCAAAGTTAGATATTGAAGAGGGTGAAGGGATAAAGTATCGAATTCAAAGAAGCCAAATTAGAGTTATTCTTGATGCTTTAACTAAAATGGTTTCTTCTGTAATTACACTACTAGATTCAAAACTGTATGAAGGTGTAGATCCGCTTGCTAGAGTTGTAATGGAGCACGCGGTAAATGTAATGTATATAGCTGAAAGTAAAGAAAATGAGAGACCAAAGCAACTAATTAAGCATTATATTGAGACAACTATAGATAAATCTGAACACTGGCATAACTCTGCAAAAAGTAGAGGAGATACAGTAGCTAGTGACATATCTCTAAAAAAGTTAAACGTTCTTAAAGAGCTAAAAAAAGGTCATTCAGGACTATATGAACGCTCTGTTGGTAAATGGCCTAATCCATTTAGAAGATTTGAAGCTTTAGGCCTAGAAGATGAGTATGCGACCCTATACTCAATGAACTCTGACTCTATACACAGTCTTTCAGAAGATGTATATAACTTTTGTACTATAGAAAACTATCCTGATGAGTTGAAACCACATGTATTTAGAAACTTTAAGGCTTTGAATCTTTCTATGTCAGTGTACCTAGGGATGAAATCTGTGGCTTTCTATGCTTTAGCACTTGATAAAGTCATTACGTTATTAAAAGGTAAGTATGATGTTTTTCAAATACTAACAAAGCTAAATGAAGTTGCTTTAGAGCACGAAGGTGAAAATCTTGAAAGGTGGAGCTAACAAGCCGCTGTAATCGTTCGCTGACGCTCACTGGGCCAAAAATACGCAGGCTTCCAGTCGCTCCGCTCCTAATGTTAGCTTGCGTATTTTTGCCCCTAAGCGGGGCGTTAGCCACTTAGTCCGTGTGAAATTTGAGAAATGTCTAAATGTTAGAAATTGAATCAACTAGCAAATTTAAGTATCCAGATCACTTTCCACCAAAAGACTTTTGGATTCAGCCTGGAACAGTGAATGATGGACTGGCAGAGTTTACTGAATTGGTAGATGCACGTAGTGGTGAGAAAGCAATTGATGAATATCTACAAGAATATCGCGGTTTATTAGCTAAATTTATGAACTTTACTCAGTTTGGTCACCATGGGACATGGGTAATTCCTCAACAACAAGTGCGTCCGCCTTTAACAAGTGAACAACGCGGGCTTAAACCCGACTATATAGTTGGTGGAAAGGGATCTGATGGATATAAATGGTTTGTCGTTGAATTAAAAGGAGCGGACCAAAATATCTTTACTGAAAGAAATGGCAATGTTGTTTTCAGCAATGCAGTTAACGATGGTATTTGCCAACTATTAAATTATGTGGATTATTGCTCATCAGCACAAAGCTATCTACGAGATACTTTGCGTTTGAATGATTTCCGGGAGCCTGAAGGGTGTCTTATAGTCGGGCGCGAAAGTGAACTATTAGAAGACCCTAGAAAACAAAGTCTTAAGGCGGCTTGGAATAGATTGAGTGGTGGTCGCTTGCAAATCAGAACGTATGATGCATTTATTCGTTCAACAGGAAGCTCATGGTCAGTAGAAAAAAATGGCTAACAAGCAGCAGCAACGGACTGTCAAACCTGTCACTCAAATTGCTGCGCAATTACGTGCCAGCTTTGCCAGCCGATGTGCTGGGCGTTATAAGGCACTGAACTCCTGATGCATTTATCGCGTATTTATATTTTTCTAATGTGCTTAATAGTGGCTTTTCCATCAGGGGCAGATCAATCAGAGTCTATAGAAATAGCTAAAGAATACTTGATGGATGTTAAAGGCTGGAAGTGTGGCGAGTTTATCGTTCATATTGATCACTATGAACTCATGGAGCCATCTAATGAATATGTTTCCATTCGTGCTACTCATAAAGATGACTTGCTAAATAGCACTCCTGGTGGAGGTAAGTCGGTACAACTTAGAGTTAGCATTGATAAACAAAAAGTAATAAGAGAACTTGGTTACCAATGATTGTGGATAAGCCTTATAACAAGTCTCTAAATTAAGATTCACCAAGGCTGTCATGCCATTTGCTGAGCAAATCGCCCGCCAGCACTTGGTTCACTTATTAGCAAGGCGTTATACATAATTGAGGTTACATGGATATCTGGAACACGGACGTCATCGCTACAAAGTTAGCTAAAGACGAAATTGATCAAAAACAGAAAACGATGTACTACGTAGCATGCTTCTACTTGCAGGTTATTGGTACTGTAATGCCAATGTTTTTATTAGGGTATTCTTATTCGATTAACTTGTTTACGTTCGCGTCTTATGTGCTCACTGTGTCTGTATTTCATCTTGGTGCGCTCAAAGTTTATAGGACTTGTGCAGACCATAAAAAGGCTAGTGTGTTAGATACATTAGTCGTTCTCGGATTGCCAATAAGCATAAAAATCCAAATAGGATACTGGCTTACGTATTTTCTCATAACATACATTTTGAATGTAATGCAGGCTTCGCCCTATGCATGGGTTGTCTATGGCTTTATAGCCATGCCAATCATGGTTTGGTTGCAATTTCAGCTAATTAAGCGTGCGGTGAATAAAAATTATGTATAACAAGTTGCTTAATTTCGTTCCGGCCACAAACAGCGTGGCCTCCACTGGACTGCCTACGCTACGCTGCGGCAGCCAATTAGCAAAGCGTTAGAGTTTATGAAGAAGTTACTGCTGTCACTTTTACTTTTATCCAATTTAGCATGGTCCTATACACCAATGAAAACAGATACATACGGAAATCCGATACTTGATCAGTACAGCGAAGAGGGATTTGTTGACTGCGTTCTAAGAATTGTTGAACGGTCAGAGAGCGCCAATAGCTTCAGGCTCCAGTTACGGGCAACATATTCTGGTGAAGTCGTTGGTATGGATGTTGAAGTTGTCAAAAACATCCAGAGCGGATTTGATTCAGAAATGAAACTCAAGAAAGAAAATGTCTATCGACAAGGCGTGGTATTCATCCGAACTGGACCAGAAAGCGACAGATTGATCAATGCTCTTGCCAAGCTATATGGCGAGAAAGATACAAAGCGTCAAATGAGGCTTGAGGAGATTTTCACTGCAATAGCGCTGCATCAAGGACCGCTTGAAATGGAGCAAGAGCCAGTCAAGATTAAGATTTTTGGTCGCGATGGCGAACCCTTTGATGAACATGCTTATTACGAGTCGTTCTTCAATCTTGATTTGAAAGAGGGCTTCGTGTTTTGGAATGAGAAGGATCCTGAATACCGAAAGCCCCTCATTCGAGGGCTTGCTCAATGAACTCTAACAAGGCGCGCCACTTTGCGGCCTGCGGCCGCAGCGACGCTCACCAAGGTTCGCGCGCGTGCGCTTATAGTTAGTCGTAAATGAGCATAGAATCTAAATTAAAAGGAAGTGTAATGAAAAAAGGTATTTTGTATTATTTTGCAGCAGCTTTTATCATGCTTTTAGGGTTGGCCTATAACGTTATAGAGCAAGACTTTTTTGGTTCAGGTATATTTTTAGTTTCTTCAATAGTATTTCTGGCTTTAGGTATACTAAAAAACGTTCGCCTTCAAAATCAAACAACGTTGCATAATATGCTACTAACAAGTTGCCTAAGTTCGCCGCTAAAAAGCCCGGCTTGGACAAATACTCACAGGGCTTCGCCCAACATCGTTCGCATTTGCCCCTTGGCAAAGCGTTATGCATTAAGGAGCATCCGTGCAGGAATTTGATGATGAGTTTTATGAACGTGCTGATGCACACATTCATTTGTCGAACGATCAGATAAGTGAACAGGCAACGCGCGGAAAAGTTAGTGCTTCAAATATGTACGCTACAGCTCGGTTTAATGCTTGGGTTAGCGCATGTGGCTGGAACAATGGACAAGAGATGGCTGCATCGAAACAGGATACATTGGAATACTTCGTAGCAGAATATCGGAAAATGCTGGAAGCAAACCTAGATGACTACATCGAAAACTTCGATTCTTACATGAGGCCGGGCGAGTAATGCATAACAAACCGCTCAAAAACGTTCCGGCCACAAACAACGTGGCCTCCACCGGACTCGCTAACGCTCGCCGCTTAGCGGGGCGTTATGAGCTATGACCACTGATAGAGAAAGTGCTGAATACTGGTACGGTGAGTTAATCGAAGGGCTTCGCCTGATATCTAGCGAATTTGAGGTTCAAGAAAGACGTTTGCCTGAATTTGTGCACCTTCCTGATGAAGTTCTTAATGCAGTATCGTTGGATACTTTAGGGTTGGTTGTTAGTGCTGGTTTATTGTCGAAAGAACAATATTCTAAAGTACAAGTTCTAGACGAGGCATTAGAGAACATTGAATTGCCATCGGATTACGAAGAAATGATTGAGCAAATGAAATCCGGCGATGATTTTAAGGCACTAAGGTTGCATGCTCGAGATTTACTAACCTGTCTAAATCAACCATACATGGAGCCTAATATAAGTGCTATTTACGTTAAAGGCTCATAACAAGGTGCTCAAGAGCCGACGCGCGAAAAGCGCGCGCGTCTTAGCACGGCGTTAGCCTTTAAGGAGAATCATGACCACTTGCTACATGTGTGATGAAGAATCAACTTCTTCAGAGCATGTTCCTCCAAAATGCCTTTTTCCTGAGCAAAAGGATCTCCCTGCGGGAGTCGATCTTAGGAAAGATCTGATCACAGTGCCTTCATGTGATTTGCACAACTCAAAAAAATCGAATGACGATGAATATTTACTCTATTGCCTCGTGATGAGTATTCCTTCAAACGAAATAGGCAACAACCATTTCCTTACTAAAATCATGAGGGCAATAGAGCGTAATCCCAGTCTCATTAAAAAGTATCTCCAGAACCATCAGAATGTTGCTGTAGAAAATATGGAAACTGGCGAGTGGTCCCGAAGCATTAGCTGCCAAATTGATGATGATCGATTTGATAAAAGCTTAGAACAGCTTTCGAGGGCACTTTATTTTCACCACTTTGGTGTCAAAGCTGAAGGGGAAATTGGAATATATCCTAATTTCTTGTTGTCGATGAACGAAGGTTTTAAAGAAACCAACGCTTCTATAGCAAAAATGGACTCAATGTCAGAGCAACTATTCTCGAAAGAGACTGCTCACGGTGAAAATCCAGAAGTTTTTAAATATTGCGCCGTAGACCTTGGTGAAGGTGAGGAAAAAATACTTCGCCTATATTTCTACGAGGGAAACAGGGTTACGGTAATATTCAAAGGCAAGGCTAACAAGTCAAAGCACTCGGACGCGTTATCGCGCGCCGGTGTTTGAGGCGTTATGTTTTGAGGTGTAGATGATTAGTCTGCTGCTACTTTTACTCAATATTGAATTTGGAGTTGAAAGATCATGCTCAGATTCAACCATCGAAGTGTTGGAAGAGTTTGTTTTTACTATTGAGCAAGTAACACCTGGCCCGAAGATTTTTGAGGATGGCTCAATCAAAGCAAGATCATCACTTTCCCCTGCGTGCTCATTGGTTAATGCCAAAGGCGTAATTCAGTTCGATGTTACTGAATCAGGCGAAATTGCTAATTACAAAATTGTTTTGATGGAGCCAGCTAGAGTTCACTCGCGTACGATCATTAAGGCTATTTTAAATGGTAAGGTTTTACCGTCTGCGTACGGTACTACGAACAATCAGGTACTAGTACAGTATGTGCAGTATAAAATCAAAACATAACAAGGCGCATCACTCGTGGCCTGCGGCTACTGGGACGTCAAACGCTAACGCGTTTTTCCGCCCGTGTGCTTTGCGTTAGGAAGAGTAATGAAGTTATCAGTCGCCCTTGTATTGGTTATGCTTAGTACATCTGCTCAGGCAGTTAATGTTTGCCATCAAATTTCCGAAGGAGTGGATCAAGAAGAAAACTGGGTAAAAATAGATATCCCGTTTAATTTCCCTGGACCAAGAGAGACACAAACATTTTTGTCGATAGATATTGATAATGATGGTGATTTAGAAAAAGTTGCTAGATTTGCTGGTGGAACACAACAAGTTCCATATTTAGAAGTATTGAACGGAGATAAAGAGGAGTATTTCGGTTCTGATCGTTGCGGAGGCGGTTCACCTAGTTCTATGAATATAGTTTCAATAAATAATAAAAATTATATACATGTCTCAATTATTGAAGGAATACAAAAACAATGTGGTATTTCTGGCTATTTAACAGAGTATATATCTGGAGATCTCTTCGGAAAAGAGTTGTGCACAATACCTCTTCCTAACAATTCACTTAAGCGGGACTAAAAACAGTTGGCTACTTTCGCTCCGCTTCGCATTATAGCCAACTATTAATTAGCCCCTTAGTGGGGCGTTATATTTTTTTGCAAGGGAGTGTTTATTTCAATGGTAAAAAAGTTACTGTTTAGCTCGATATTTTTTGTTAGCTGTGTTGATGCACAAGAACATGATTTTTCAGCAATGTTATCTTGCCATGCATCATTGGATAAGCCGGGACTTGCAGTAAGTATCGAACAAGCTGGAAAGCATGTTTTCAAAGGCGTGCTTGGTGTTGCAGACATAAGCACTCGCGAACCACTAAAAGTTGATGACACTTTTCAAATCGGATCAATTACAAAGCAGTTTACTGCTGCAGCCATCCTTCAACTTGCTGAAAATAAAAAGTTATCCTTAAAAAGTACCTTGGGTGATTTTATTAAAGATATTCCCGTCGAGTACACAAGGCTGACGATTGAAAGTGTGCTAAGCCATACTTCTGGGCTGCCAAATTACAACTTGGATGCAGGGATCAGGCAGCGGTGGGACAAATACGCCACCATTGATGAAGTGATCAATCAGGTGAGTAAAATGCCTGTGCTTAGAAAGCCTGGTGTTGATTATGCGTATTCAAATACCGGATATATTTTGTTGGGAAAGGTGATTGAAGTCGCTTCTGGTCTGACATATAGCGAGTATTTACAGCGAAATATTTTTTCTCCTTTAGGTATGAAGAATTCGTTTGTTGTGACTAATGGGGCAAGTTCAAAGCAAATCGTTAAAGGTTATACCACAAATAGAGATGCGCCTAATCTGTATTTGGCTCCCGAAACCGTTGACCGCAGTTGGATTTATGCGGCAGGTGCAATTGCATCTACTCTTGATGACATGAGCCTGTGGCATCGTGGTTTAAGTTCTGGGAAGGTAATTTCGGCTGAAAATTATCAGTTGATGGTAAGTAGAGCTAAATTAAACAACGGTGAATCAGTCAATTATGGTTTTGGTACCGATGTATATCCTATAAGTGGCCTACCGTCGTACAGTCATCAAGGGCAGGTGCCAGGTTTTATGGCATGGTCAATCTATTTTCCTTCACATGATTTACTTGGCACAGTATTCGGCAATAATGACTCTGTTCACCCTGGCCCAGCTTTGTTAAATATGATTGCAAGGCAACTTAACCTTTCACCAACGCCAATTGTTGATAAAAACATCACAGAGCAGGCAAAGATTCTGATTGGTCAATACAAAGGTGCAGACGATACGGTTATGACTGTTACATTCGATGATGGTCAACTCAGTGCAAAAACTGGCAATGGCGTTATCCGAAAATTAGTGCTTCGGGAAAATAACGCATTTTCGTATGAATGCACCGAAGATTATTATCAACTTCGAGAGCAGGATGATAAGCGTTTACTTGTTCCTGTCAGTATTTACATGGGTGAGCGAGCGCCTTTAGTTCGATCGGAAATATAACAATCGCCATCAAAAACGACTCGCAACAAGTTGCTCGCGTTTGTTGTGGGCTTTAGAGCTAAGGAAAGTCATGAGCATCACATTGGAAGAAATTACCAGTTCAAATTATGAAGACGTATGTGACTTAGATGTCACGGTTGAGCAACAGGAATATGTTGCGAGCAATATGTGGTCTTTGGTTGAATCACATTACTGCCAAGGACATACCTGCAGAGCTATCTATCAGAACGATAAGCCTGTCGGTTTTTTCATGTGGGTATCTAAAACGCCTGAAAAAGTTTCTATCTGGCGCTTTATGGTGGATCAACGCTATCAACAATCTGGTATTGGCAGAGTTGCACTAAATTTGGCGCTCAATGAAATCAAAGCCAGTGACAAAGTAAAAGAAATAGAAATTTGCTATGACCCTGAAAACCCAGTGGCCAAAGATTTTTATTCAAGTTTTGGCTTTCAGGAAGTGGGTTTGGATGAAGATGGTGAAGATATGTTGGCAGTCATCAAGCTGTGTCTCTAACATTAAACATCGCGGCCTGCGGCCGCTTGACTCGCAACAAGTTGCTCGCCGTTTAGGCGAGCGTTATGTGCCAAGGAGAGGTTCAAGTTTTGCGTAATTATCACATCGTTTTATTCTTTATCGTTTCTTTATTCGGATGTGAACAAAAAGCTGAATCAACTTCGAAACAGGTTGAGGCCAATATTGTTCAAGCCTTGAAGGTTGGAGATGATGCTAAAGCTATTGAGAATTATCTTAACTCCCAAAAAATTCAATTCAGTTATGACAAATACACCAATAGATTTCAGGGCATAATTCGAGATCAAAACTCAAACTTACATGCTATTACTATTTCAATTGTATTGGATAATCAGCAGAGGTATGTCAACGTTGAAGTTAATGATAGTTACATCAGCTTGTAAGACACATAACAAGTTGCCCAAAATCGCCGCAAACGACGCGGCTGGGACAAATACTCACTGGGCTTCGCCCAACAACGTTCGCATTTGCCCATTGGCAAAGCTTTATGTTTCAGGACAGTCATGAGTGAATATTTGGAATTTGAGCAATTATCCGAAATAGATGATCTGCTGAAACTAAGAGTGAAAGGCGAAAGTAGCGGATTTGCCGGTATAGCCGATTGCTACGTTAACGAAGACCAATTTCAAGAGTTTTGCACTCAACTAAGTGGCTTTCCCAAGAAACGAGAGGATAGCGTTCGGTTTTACTCTGGTGAGAGTGATCAGTTGTCTCATTTCGATATTGTGTTCTCTTGCGCCGATAATTCTGGGCGCATACTGGCGGCCATACAAATTGTATCCAGAGATACCCGTTATCCCCGAGAAAAGGTATGTTTTGTAGCTTCATTCTCATTTAAGGTGGAGCCAGCCGCATTTGATCGTTTTGTAGGTGGCTTATCTCGGGTATCGGTAATTAATAATGTGGGTTCAAAAGCGGCCCTAGTAAATGAAACATAATAATAGGTATCACTTGCGGCCTGCGGCCGCTGGGATGCCAACCCGCTGCACCTCATCGCCTGTGTTGTGCGTTAGGACCCTTTGCTATATGTCACTGATAAGAATCAATTTACTGTTACTGTTCAGCTTGTTGGTAACAATAGTATTACTGGTTGCTGCTTTTTTTTCTTACGATTTAGCGCATGGAAATTTATGGCGTTTTTTATCATGGCCTGCTCATAAGGCTCGCCTCTGGAATGGCGGCATCGTGCTCCAATCAATAACTGACTTCATATTCACAAAGCACAGCCAAGGCAATGTACATATCGCAGAAGCCTTGATATTAATTTTTACGTGGTGGCCAGTAACATTTGCAGCCATGTTCTTTACATTCCGAACCAAGCGTACAGGCCCCGCCCCTTAACCTAATGTTAGGTTTCGAAACATGATCGCACATCGACTGTTTTTGTTTCTATCCTGACGGTCTATATTGCTGGTTGTGCGGGTGTCATGGGTAGTTCGCACTAACTCATAATGGGGCAGAAGTGAGCTAAAGCAACCTGTCGGATCTTATTGCATCGTGATTTGAATATTGACAGGTTAAGTCACTAATCCAGTTCAATCGTGTGTTCAGTTTGACCTGTTCTTAGACCACTATTTTCACCTTCATACGTGTCACCTGATAACATTACGCTTCATGCCCTGTCGTCAGCTTTAACCAATCCCAATACACATAATGAGCCGTGGGCAGTAGTGCACTAATGCCGGTGATCGATGATGGCCGGTACCTAAGCGTGTTGTTCCGCTTGGTCCTATGAAGCTGTCGCGTGTTTACCTGCTGCTGTGTCCGCTAATCTCATGCTGGCTTTGTTTGGATAAGGAGATGGGTAGGCCTGATACCCAGCATCAAAGTGTATGCTTCCGTTCGTTAGCTTCTTAATACCTGCATCGTCCAGGTATTCGCTAATGTCTGTGGGTGAAGCCGGCATAAATAGGGCTGATATAGGCGTGTTGCTCGACGATGACGAGTGAGAATAGCGCACGTTTTCCTAGCATTAGTTATTGCTGGTTTGTTATGTGGCGATAGAGATATTACAGCATTAGAGAGCAACAGAGCTTCGATGCGGCCTAGATAATCCCTAGATCCCCTCAAAAAGTTGGGAGCACTCAAACCCATGCAGCAGTAGGGCTACAGGCGAGTCGTTGCATCAACCCTAGAGGAGGATGCAACGGCTCGCTTTTGTTGCTTTTGTGTTAAGGCTTGAAGGGCGTAAAGGGTAGGGCAAAAGGTGAGTTTTTGGTAGTTCTGGGTGAATTGATGGCGCCTAAATGGATCCTTCTATTCGGCTCACTGTTTCGGTCGCGGCCTCATCCTGCGAAGGCGTTATCCACTCCCCGTTTTTAGTCATCGAAAGCAGGTGAACTGGGATGATCTGCACACTGTTTTTGGGTGATTGAACGCGTTTTTAGGCCCATGCTGCCTTAATCTGAATTGTTAGTGATATGTTTCTATTCAATAGGTGTTGTTCAGTGTCTTGCACCAATATGGTTCAACCGTTTTTTGATGCGGCCTAGATAATCCCTAGATCGCCTCAAAAAGTTGGGAGCACTCTAGCCCATGCAGCAGTAGGGCTACAGACGAGTCATTGCATCAACCCTAAGGAAGGATGCAATAGCGTGAATTTGTTGATTTGGTGTTAAATGTTGGCAATGGGGTGAAGAGGGTCAAAGCCAAGGTTTTAAACGGTTTTAGACGGTTTTAGGTGAATTGCTTCTGTCTAGGACTAGGCTCATTTTAACCGAGTGCCAGACTCGTTATCTTTACCTATATTAGTCATCCTGCATGGATAGGAATGGAGCGATGATCATGTGCAATTATGAGGAATTTTGATTTTTAGATGGGCGGATTTTGTGCCTCGCCGATGCTCACGGTTTGATTGAAGCAGAACGCGACACCTTATGGTGATGAGAATCACTCGCAACTCGATGTGGATGCGAACCATTATCATCACGGGTCCTTCCGGCTCGGTTGATTGCGGGGGCGGCGACACGCAGTGCTTCACTACATATGAGGATTTTAGAGGGCTTGGTTGTTGTTTTATTAGAGGGCTTTTAGGGGGCGTTCATAATTTTGAACGCTATCTATGGTGTTGATTGTAATTGATTATTTTCCTTGCTTTCTCTGAATCTCAAAAAATAGGTGTGCTCGGATATACCAACTTCAATAGATCGATTTTGTGATCCTTTGATCTTTGCTTTATGCGCCAATGTTATATCTCCATTTTTTTACTTCGGAGGATGAGGTAGTGGCGATATAAGCGGAGCAAAGAGGGCTAAACCACCTTCTTAGGAAGGTGGTTTATTTCAATTTGGCTTATTTTTTAAAGAATGCTTCGTTTGTACCGTATGGGCCTAGGTTAAGATCACGTTTACGAATGGCATCAACACGATCAAAGGCTTCTTCAGCCACTCTCAAGTTTTTCACATCTTTGCGCCAATAGTATTTAAAACCATCAAAATGAGCATTATTCGGATACCAGTAGAACACGCCTAAACCCTCTTTGTTTAAAATTGGCGTGTTGTGGATATGAGCCCCAGGTATGTAGAAGTATTGACCTTTAGCTAGGGTTTCAAATTTATTGTTTGCTAATGTTTTACTTGTGCCATTTACGACGTAATAACACTCTGGTTGGCCATGAAAGTGCGGCTCATGATCTGACTTGCCACCATTAGTAATACCGATAACAACTGGGCTGTCAGACAATTCTTTCCAAATATAGCCAACGGGAGAGTTTTTAGGGTCGCAGTTTTTTGCTTCTAGGACATTGCCATTATCATCCAAGGTTTTACAAAAACGTTGATCCGCGGCGATGCTGTCGTTGGGTTTAATGGTATTAAAATCGATTTTGCCTGCTTCCCAATCAGTAATATAAGCTTCAATTTCTGGGTTACGACATTGCTCTGGCATAGTATCTTGTGGGACATAAGGAGTACTGTCCGCTGGCACCGGTGTCATTTGTTGATATGGAAGTTGTGCATGGTTACATTGTGGGCCTTGCGCCATAGCTGCCGTTGATGCCAATGCGGCGATTCCAAAAAGCATTTTTAATTTCATCATTATCTATCCTATTGTCTTAATTTTTAAAATGGCGGTATTGTGTTGGTATTATTGTTCTGTCACTAACAATAAAGAGATTGGTCTACCGCAAAGGTGAAATGGATCACGTCATGTTTTCAGTGGCAAACTTATTCGTGACTCTGCTCGCGAATAATCTTATCTGCGACCCTAGCATTAGAAATAGAATTGCAGACTGACTTGTGCATAGTTGGAGGCTCCCTGAGTTGCCCTGGGCTGGGATTCTGTGGGCACAAGAGAAGTGATATTGTCTTGCATTTGATAACGACCTATTTCAGCGCCTAAAGTGAGTGATTGGGTTAAATTGGTGAATAAGTTAACCCCAGAATGACTACGATCTGTTTGTTCTACTTTTGTGGATGTGTGCCCATAAAAGATACTTGAACGTGTGTGTTGGGTCCAAAAGTGCCTATAGGCGAACATGACGGATAAAGAATTTTCTAATTGCCCATCTGTGATATCTCTAGCTGCATCGGTTCCTACATAGCGCCCTAAATGACCATAGTGCAATTGAATACGAAGATCATCTTTCCCTATGGAATGTATTTTTGCCGCTATTGATGTACCACCACCCCATTGGGCTGTATCGGCGGAGTCTAAATATCTTAGTAAACCTGATATCGACACATTACCCCAGTCACCCGATTGGTTGTAACGAACGATCATGTCTGGCAGATAATCATGGTTGGTATCAATCCATAGCGGTTCTGTTGACGTGAGTGCTGTGGCGAATTTAGTTTGTGCACTTGCTTGTTCTGGTGATTGAGTTCCGTAGGTGTAGGGGTTTTCTAGGGCAAACTGCCAATGGGCTGTGTCATAGCGTACCAGCGCTTGTCTTATCATGGCTTGACCAACTAATGGCCCGCCTAAATCGGCTGTTTCAGCAAAGGTGCTGGTATTGACTAAGGTGGACCAAGTTTGCCCAGCCGTTACGCCTTGGTAGGATATAAATGCGTGCCTTAGGCGGGGGCTGTAGGAATTGGAAATGATCGGATTCCCCTGCGCCGAGCCAACAAAGTCGATTTCAGCAAAGGCTTGAACTTCATTTGAGGTGATGGTCATATTTACGCGACTTTCTTACGAACTGAATTGAGTACGTTTAGTGTTATCCGCGAAAGAACCTCCACCTGTCCAACTGTCTTGAAACTTCAGATTACCTTCAACATAACGTGCGTTTGCCTTAATAAATCCCCCCATTTGTAACTCTGTTCCATAGAGTGGTGAAAACGGAATAAAAAATAGGGATAAGGCGAGTAAAGTGTGTTGCTTCATGGTTGGCTAAATCACATTGAAAAATAAAAAATGCCCTAATAAATAGGGCATAAAAAGAAGGGTCGATCAAAACCGCAGGAACGTTCCGATCGACTTGATTATTACAAACAAGATTTAGAATGGAGAGTTAGAAATAATAGCCAAAGTTGATGTTAATGCGTTTATCCCAATCATTACCGACTTCCGGTAATCCAACATGGTCGTTATTGGCGGTAGAGAAGGTCATATTTTTACCCATAACAAAGTCGATCATTGTGTAGGTAGGACCTGCAGAAATCGCCATACCAGTGACGTTTTGCATACTGTTATCGTAGCTATCATCATCAACATCTGGCGTCATTAAACCAAAGTCGTTGTAGAACTTAATGCTACCCCAATCTGTGTTCACGGTTTTGGCAATGTTGATGTTATAGGCTTGGCCCTTAGAAGCAATTTCATACTGCCAGCTCACTACTGACACGCCAATTTTATTGGAGTCGATAGCATCTGCAGCATCATATTCATATTGCATGGCTTGCATTTGTAAATTCCAGCCTTTGTAGCTGCTATCTAAATGCAATGCTACGGCATAGCGATCGCCATTGTTGCCCGTCTCACTGTTGTAGATTTGGCCATACTGCACAGAGCCACCAAAGGTAGTCGAGCCGCCTTCGTATTCTGTTGTATAAGTTTGGCGCACGTTTAACTGGTTAGTTTCTTCATTGTGATACTCAGTGCCATTGATGGTACCGGTATACAAATCGGTCGAATAACGCTTATTCTCGGTCGCACCATATTCAGCATTTTTGTAAAAGGCTAAATCAGTATGCCAACCATTTTTTTCGTAGGTGGCTTTAAGACCGATATCATGATCATCCTCAAAACCTAAGTAGTAAGGTAGACCAAACCACCAACTGTTAGAAATAAACTCGCGATTACCAAAGGGTACCTTGTTGATACCAAATTGCAGTTGCCAGTCTGGATCAATGTTGTAGTAACCATAACCGTACTTGATATAGTTAGTGCCTGAAGTAAAACGGTATTCTGCGGCTAAACCGAAGTCGCCTTTTTTACCATCAAATTTAATTGCGGCCATATCAAAATTAAAATCGCCGCCTTTGTCTTTTGAGGCTTTGTCATAATCTTTATAACCATAGTTAACACGCACTGCACCGCCAACGTTAATACCATCTTCTTGTTGTTCTGCAGCAAAAGCGGCTGAACTCGACATGGCCATTGCAGTTGCAACCATGGACAGCATAAACCGAGTGGATTGTTTCATCATCGTTACCTTTTATTTTAGTATTTGAATTTTAATAATTAATTTACATTTCTTTGAACCAAGTACGGTGGCATTCAGCACAAACTGGGGCCTTTTTTTCGTGTTCAGCGTGGCAGGCTAAGCAGCTTGCACCTTCGTTGTAGTGCAACGATTTGTGCGGATGAGCTTCTGGGATCGGTAGCTTTTTCTCGTCAACGGGGATACTGGTTATGTCACCGTGACATTCAACGCACGCTGCGTCGGTAGCATTTTGCTTACCTGAACCTTGGTGACAGCTTTTACAGCCTTCTTGATAGAGAGACTCATGATTTACTCGGCCTTGAGTACTGCCTTTCATTTTTACCAGCTCTCCGGCGTTTACATTGCCAGCAAATACGAATCCAATAAGGAGTGTGAGTAGTAATTTATTCATAATATTTAAGCCTGCATGTCAGATTTGATGGTTTCAGATACGATAATTCCCATCGTCAAGCACTCTAGGCATGCCGTTGAACTTAAACGTGTTCCACCATGTGTACCACCGGTCGCTTCGCCAACTGCATACAGTTTCTTAATTGTCGTTAACGATTGGCTGTGCATAACACGGGCACCTAAATCGGTTTTTAATCCTCCCATGCAGTAATGCACTTTTGGCCAGATCCGCGAGACAATAAAGGGAGGTTTTAGCTGTACAGCCGTATCCATCATGCGGCCAAAGAGTGGATCAACACCTTTAGGTACTTGTTGGTTGTACTCAGTAACGGTTTGTTTTAACTCATTTAGTGGGATATTAAACTGCTTAGCTAATTGCTCTAGGCTATCGACTTTCCAGGCAATTTGGTCACGCACGGCACGGGTGACGCGTTCATCGCCAACATGGTCATCATGATTAAAAAACACGACAGGATAAGCGGGGGAACCATCTGCATTACGGTTTTTCATTATGGCGTCAGAGCAGGTTTTTCTGTCGGCACGTTCATTCATAAACCGTTTACCATCAAGAACATTGACGGAAATGCCCTTATGGAAACCAATCGACAGTAACGCATTTGACCAACCGAAGCCGCCTTCATCAGGCGAACCCCAGTGGCCAGTTTGAATAAAGCTCATATGTATAGGCAGTGCACCGTGTGCCATGGCTGTAAGGGTGACTTCTCCAGTCGCTCCTAGCGCATTGGTGCAATCAAGTGTCTTATCAAGCGATGGATCAACCAGCTCACGCAGTTTTAAATTTCGAGAAAAACCACCGTGGGCAAGGATAACGGCCTTGTTAGCTTTGATATAGATTGTTTTGCCAGTTTTGAGATCGGGGAAACGATAATTTTGGCGAACTTTGAGGCCGATAATTTCCTGACCATCCATTATGAAATCTTCAACATAGTGTTGCAGACGATATTCAACTCCTTCTTTTTTACCCACTTCATAAAGTTTAGTGGTGATATCGCCGCCCACACCGTGTTGGGTACGAATCGCTCGTGCTTTATTATGTCCACCCACTTGCTGGTTAAATCCTTCGCGAAACTTTACCCCTGCATTAATACACAGGTCATAGGCATCCAGTGCGCGATTAGCCATTTGGCGCAACATGTCAGTATTTTGCATACCGCGGCCAGAAATGATCTGATCTTTAACCAGTTCCTCTGGCGAATCATCTTGAATGCCTTGGGCTAATTGGATTGGATTTTTGGGAATGGCTAGCCAACCGCCATTAATCGCAGAGTTACCGCCAATGACTTGCATTTTTTCCAATACAAGTACGGAACCAAGACCTTGGCGTTTAGAATTGAGTGAAGCAGATAAACCCGCGAAACCTGAACCCACGACGATAACATCGCGTGTTTCATCCCATTTTATGTTTGATGCGCACTCGTTAGCTGATGCTGCACTTGGCAGTGCGGCTGCAATACCGCCAATAGCTGCACCTGCCCCCAGTTTTAAAAAGTTTCTTCTATTATGCATGTTGTTCACCCTCTACTTCAGTATGCAAGCAAGATAGAGGCTATGGGGCAGGCTAAAGGTGAACTAAGTCACGGCTTTTTTGGAGTGGCAAACTTATTCGTGAGTTATGTCTAGAATAATCTTTTTTGAAAATGAAAGTTTTTTGCAACAAAAATGTAAGTGAAGGGATTTTAATCTTTGAAAAAAACTTGTTGTTGCAATGTATGCTTGAGGTAACTCACAAAGAACATAAATAAAATGCTCACTTGCGTGAGCTTTATCCCGATTAGTCATCCTTACCCTATAACAGGCATAAGTTAACAACGCATAATTCACGCTTACTTAGCGTTTTATTCGGGTTTAGTGCATGAAATGTCCTTCTGACACACTATCTATTTTAAGGTGCAATCAAATACTGGATGCAGCTGAGCTGTTGATTGAGTCGCAAGGTATCGTCTCTTTTAAGTTTTCTCAACTGGCCAAAGAAGTCGGTTGTTCTACTGGTACCTTGTACAAATTTTTTGAACGTAAAGAAGACGTTTTAGTTTGTCTGTTCCTAAGAAGTGCAACCTCTAATCACTTGCCAATTTTTTTTAATAAAAATCCTGAATTAACGGCTAAAGAACGAGTATTGTTGCCAATTCTATTTACCTTTGAAACGATAAAACGCAGCAAAAGCTTTGCAACGTTACGTTCTGTTTCTGTTAATACCATGGTATGGCAACTTGCTAGTGATGAAAAAGTCGAACGCTTTAAAAAGCGCATTAATGCGTTCTGGGGCTGGTTTACTGACTCGCTCAATCTAGCAGTAGAAAAAGGGGAATTAGAGGCGACACCATTACAGGTAAAGGAGTTAGTACAGGGTATCACCTTTTATTTAACCGGGGCGTTAACTCAATTTGAGAGTCAGCTTATCGCGCCAGAATACCTTTCTAATCGTCGAGAAACCTGTTACCGACATTTGGCTAAATTGATGGGGCAATATAAGTGGAAAATGCCCTTAACCCCAGAATTATATGATTCTTTAGAGGCCAGAACGATTAAGTTCTTCGACCAACATTATCGTGATCATATGAGTTGCGCTGCATGTAGTGCGCTGTCTTGTACAAATGGTGTTGGGGGGTAACGGTGATTGAAATCAACAAAGCTCTGTTTCAGTAGGTTTTATACTAGTGCCCAAATTCAACTCAGAAGAATGGTTTCTTTTACGGATAATTTATCAAACTAGTGTGTTGCGGCTCTTCATAGCAATCTAATTTTTGATCAAACTTTATTATGCTCTTAGATAAAGTTGGTGAGAGGTTGGCCTGAATAAAGTTATCAGGCTAGGTATGCTTGCAAATAATTCGTTCGCTGTTCATATTTCCAGCATGAAATATTCATTTAAAAAACAGATTAGATTTACTAGTGCTAAAAATAGTGCAAATTATACGGTCAAATACAGTGTAAGCTATTGAATACACAGGCTGCACATTTCGCATTTGCATGTAAATGCACATAAATTATTAGGGTAATTAAAACGTGGAAAATCACATAATTTATGTTTAAAATCAGTTGGTTATGATTAAGTGATTCACTGTCATGGGGTGTCAGGGGTCGGAGGTTCGAATCCTCTCATACCGACCAAATTCCTCTTTTTATAAGAGTTAAAAAGCCTGCAAACTTAATTGTTTGCAGGCTTTTTTATTTTATGCGATTTTAAAGTTCTTTTTAAGCATGCCAAAAGACTGAGGTATATGTATGGTAAAGTGTCTCCAGTTTGAATCATGAAAAAACATAACAAATATGGGCAGGCTGCGCGTAGCTGCGACTTTATCACAGTGTTGAATCACCCCGAGGTTTGATTGATAGGGGGGGTAATGTATAAGTTGTATTGTTAAATAGAAATTTTCTGAAAGCTTTGGGTAGTGCTTTGAAGATTCAGGAGTGGCATTTATTGGGAGAAAAAAATTAGTTAGACACACTTTTTGTTCCCATCTTATGGTTGAATAAACTGCATTAAAAAACCAAAATACCACGCCAACAAAGACGCCCAAGTATAACCCCAAACTGCCATCAATAAAGCAGCGGAAGCCAGCCTTGGGTGAAAAGCACTGGCGATAACTGGTGCAGAAGCAGCACCACCAATATTGCACTGACTCGCGATCGCGAAGTACATGATAGGTAATCGGAAAAAAACAGTAAAAATAAATAAGATAATAATGTGTATAGAGAACCAAATAAGAGCGATACAAACGTAATAGGGCGCGGCGCTCAATGCGCTAATATCAAAGTTCAACCCCATCAACATTATCATGATATAGATTAAAAAAAGAGCTATCTGCTGAGTTTCCTTGACTAACACATGTCTTGCATTTGTTAATGAAAATAATAATCCTAAAAAAGTTGTAATTAATACTGACCAAAAAAATTCAGAAGTAAGATTGTATTTAAATAAGTGTGGGAAACTATTAACGATTCTTGTTGCAAGGAAGGATGATAATCTTTCACTAAAGAGAATTACAATGAAAAAAGTCAAGCTCAATATCAGAATCCAATAATAGCCTGTTTGTTTTCCTATCACTTTACGTTTGATGTCAGTGCAAAATATCGGTCTATAGCTTTTATCAGCTTTCAGGAAATCATCGATTTTATCTTGGCGTTCTGCAATGAAAAGTAATATAACCATCCATATACCGGAAAAAAGAATATTAATAGCCATCATTACCGCAAATACGGCATCACCGACACTGTGGATTTCTTTTACAGCCAATTGATTGGCGGTTCCGCCAAGCCAGTTTGCCATTAGTGTTGACATGCCTTTCCAAGCAGCATTATCTCCCTGCCAGACGAGTTCATTCGGAAAAAATATAGAGCCTAACCATAGGCTTAATGGACCACCAATACAGATGCTCACAGCACCTAGTACGTACATACCGAGAAGTTTTTTTCCCACTAAACTGAGAGCAAAGAAATCGGTACCTAAAATCAGCAAAAATAAACAACCGGGCATTAAGTGTGTTTTTGCCATTTCGCTAAGTTGACTATTACTTGCATCAATAATATTTAGCGAGCTAAAGATGGCAGGTAAGGCGTAGCACATTAACATCAGTGGAAAAATACGATAAATTTGCTTAAAAAGTGTAATAGAGGATGTGTGTGTATAAAATAAACTACATAGTAAAAAGACTAAAAAAAATCCTATTCCAAGATCTGATGATATCAATTTAATTCACCTAGTAAGAATAGCTGGTATACATTGTTATATTTTACAGTAGCTTACTAAAGGCTAGGAAACTCATGCTTAATGCAGATAATTCTTCTCCTTCACGCTGAATTGACCAATAAGTTCGTTTATAATCCCATCCATCCACAGGTAATAAAATAAGGTCTTTTCTTGCTAATTCAGCGTCAATCGCTAATAGGGGTAATACACTCAAACCTATACCTGTTCCAATTGCCCTTTTAATAGAGCCAATGGTTGACATGCAGATTTCATCACGAACGTGGATATTTAAGCTTTTTAATAACTGAATTGCACGAATTCGAGAGAACGATGATTCATGGTCGAATATCCACAATTGTTCACTAAGCCAAGATTTTGTATTTAAACCATTTGCAGCAGGATGAGTTACACCACTCACAATGCAAAGATTATCTTGTAACCAATGCTCACAAATGAGATTTTTACTCGCGGGTTTAGCATCAATAAAGCCTAAGTCTAGTTCTTTTTCTGAAACCATTTTTTCAATAACTAAACTATTATCAATGACTAGTTTTATTTTTACATCGGGATATTGGTTCTTAAATAATGGAATTTTTCTAGATAATACATAGTTACCAGCAGTCTTACTGCTCCCAATGGTTAACGTCCCCTTAATGCCATGTTCAGGGAATGAAAATATATTTTCTAACTCTTTTCCCTTGGATAGCATTTCATTAGCATAAGGTAATATTATTTCTCCATGCGCATTTACAACCAAACCTCCCGCTACTCGCTCAAATAATCTACAGCCTAAAGACCCTTCTAATTCTTTAAGTGCCATACTTACAGCTGGCGTTGACATATGAAGCACTTTTGCCGCTTTTGAGATCTGCCTCTCAGAATGTATGGCTTTAAAGATCATCAATTGTCTTAATGTTATCCGCATCTTGTGCTCCGCGAGGGAAAAATCAGTTATACTAGCAGTATAATAGTTTAAAATGATAAATAATTAACATGATAAATATCTGATTTTTATAAAGCGGCTATTTAGCCGCTTTATCTATAGAGGTTAAAATAGATATCTTGTAGATACAAAAATGAGAGTGTCATCAAACTCAGTATGTCCTTTGGCATCAGTATAATCACCATCAAAATAGGAAATACCTACCCCAAAAGTCAAATCCTTTTGAGCCTTAAAATCAACGCCTACAGAATATTGACTTGCATCACTCTCTTTTAGTGTTTTTAGATCTGCTCCGGCATTTTTTGTCACTTTACCCAGCCCAGCATCATCTTTTAAATATTGAAATTTTATATCATATTTATTAATAGGAACAACCATACTTAACAGGTAGGAGTTACCTTTAATATTATCATAAATACTTGACTCAGAGCGCTGGTACATAGCCCCCAATTTTACGGATGAAATAGCAACACCACCCACCAGTCTTGTTGCCTCTAACTGGTTCAATCCATCAGCATAGGCTATTGAAATATAGTGACTATTCTTTTTAAGGGCTGCATCGCCTAGGGAAAAACTAATTGCATAATTGTTTTGTTTATCAGAAAGTTCTGGATTTTTTTGATTAAAATCCTCATCAAAAACATAACTAATACCCATAGTAACACCTGCGACCTTAGCGCTATTTAATGTTACCGAATCGCCTAATCTATCGTTACCTGCAATGATCATATTCATATCGCTTGAGGTAATATTAAATAAATCCACTTTACCTTCAGCACTTTTAAAAACGGTATCATTTCTTCCGAAAACAGCTGAACCATAGTTAGTTTTAAAACCTAAGTAAGAGTTCCTCGGTTTGAAAATATTAGAATCATCGTTATCAAAGCTTTCTATCCCTGCTTCAAATTTATATAACAAGCTAAAATTATCATATACACTATACTCACCTTTAACGCCTAAATATGATGCATAATTTTCAAGGGAAAATCCATCAACTTTTTCGTTACCAGAAAGACCATTACTTGAGTTGGCCACACCAAGCCACAGTCTTCCATAAAAATCTAGTGGCTCAGATAAAGCTGGAGTTGAACAAATTAAAATAAAACTAAAACCAATATATTTAGTGTTTTTCATCGACATCACCTTTTTAGAATGTAAAAGCAATGCCATATTAGAGATTTAAGCAAACACATCTCCGCTTTAGATCACATCTAATCAACAAAAATATCGAGTTAAGCATAACTTAAAGTGTGTTAAGTTATATTTAACAATTTCAATTTATTGCTCAATGTCACTATTTAAAAAAATTAAGAAACTATCATCACGCCAAATCTTACCAAAATAAAAACTGGAGAATTGCATGAAGATAAAATACTTGAGTATTATTGTCTGTTCGATTTTAACGGCGTCATCATGGGCTGCTGATAATAAAAATGATTTAGCATCATTCCATAAAGATGTTAATGGTTGTAAAACCTGCCATACAGCACCCAATAAAGTGAGCGATAGCGAGACATTTGAAAATAAACAATGTAAATCCTGTCATGGTGATTATGGAAAACTAGCAAATCCCAAACTAGAAATTGACCCACATTCTTCACACTTAGGTGATATTAATTGTACGTCTTGTCATAAAGGACATGAACAACCAAAATTATATTGTAATGAATGTCATTCATTTAAAGGGCTCGACATGCCTTTTAATAAAGCAAAATCCAAAGAACCGTGGGACAAAGGTTGGGATAATGAAGCAATAAATAAAGCGATAGCTGCAGGTCCTAAAGAAACAACGGATGTGATTGTTGTTGGAGCCGGTAGTGCTGGGTTTAATGCTGCGATTGCAGCTAAAAAGGCTGGGGCTAACGTTATATTGCTTGATAAAGCACCATTTAGTGGTGGTAACTCTATGCTCGCCGCAGGCGGGTATAATGCTGTGGGTACAGTTCAGCAAAAAGATCATAAAGTCGATGATAAAATCGAATGGTATGTCGAAGATACAATGAAAGGCGGTCGATATGCTAACGACCCTAAATTGGTACAAATATTAGCGGAGCAATCGGCTGATGGCATTAAATGGTTAGAATCTTTGGGCGCCAATATGGATGATTTAAAACGCTCTGGCGGCGCTAGAGTCGATAGAACACATCGTCCATCTGGTGGTTTAAGTGTTGGTCCACATATTATTGATGTACTAAGAAAAGCATCGGATAAAGAAGGGGTTGATACAAGACTCAACTCAAAAGTAGTTAAACTGGTTGTTGATGATGAACAAAAAATTGTGGGTGTTGTCATCCACGGTAAACACTCTGGTCACTATATGGTTGCAGCTAAGTCGGTTGTTTTAGCCACAGGTGGTTATGGGTTTAACAAAGAAATGATTGCTTTTTATCGCCCTACATTTAAAGGCATGACAAGTTCAAATAATATTACTTCAACTGGGGATGGTATTGAACTTGCTAAAGCAGTCGGTGCAAGTATGACTGATATTGATTGGATCCAGACACATCCAACAGTAGGAAAAGATAGCCGTATATTAATTTCAGAAACGGTTCGAGGTGTCGGGGCCATAATGGTTAATAAAGAAGGCAATCGCTTTATCAATGAATTAACGACTCGAGATAAAGCCTCTGATGCCATTCTAAAACAACCTGAACAATATGCTTGGCTAGTATTTGATAATGAATTATATAAAAAAGCTAAAATGGTTCAGGGGTATGATCATTTAGAAATGCTTGAAAAGGCCAATACTGTTGCAGAGCTTGCAAAAATAACAGGAATGACTCCAAGTGTTTTAGACAAAACTATCACAAACTACAACCATTATTTCAAACAGGGTAAAGATGAGGCATTTAACCGTGAGCAGATGCCACTATCAATAGAAAAATCTCCTTATTATGCCGTAAAAGTTGCTCCTGGCATCCATCATACTATGGGGGGAGTTGCCATTGACACTAAAGCTGAAGTACTCGATATACAAAGCCAACCGCTCAAAGGTTTATTTGCGGCGGGAGAGGTGACTGGTGGTGTTCATGGGTATAATCGACTGGGTGGTAACGCTGTCGCTGATACTGTGATTTTCGGTAAAATCGCAGGGACAAATGCTGCCAAACATGCTCTAAATACAAAGTAACGCTAAATCAGTGAGAGACTCGTTATTGTCTCTCACAACATCTCAAGTTTTATTCATCGTAAATATTAGCAATAAAATTATTGCTTGAGTTAAAGTACTCCCCTGCTATTTTTTGAGAGGCTAATGTAGCCTCTCTTTTTTATTTTTCGGCAGAATTAGATATCAGGATTTTGCTAACTCTTCGATCGTCTTCATCTTCTTTATATCGCGCGGTATATGGGTTAAAAGTACTCATTTTTCCATAAAGCTAATCATGCCCTGTGGGCGAGTTCGGCATTACATTACTATTTGATTGGAGTGTTCACAGACTTGATTAAGTGCCTCATAAGCTGAAACTATTGTTATTACTGAACCTATATTTCCAGCTTTTTAAATGATGACAGATATATTGACTAACGCTAGTGCTCTGTTGGCTCGTGTCACGAAACTCCTACAGAGCATTAGCGAGGCGTCAGCTCATTTCCTGAGACTATTTGGCAGTATTATGCCGCGCAAGCCAGGCACTCAAGCGCTCTTGTGTGCCGATGACAAAGACAAAAAACGCCGGTACGAAGAATATTGCCAGCAAAGTGCCACTGAGCATGCCACCGAATACGCCAGTACCGATAGCATGCTGAGTTTCTGCGCTGGCGCCGCTCGCAAGCATTAAGGGCACCACTCCGAGAGTAAATGCCAATGAGGTCATCAGAATTGGCCGTAGACGCAGGCGTGCTGCGGTCACTGCAGCATCTATCAGCGTATGGCCCTCGGCGTGCAGTTGGCGGGCGAACTCGATGATGAGGATAGCATTTTTTGCCGATAGACCGATGATGGTGATCATTCCCACCTTGAAGAACACATCGTTAGGCATATCACGCAACATTACTGCTGCTACCGCGCCCAACAGACCTAGCGGTACGACCAACATCACCGACAGTGGGATAGACCAGCTTTCGTACAACGCAGCGAGTACCAGAAATACTACCAGAGCGGACAGCAACATCAGTAATGGTGCCTGCGCCGCCGATTGGCGCTCTTGCAATGATGCCCCCGTCCACGCTACCGCGAACCCTTGTGGCAACTGCGCCACTAAGCGTTCCATCTCGGTCATTGCTGCGCCGCTGGAAACGCCTGCTGCAGCCCCCCCGGAAATACGCATAGCAGGGAAGCCCTGAAAGCGCATCATTTGCTGCGGCGACTCTTTCCATTCAGCCGTCACTACTTCCCGTAGAGGCACCATGCCCCCGCTAGCATTGCGCACGCGCAGGCCGAGCATGTCATCCAATTGCATTCGCGCCGAGGCATCAGCCTGCAGTATGACTTGCTGCATACGGCCGGCATTAGGGAAATCGTTAACGTACAGTGAGCCCATGGCAGCCGACAGAGTATTGCTTATAGTGGCAAAGGACAGACCCATAGCCTCGGCTTTTGACCGATTGATATTCAGGCTAATGCTCTCACCGGGCGGTAGGCCGTCTGGGTAGACATCGCTGACCACCTCGCTCTGCGCAGCCAGTGCCAGTAATTGTGCCTGTGCAGCTTGCAATGCAGCCTCGCCACGGTTAGCTCTATCCTGCAGGAACAGAGTGAAACCCGAGGAGGTGCCCAGCTCGTCAATGGCTGGCGGCATCATGGTCATCACTGTGCCTTCGACGTTATCAGCCATAGCTTGTTGCGCCTGTGCCGCTTCTTCGGCAGCTGTGGCGCCATTTCGTTGATCCCAGTCCTTGAGCATAGTGAAAGCCATGGCGGCATTGGGGCCGGAGCCTGCAAAGCTAAAGCCCTGGACTACCATGTTGGCATCCAGCGCAGGGCGTGAGGCGACGTGTGTCTCATAGGCTTTGACCACATCCAGCGTGCGCTCGCTGGTAGCGCCTGTGGGTAATTGGATGGAGGTCATGAAATAGCCTTGATCCTCTTCTGGCAGGAAGGATGACGGCAATTGCCCTGCAGCGATGACTAGCACCATGCAGAGTACGGCGAATGCCGCCATCATACGTCCACTGCGTCCAACCAATCGTGCTACGCGTTCACTGTAGCCTGCGGTGAGTTGTTCAAATCCACGGTTGAAGGCGCCGAAGAAACCGCCTTTTTGATGGTGATCAGCACTAACTGGGCGCAGTAGCGTGGCGCATAGTGCTGGCGTTAGGGTCAGTGCGAGGAAGGCCGAAAACAGAATAGACACCGCCATCGACAAAGTGAATTGTTGATAGATCACTCCCACTGAGCCGCTACCGAAGGCCATGGGGATGAATACGGCGGTCAGCACTAGCGTGATACCGATCACCGCGCCGGTAATTTCCTTCATCGCCTGTGAGGTTGCCTCTCGCGGCGACAGTCCTTGGGTAGCCATCAGTCGCTCAACGTTTTCCACCACCACAATAGCATCGTCAACAATAATGCCAATGGCCAGCACCATGCCGAACATGGTCAGCGAGTTGATTGAGAAGCCTGCCAGTAACATCACCGCGAAGGTACCGAGTAGCGCTATGGGCGCGACGATAGCTGGTATAAGTGTGTAGCGCAGGTTCTGCAGGAACAGGAACATCACCATAAATACCAGCGCCATAGCTTCAAACAGGGTATAGATTACTTTTTCGATAGACACTTTGACGAAGGGAGCTGTATCGAATGGCACTGAGTAGTTCATGCCAGCTGGCATCATCGGCGCCAGTTCGGCTAGGCGTTCACGTACCGCAGAAGCTGTGCGTACAGCGTTGGCTCCTGGCGAGAGCTGGATAGCAGCACTGGTCGCCGCCACACCATTCTCACGGTTAGAAAAACCATAGGACTGAGCGCCAAGCTCGACCCGAGCAACATCTGCGAGCACCAATTTTGCACCATCGGCACCGGCACGTAGGACGATAGCAGCGAACTCCTCGGGCGTGCTGAGTTGTCCTTGCACTGTTAGGGGGACCGTCAGTCGTTGTCCCTGTAAGACAGGTTCATCACCGAGTCGCCCTGGGGCTATTTGTGCGTTTTGCTGCTCAATAGCGATAGCAAGGTCGTTCATTGTCAGGCCATAGGCGGTGAGTTTATTTGGGTCTACCCAGACGCGCATGGCTTGCTCGGCACCGAATAATTGCACGCGACCAACACCGTCGATTCGGCGCAACTCCTCGACAATATTGCGCGCCAAATAGTCGTTTAGCGCGATTTCGTCGAATTGGCCGTTAGGTGAGGTCATACCAATCATCATCAAAAAGCTTGAAGCGGCCGATTCAACCTGCAGACCGCTCTGCCGTACAACTTGAGGTAGGCGTGGTTCGACAGCCTTAATGCGGTTTTGCACGTCCACTTGGGCCATTTCAGCATTCGTGCCCGGTTTAAAGGTAGCTGTGATCTGTGCACTGCCCGAGCTGTCAACTGATGATTCGAAGTAGAGTAAGTTCTTCACTCCTGACAATTCGCGCTCGACTAGACTTACCACTGAGTCATTAAGTGTCTGTGGCGTGGCTCCTGGATAAGCGGCATAAATGCTCACCGACACGGGTGCCACTGATGGGTAGCGGGAGATGGGTAACTGTGGAATGGCGATGACGCCAATCAGTACGATAAATAAGGCTATCACCCAAGCAAATACTGGGCGGTTGATGAAAAACTGCGGCATGGCGACTTCTCCAAATTTAGCGTACGACAGCGCTAAGTTGCTGATTAGCAATAGTAGGTTGCCAAGGGCGCGCGACGACCTGCGCAGTTGGGCTTAGGCGTTCGATGCCTTCAACAACTATCTGCTGACCAGCGCTTAGGCCGGATACTACGTGATAGTGACCTGCCACCAATTCATCGACCTTAACGGCCACAGGTTGCACTTTAGCTTGCCCATCAAGCACCCACACTTGGGGTTGGCCAGCTTTGCGAGTCACAGCCTGCTGAGGCACGTTCAGAGCCGTAGGATAGTAAGTTTGTGGAATGCGAGCTTTTACGTAAAGACCGGGTAACAGACGATGCTGCGGGTTATCTACCAGTACGCGCAGCAGTACATCGCCAGTACCTGCATCTACTTGAATGCCGGAAAATAAGATATGCCCCTGCATGCCAAGAGGCGTACCACTACTGCTAAGGATCTCAACAGCCAACTCCGGGGCTCCAGAGTTGCCCTGCTGACGCATCGCCTCCAACATTGATGCTGGCAAACGTACATCAACGTACACTTGGTCTATTTGTTGGATCCTCGCCATGGGTGTGGTATCGGTCGGTGAGACCAATGCACCTTCACTCACTAATGCTTCATCTATACGTCCGGAGATTGGTGCCTCTACGTTGGCAAACTGTAGATCTAACTGACGCCGTGCCAGCGTCGCTTTGGTTTGGGCTACATCTGCGGCAGCCTGATCACGCTGGGAAATCGCATCGTCATGCATTTGTTGGCTGACGGCCTTGGTTTGTATCAAAGAGGCCAAGCGATCGGCTTCTTGACGAGCCCGAACCCATACCGCTTCGGCACGTTGTAACGCTGCCGCAGCAATATCGACATCGGCTTTAAATGGCGCTGGATTTATTTGGAACAGCACAGTGCCAGATGTTATCTCGGCGCCTTGTTCGAAGAGACGACCTTGCACTATGCCGCTAATTTGCGCGCGGATCTCAGCGCTGCGAACCGCAGAGACACGACCGGGCAGATCTTTAGTCACCAATAGTGCTTCATTTTCTAATGTCATCACTGACACTTGAACCGGAGCAATTGTCTCTTCATCCTGTACCGCTGAATCACAACCTACCAATCCCAACACGGCAATTCCTACAACTAACACAAAGCTTAAGTGCCGCTGTTTGATGTACATAATCTACTCTCCTCAATGTACAGCGATCTCACTAATGGCGTTTTATCAAACGCTAGAGAACTAATGCTGAATTATGACGAGTCAGTATTGCGAATTATTCGAGACATTGTGGAGAATGTATGGAGGGGATGATAAAGTTCAGCAATTTTAACGTTGGGGCAATCCATGGCTAATCTCAATGCGTCCGTAAGTTCTATGACTTCGGCACTGGTGTTAATTGCAGAGGATGAAGCAGAGATTGCCGATATCCTTATCGCTTATTTGCAGCGTAGTGGGCTGCGAACTCAACACGCTATCGATGGTATCCAAGCGCTAGCTATGCACCAAATATTTAAGCCCGATCTATTACTGCTCGATGTACAGATGCCGAATCTCGATGGCTGGAATGTACTGAATGAAATTCGCTCCCGTGGTGACACGCCGGTGATCATGCTCACTGCGCTTGATCAGGATATCGATAAATTAATGGGGTTACGCCTTGGTGCTGACGACTACGTGGTTAAACCATTCAATCCCGCCGAGGTGGTGGCTAGGGTGCAGGCGGTACTGCGACGCGCCCGCACTAACACGCCTATAAATACCCAAATGTTGCGCGTCGGCCAGTTCCAAATCGACTTAGACAGCCACGAGGCTAGCGTAATCTGTAACGGTCAGCAGCAGGCTCTGGATCTGACCTTGACCGAGTTCAAACTGCTCGCTTGCTTGATGCGTACACCGAAACGTGCTTTTAGCCGTGAGGAGCTGTTAATTAATTGCTTGCCTGAGGGCGATACTCAGGAACGCACTGTAGACAGCCATATCAGTAAGCTACGTAAAAAGCTTGAAGCCCTCGATATTCAAGGCGTGCCGCTCAGTATCTGGGGGGTTGGCTATCGCTTTGGTGGTGAAGTATGAGGCAAACACCGGGTTTGCGCAGGCAAATTATCCAGTCCCTAGCGGTAATGACGTTAGGCATCATTTTCCTGTCAGTGTTTGGCTCCTATGTATTCTATGCCATTGCAGTGGCCTACCTGCCAGGCAGTATATCCGAAACCTGGATGCCTTCTCAGATGGAGATGCTATGGATAGTTTGCACTATCATAGCCGCGTTGGGGATGGCGCTATTTGTTGCCATTCGCCTGTCACGGCGCATTCTTACACCACTGAACTCTGTGGCATATAGCCTACGCGAAGTCGCCCAAGGCAAGCTCAACGCGCGTGCGCGAATGGACCAACATGCGATGGGGGAGACGGCGCAACTGGTGAGTGACTTTAATGCTATGGCCGAGCGCCTAGAGTATATGACTCGCGAACGGGAGTTTTGGAACGCAGCAATCGCTCACGAACTCCGTACCCCAGTCACTATTCTGCGTGGTCGGTTGCAGGGCTTAGCGGAAGGTGTTTTTAGCCCCAGCAGTGAGTTGTTCGAGGGACTGTTACGGCAGGTTGAAGGCCTCAATCACCTGATCGAAGATTTACGAGTGCTGAGCCTCAATGACAGTGGACATCTAGAGTTACAGCGGGATGAGGTCTGTTTAGCCGAGGAACTTAGTGCGGTGATTGAGACTTTCGCGGCGGTGTTAGACGCTAAGGGACTCATACTGAAGCAGGAACTTGATACAAGACTTAAAGTTTACTGTGATGCTATACGAATACGGCAGGCGCTGATGGCGCTGCTGGAAAATGCACGCCAGCATGCTGATCCTGGCACTTTGACTGTACGATTTTACCGCTCGGGGGCAAGCTGTTATCTCAGCGTCGAAGATGAAGGCCCTGGTATCCCTGATGAGGCAGCAAGCTACGTATTCGAAGCATTTCGCCGAGTAGATCCGTCTCGCTCTCGAAAAAGTGGTGGCAGTGGACTCGGTCTCGCAGTGGTTAAAACAATTGCTGAAGCTCACGGCGGCCACGTGGCCTGCCAGCCATCGGGTCGTGGAGGAACAATATTCGTCCTTTCTTGGCCTGTTAAGGCAAGTTAAGGCTCCCCTTAACTATGTCCTGATACTGGAATTATCTATATGAACGGTGACGTGCTGAGTGATTCCTGCACGTATGGCCACCGCGTCAGAGCACATTGCTGAATCGGGAAAATGCAGGGATTGTAGGTATTCCCTAGCTCCCATTGGTTGTTATCCGATATTGATTACAACTAATGGGATGTTATTTTGTTTGAATACGCTCAATTTGTTGTACTTGTAGCCTTGATATCGCATTTTCGTGTAATTGTACATAAATTGTTGAGGTAATTTAAACGTGCAAAATTACATTATTTATGTTTAAATTTAGCAGGTTATGATTAAGCGGTTCACTGTTATAGAGTATCAGGGAGTGGAGGTTCGAATCTTCTCATACCGATCAAATTAGATACTTTTTGTTAGTTTGTTTTAATCATTAAAATAACCAGCAGTTAAGTAAAACAAAACCCCGTGTTAGCATTGCTATACGGGTTTTGTTTTTTATACCTTTTCGCTGCCGATATGATTAACGCTGCTTGCGACTAAGGTTCAAGTTCGAGTGATTAGGCTGGCTTTGGCACAGCAAAAGGCAAAAGGCAAAAATTTCCAAGGCGAAATCGTCAATTTCACAAATTATATGCATCTGCCATTTAGCATTTAAGACATTATTGAGTAGGACATTTACCTATGCGCGCGTTTGTTTTACGAGCAAGATCAGCACCTACTGACAGTCAGTTGTTTTTGGCTTCTGTCGGCCAAGAGGCGCATACCGAGATTTTAGCTCATACCCTGATGAACACTATCTTTGTGGCTCAGTCCCATCGAAACGATGTTGTCGTTTATTTGGTGCTAGAAAGTACCCATGATTTTTCCCGCACTATTTGCTTCGATACTCGAAATATTTGCCATATTGGTGGTTTTCACGAGCAAGCTTTGCTCACTAAAATTGCCAAAGCCTTAGATATTTCTCGGGGCATGACGAAGGAGCAAACCCGTGTTGTTGACGAGGGCATCAGTGTTAGCACTATCAGTTTTGAAAAGCTGGTACAGGACCTCGCGGTGGATTATCAATTGTTTATGATGGATAAGAAGGGCACTTCAATCCGTGAGCAAGAATTTGTGGGTAATCCGTGCTTTTTGCTGACCGATCATATTCCTATGCCGAAGAAAAGTTTTAATACCTTGAAACGACTCGGCGCGCAAAAGATTAGCTTAGGGCCAAAGATGCTGTTTGCTTCCCAGTGCGTGGTATTGATCCATAATGAATTGGATATCAATCAATAGCCTCTGAGTCTTATGTATCCGTTGCTAACGCTGACTATTCCTGTGTGGCAACCTGTGTCGAACCCCATTTTTTAATCTGTCTCTTGATCACATCTTTTGCTCAAGAGACAAGGCTAGCTGGTAACCTTCAAGGATGGTTTGCAGTTTAAACCATCCTTGCCATAACCTTTCCCAGCCCATAATTCCGCTTCGTTTGCTGTCATTCCAGCCCGCGAGTTTTCCTAATCTTAGATAAGCCCAATGCACACTGGGGACTTGTTCGGGCGGTTGGCTTTTTTCCGTCTTTAGCCA